>JANXOV010000124.1 GCA_025357635.1 Pseudomonadota bacterium
GCCCGCGCCGGTGCCCGCGCTGGCCTCTTCCAGCGACACGGCGGCAAACGCGACGCCGGCCTCGGCGGCTGCCGCCGCGAGATCGGCAGTGCGTTCAGAAATGCTGACCGCCAGACACATTTCGCTGTGTCCGATCAGGTAGGTCCATTCGGAGCGTCGCATCTCTGCGCTGATCGGCACCACGCTTGCGCCGAGGGAATTCAGCGCAAACCAATGAAAAAAGAACGCGGGCCGGTTTTCCAGCAGCAAGCCGACACGGTGCCCGTGACCATAGCCGGCGGCAAGGTAGCGCTCGCGCAGCAATTGTACGTGCCGCGCAGCCTCGCCATAGGTGATGGGTCCGGGCGCGATCCCGTAGGATTTCGCAGTCACGCTCTCCGTGTACAGAAACTCGGCAGCCGGTGCGCGGGCTGCACTGTGCTGGAAGGCCTCATGCACGGTTTGCAGCGCCACGACGCAATTCAGATGAACAACTGGATCGCCGGCAGAGCCGAATCGCTGTTCAGCAGATTCACGCGCTTGAGCGTCATGCGCAATTCGTCGCCGCGCATCGTAAGCGTGTGAAAAAACGTGCCGACGAATTGGTTTTGTTCATCGACCTGCAGTTCGGTGTAATGAAACTGTGTGCGCACCAGATACTCATTGGCCTGCGGCTCGTAGCGCACGATAACCGGCGTCTGCAGCAGATGATGGCAGCGGCTCGGCGGCTGCTGTGAGAAGGCGCGCGGACTCTTCAGGCGCGCGACGCGCAGATCGCGCAGCAGCTTGTCCTCGTAAAGATGCGAGGTCTGATTGATGCCATCCGCTTGATCCTGCGCCAGCGGCACCCAATAGTAAGCGTCGTCGGTGAACAGCGCATTCCATTCATCGAAGCGTTTTTCATCGAGCAGCTGCGACTCGAGCACGACGAAGTCGATCAGATCCTGTCGCGTCGGAGCGTTTTGCATGGTGGCGCTCACATCGTAGCCGTCATGTAATTGACCCAGGTGCGGTACTGATTACGCATGGGCAGTTCGCTCGTGCCGACAGTAACCTGATCGTGCCGGTCAATTTCCGCCGGGTCGTAATTGCGGTGCAGGCTCACCCATTCGTTGCCGCCGGCGTGCAAGCCGGTCTGGATGCTGCGATAAGCGTACAGATCGTCATGCCCCACCACAGAGAACGGCGAATTGATAAGGCGGTTGTACATGGCGGTTCGCTGCAGCAGCAACGGCGGAGCGCCCTTGAGCCGGAATGTCCAGCTTTCCACCACGGTGCGATCAACCGCCAGCGGCTTGACCACGCGAATCGTCTGGATCGCTCCTTTGATGGTGAGATTCGGGTAGTACACGGTATTGTGCCGCGCCATGCCCAGGATCTGCGCCGTGCGTTGCGCGCCATGCGCCGCTTGCATCGCCGCCTCGTACTCCGGTATGCCGCTGTAATTGCTGTGAATGCTGAAATTCACGCCGGTGAAACTGTGGCCGTTGTCAAACACCCGCACACCCATGTCCTCGAAGAATTTGTAGTCAGACATGAAAGGCAGGAACTGCTCGATGGCCATGGGCTTGACCGCGTCGGCCGGCTGGCCGGCCCACATGGATTTGGCGGTGCCGGCGGAGGACTCGTGCACGACCATGGGATGCATGGTGTCGTTCAGATTTTCGACGAACATTTTCCAATTGCAGTTGTGCGTGAAGCGCAGCGGCGGGCCGACCACTTCCAGTTCGCCCTGTGGGGAGCGGTCGGCCATGTTGTCGATGGATGAGAGCGAATCGGCAAAATATGTCTGGAAGTCCGCACCGGCATCGTTGAGCTTGGCGAAGATGAAGCCGCGGTACAGATGCACATGTTGAATAACCGCCAGACCCTGGCCCGCTTCGCATTCGTACAGGCTGGTGCCCTCGTAGCCTTTCTTCAACGGCACGGATTGCAAAGATCCGTCGATCCGATACACCCAGGCGTGGTAGGGGCAGCGCAGGTACTTGCCGGCGCTGCCTGCCGGACAGATCACCAACCGCGCGCCCTTGTGAGCGCATCGGTTCTTCAATACGCGCACTGAACCGTCGGCCTGACGCACCAACAGCAGGGGCTGACCCGCAAGCTCCGTGGTGATGTAATCTCCAGCCAGGGGAATCTGGCTTTCATGCCCAAGGTAGTTCCATGTATTGGAGAAGAAATGCTCCTGCTCCAGGGTGAATATCTCCTCGCTGATGTACAAGTCGCGGTGCACGCGATCGGCCCTGACCAGATTGCGGACGGCCTGCGGATTTCCACGATAGCTTGGATTCATGATCATCCCTTTGCGTCAACCAACGCGGCTGCGCATAGTATATTTGCAGGATGCCGATATATGCAAAATCATGGATCGCACGGTATGGGAGATCGCATTTGACGGCAAGGAAAGGGCATTTCGTCGACGGCTATCTGGCTGCGCTGCTGGCGCAGGCCAGCCATCTGATATCGACCGAGTTCCATTCCATCGTGCGCAGGCATGGCCTGTCGGTGTCGGAGTGGCGAATACTGGCCACTCTGTCCGACGGCGAGTCGATCAGCATCGGCAGGCTCGCCCAGATCACGCTGAACAAGCAGCCGACGCTGACCCGCCTGCTGGATCGCATGCAAAAGCGCGCGCAGGTGCAGCGTGTGCCGCACGGCCTGGACCGGCGCATCACCCTGGTGTGCATAACGCCGGCCGGTTTGCGCACGGTGTCACAACTGATCCGGCTGGCAAAAAAGCACGAGCAGCGGGTGCTGGAGCCGTTCGGCCTGGCGCGGGCCGAGCAGCTCAAGACCACGCTGCGACGCATGATCGAGTTGCACCGTTCGCCGGCCGTGGAACGGGATTCCAGGGCCAGAAAATCATGAAAGTGGCGACCTGGAACGTCAATTCTCTGCGGGTGCGTCTGCCGCAATTGCTGCAGTGGCTCGAGGCCAACCCGGTGGATATCGTGGCGCTGCAGGAGACCAAGACCGTCGATGCAGAGTTTCCGCGCGAGGCGCTCGAAGCGGCCGGGTATCAGGTTTTTTTCAGCGGCCAGAAAACCTACAACGGCGTAGCCATTGCCGCGCGCCACGAGATCCGCTCGCCGGTGACGGATCTGCCGGATTTCGCCGATCCGCAGCGCCGGCTGCTAGCGGCAACAATAGGCGGTGTCCGCATCGTCGATGTCTATGTTCCCAACGGACAGACGCCGGAATCTGACAAATATGCCTACAAACTTGCCTGGCTGAATGCCCTGCATGCGTTTTTACAAAATGAGCTGACGCTGCACCCGAATCTGGTGCTGCTCGGGGATTTCAACGTCGCCCCCGAGGATCGCGACGTTCACGATCCCAAACGATGGGAAGGCTCTGTTCTGGTAAGCCAACCGGAACGTGCGGCGTTGCGCGCCCTGCAATCGCTGGGAGTTCACGACGTGTTTCGCAAATTCGATCAGCCGCCACACAGTTTCAGCTGGTGGGACTATCGTCAGGGTGCCTACCGTCGCAACAACGGTCTGCGCATCGACCTGATTCTCGCAAGCCGTGCCATGCACGAGCGCTGCGCCGCCTGCCATGTCGATCGTGAACCGCGAGCCTGGGAACGCCCCTCCGATCACGCGCCCTGCATCGCATCCTTTGACATATAGGCCGCCGAATGGGGTGTTGCCCGCGTGACAGCCGGGGAGCCAAGCGCATACACTGCCGGTCGCATCATGCATGATTTCCGCCGCAACGATTACGACGTCACCAACTCGGTGCAGGTAAGTTCCACCGCCGCCGTCATGGCCGCCGTGCGGCAATTGTTCAGCTCGACCTGGCCGCGCGAATCCTTCGAACGCGTCGAGCGCGCCTTCGAAGCCTTCGACAGCCTGTTCGCGGGGCGCATGCCGGGCTATCTGGGCGTCGACACCGTGTATCACGACCGACAGCACACCCTGGACATGACGCTGACCATGATGCGTCTGCTCACGGGCCATGAGCGCACCGCCGAGGAGCCGGCCCGCTTCGGCGGCGAGCGCGGCGTGATGGGCCTGGTGACCTCGCTGTTTCACGATGCCGGCTACATCCGCGAGACGAGTGACAAAGCGCACCGCAACGGCGCCGAATTCACGCTGTATCACGTCACCCGCAGCGCCAAGTTCCTGGCGCGTTATCTGCCGGTGATCGGCATGCAAAGTTGGGTGCCGGTCGCCACCCGCGTCGTGCATTTCACCGGCTACGAAGTGCAGCTGGATCAGATCCATCTGGATGACCGCCGCGATCGCAAGCTTGGCCATTTGCTCGGGACGGCGGACCTCGTGACGCAGATGGCGGACCGATGCTACCTGGAAAAATGCCGCGATCGCCTCTACCCCGAGTTCGTGCTCGGTGGGGTCGCCGCCGCGGCCGGGGCCAGCGGTGTCGTACAGGTGAAATACAGTTCCGGAGTCGATCTGCTGCGCCAGACGCCGCATTTCGTGCGCATTGCGCGCACGCAGCGGCTGGAGGCGGCCTTCGAACATGCCTACCGCTTCATTGAACCGCTGTTCAATGGCCGTAATCCCTACATGGAAGCCATCGACCGCAATCTTGCCTACCTGGACCGGGTTCTGCGCACGGAACGCTGGCCGCTGCTGCGCCGCCGGCCGCCGTTGTTCACCTCAAACGAGAACGAGCTCGCGCAGGTGCGCGGTCTCATGGTGAGTCACCTCAAAGCCGTGTGGGCGTAACCCTTACGCCAACCACTGCGGCGGATCGATGTTCATGACGAAATGCGCATGCAGATCCGACAAGCGGTGGCGCAACGCGTCCAGTCCCAGGATCGGTGAATCCTCGAGCGCATCCTGGAGAATCTCCAGCGTGAGTTCCACACGCGCAGGCTCGGCGATATCGGCATAGCTCCAATGCCATGGCTCCGGCGCCACGCCTGATTGAACACCGCAATAGGGCTTGAAGAATCCGAAATCCCCGGCGTGGCGCAGGAGCCAATCGTTCAGCCGCTCGAAGGGCCCGTGCGCCGCGAATTCCTCAGCCGTCAGTTGTACCGTGTAATGTGCCGCAATGGCGTTGCGGTCGATCAGGTCCAGGTCCGTGCCCCAATGGTGCCGGCTGGCGCCGGGCAGCGCGGAAAACAGGACGATGGCATTGATTCGCTGGTCCGGATCCAGCCGCAAAACGTCGAGCAGACCCCCGGCCGCATCGTAAACCGGGCGTCCGCCGGAGTATTTCGCATTCCAAATCTGCAATTGCCGTTCGAAACTGCGAAACGCGCTGGCCGCGGTGAGATCGATGCCGGCGGCACGCGCAGCGGCGCGCATGTCGAAGAACGGTTGCTTGACGCCGGCGTGCAGCTCACAGCGCAATTCAGCGATGGCGATGATGTGCTCGGCGCTCTTTCCCGTCAGTTGGGCTGGGGTCATGCGCTGCGATTCTACCGGGAAGGATCCGGCTTCAGGTAAAACCCCCCTATAAATCTGTGCTTGCCAGCGCGTATCATCAAGTCCCAGCGCGGCGCCTGACTCGCCGCCGGATGGGCAGCATGGCGCGTAGTTTGCGTTCGCAATACCTGACGTTTGCACTGGGCATCGGCGCCCTGCTATGCGCGTTGATCGGTGCGCTGCTGCTGTACGATCACCGCGTCGATTCCAAAGAGTTCAATTCCACCACCTTCAACGCTGTCCAGCAGAAGCTCGATGCCGACCTGCAGCACCGGGCACGCGAATTGAGCGCACAGGCCTCACCGCAGCTGGCCGCGGCGCTCGGCGCCGGTAACACGCGCGAAATCCAGGCGATCCCGACCCGGCTGTTCCAGGACCACGATGTGCTGCGGGTGGAGGTGCGCTCGCCGGACAACCAGGTGCTTTTCGCAGCCGATGCGGCGCAGCCGGCAGCGGCCATCAGCCCGCCTTACGTGCTGGACACGCCGGTGACCTACATCACGCCTCGCACGCATACGCTGCAAAATGCCAACCTGCGCATCTGGATGAGCCAGGCTTCCGTGGAGAACGCGCTGGGCGGGCTGAGTGAAAAGATTCAAGGACAACAGGCCTATCACCTGCGCCAGCGACTGAGCGTCTTTGCCGGCGTCATCATTCCGCTGCTGACCCTGGCTGCAATCGGCGCCTGGCTGATCGCGCGCAGCCTGTCCAAACCCATATCCGCACTCGTACGCACCGCCAACCGCATCGGCGAAGGGGACTATTCTCGCCCCCTGGATGTGAAGCGCCGCGACGAGCTCGGCCAGCTGCAGGACGCCATCGAGCGCATGCGGCAGAACCTGCGTGAAACCACGATCACCAAGAATTACCTGACCACGGTCCTGAACAGCCTCGGCGATGCGGTGTTCGTGACCGCACCCGACGGCCTGGTGAAAAGCAGTAATCAGGCGGCGCAGCAACTGCTGGGTTTCACAGAAACGGACATCACCGGCAAACCCTTGCTGAGCTTCATCGACGAGGCGCATCGCGCCAGCTTCGATCTGACCCTGACGGCCGGTGAAAGCCGCGAAACCGTGATCCGCACCGCCTCAGGCCAGACCATCCCCGTCTCCATGGCGGCCGCGCCAATCACCACCGAAGATCCGCAGTTTCAGGGCCACATCTACGTGGCGCGCAACATCACCGAGCGCAAGCGCGCCGAGCGCCGCATCCGCTATCTTGCCCGCTACGACACGCTCACCAAGATGCCGAACCGCATGCAGTTCCAGCATCTGCTGCAGCAGGCCATCGCGCGTGCGCGGCGCAATCAACGCCTGGTGGCGCTGCTGTACCTGGACCTGGACCGCTTCAAGGAAGTCAACGACACCTTCGGCCATGCGGCCGGGGATCGCACCCTGGAAATTTTCAGCGAGCGACTGACACGCAACTTGAGCAAGGAAATGGTCATCGGCCGCCTCGCCGGCGACGAGTTCGCCCTGTTCATCGACGCTCTGCCCGCCGACATCGACAACCGGGCAAACCTGAGCACACTGGCGCGCACCCTGCTCGATGAAATCGGCCGCCCCTTCTACGTGAATCAAGAAGAGGTGTACCTGACGGCCAGCATCGGCATCGCCATGTGCCCGCACGATGCGGAAAACGTCATCGATCTGATCCGCAATGCCGATGCGGCCATGTATCACTCCAAGCAGAACGGGGGCAATTCACACGCGTTCTACGTGCCGGACATGAACGCAGCGGCGGTAGAACGCCTGATGCTCAAGAGCAAGCTGCGGCGTGCGCTCGAACGCGACGAGCTGGTCATCCTGTATCAGCCCAAGGTCGATCTGCGCGACGGCCGCGTGATCGGCGCCGAGGCGCTGCTGCGCTGGCGGCTGCCCGGCCACGGCGACATTCCGCCCTTGCAATTCATTCCGTTGGCGGAGGAAACCAGCCTCATTCTCGAAATCGGCGAATGGGTGATGAACCGCGTCTGCGGCGATTACCGCGAATGGCAGCGCGTGGTGGCGCAACCCGGGCGAGTGTCCATCAATCTGAGCCTGCGGCAATTGAAGCAGACGAGTTTCATCGCCCGCTTCCGCGCGGTGTTCCGCAAGCACGACGTATCACCCACTTCGTTCGAACTCGAGGTGACCGAAACCACCTTGATGACCGACCCCAAGCGCACGGTGCGGTTGCTGAACGAGCTGTACTCCATGGGTCTGCATCTGGCCATCGACGATTTCGGCACCGGCTATTCATCGCTGTCGGCGCTGCAGCAGTTCCCGATCAGCACACTCAAGATCGACCAGTCCTTCGTGCGCGATGTGGCCATCGATTCCGACGACGCCGCCATCGTGCGCACCATCATCGACATGGGCAAGAGTCTGGAAATGGAAGTCGTCGCCGAAGGCGTCGAGACGCGCGAGCAGCTGGAGTTTCTGCGCAAACATGGGTGCTTCTTAGCGCAGGGGCGGTTGTTTGGGGATGTCATGGATGCGGCGAGTCTGCTGGCCATCTTTGCCGAGCAGCGCAACGGACCGGCGCATTTTGCGCAGCTTTGCGGGCCTGCTCGAGCCGCTCTTAGCGCCGGCTGATCTACTACTGCGCTGTTTCCGAACGGGCGGGCGCTTCGGCTCCACGGGCCTCAGCACGTAACTTTGGTGAATCACTCCTGCGCGCCGATACGCCCGTTCTCGGCTCGCTCATCGCGGCCAAAACCTCTTCAGGCCCGCCCGCTCGGATCACGCCGTAGCGGTTCATCGTGCTTGAGAGTGGAGAGATGGCCCGACAACGGCGCGCACAAGCGCACTGAGTCTCGTCAGTATCCACTCAACACCACAATGTAACTCTCCGGAACTCACCGCCATGGCCGGATCCGGCATGCGGGCGGGAGAGGGGAGCGGGTTGCGGTGCGATGAGCGAGCCGAGACCGGGCGAACCGGCGCGGTGGAGCGCAAGAATTGAATCACTCGCTGAGATCCGTAGGGCCCTAGCGCCCGCCCGGTCTCGGGTCACCACGGCCCGCAGCTACGCTTGAATACCAAAACAATTCCCGGGCCGTGGCGAGCGCCTCGCGCCGCAACCCGCTCCCCTCTCCCGCCCGCACGCCGAAGGCGCCCAAGACAGGAAATTCCCACGAGCAGGTACAATAAAAACATATGTTGTCAGCAAGAGATTTAACGCTAAGGCGCGGTCCAGACCCGCTGTTCGAAAAGGCAAACTTCACAATCTACAAGGGTGACCGCGTCGGCTTGACCGGCGCGAACGGCGCCGGCAAATCAAGTCTGTTCGCGGCGATCCAGGGCGAGCTCGGGCCCGACCTGGGGGACATCGACCGCCCCGCACAACTCAAGATGGCCGTGGTCGAACAAGAGATCACGGCCGTGGATCGTCCGGCCATCGAGTTCGTGCTCGATGGTGACGCCGAGCTTCGCGCGCTCATGAACGCCATCGAGGCAGCCGAGACGGACCAAAGCCGCGCGATGGAATTGGCCGAGCTGTACGCGCAGTTGCTGGCCATCGACGGATACCGCGCCAAGTCGCGCGCCGCGGCCATCATGCACGGACTCGGGTTCCAGGTGGCCGATCACGAACGGCAGGTGGGCGAATTCTCGGGCGGCTGGCGCGTCAGGCTGGCGATGGCGCGCGCCTTGAACTCGCGCGCCGATCTGCTGCTGCTGGATGAGCCCACCAATCACCTGGATATGGATGCCATCGTCTGGCTCGAAGACTGGCTGTCGGCGTTTCCCGGCACCCTGCTGATGATTTCGCACGATCGGGACTTTCTGGACGCCATCATCGGCCGCGTGCTGCACATCGAAAACCGCGCCATTCATGCCTACAACGGCAACTATTCGCAATTCGAGGAAAAACGCGCCGAAGAGCTGTCGCTGCAGAAGACCCTGCTGGCCAGGCAGCAGCGAAAAGTGGCGCACATCACCTCCTTCATCAATCGCTTCAGAGCATCGGCAACCAAGGCGCGGCAGGCACAGAGCCGCATCAAGATGCTCGAACGGATGGAGCGCATCGTGCCGGCACACGTGGACAATCCTTTCGATTTCGAATTCGCCAAACCCCTGAAGGCGCCGCGCCCCCTGCTGGCGCTCGATGAGGTGAGCTGCGGCTACGGGGAGCGGGTGATCGTCGGCGGCATCAACCTGACCATAGGACCCCACGACCGGATTGCGCTGCTTGGCATCAACGGCGCCGGCAAGTCCACGTTCACGAAGCTGCTGGCTGGCGAAGCCGCGCCCCTGTCGGGTCAGCGGATCGTCTCGCCGGATCTCGCGGTGGGCTATTTTGCGCAGCAACAACTCGAGCAACTTCAGCCTGCGCAAAACGCGTTCTGGCATCTGCGCAATCTGGGCGGCGCAGACTATGCGCGCTGCGAAGAACAGCAGGTGCGCGACCACCTGGGCACGTTCGGCTTTCAGGGGGACCGCGCGTTCGAGGCAATCGGTCGATTTTCCGGCGGCGAGAAGGCGCGTTTGACGCTGGCTCTGCTGGTGGCGAGGCGCCCGAATCTGTTGCTGCTCGACGAACCCACCAACCATCTGGACATCGAGATGCGGCACGCACTCACGGTGGCGCTGCAAACCTTCGAAGGCGGCCTCGTGGTCGTCTCTCACGACCGGCATCTGATCAAGATGGTGGCCGACTCGCTGTACCTGGTGGCCGATGGCCGCGTGCAAGCCTTCGACGGAGACCTGGATGACTATCAGCGCTGGCTGAAAGCCCGCGGCAAGACCACGCAGCCGGCGCCGGAGGAAAGGAAAAGCACGCGAACCAGGCCATCGAAGGCGGCAGTGTCGATGAGCGGCAAGCGCGAAGGCGCGCTGCGCCGCGAGTTGTTGGAGCTGGAGGGAAAGCTGGAGCGATTGCACGCCGAACGCGCACAGATCGACGCCGAGCTGAACGATCCTGGGATTTACGCTCGCGAGCGCGCCGCGGACCTTCGCAGGCTGAACGAATGCCGCTCATCCTTGGTGAAGGATCTGGATGCCGTTGAAGCGCAGTGGCTGGAAACCGGCGCTGCGCTCGAGGCGAATTCTTGAAAAAGAGACGGCCTCAAGGTTCGGATTTGAGCGCAAGGCCGCGCAAGGTCGCATCTGCGCCGTCCACGACTTTGCTCAGTGCCTCGTTCATTGCGTGCTCGAACGCGTCGACGATCGGTCCGAGGCGATCCTCGCCGGCCGCTTGAGAGGCCTGCGCTTCGTAGCTGCCGACGCTGCTGTGCCCGGCGGCGCTGCCCAGGCGCGCCG
>JANXOV010000129.1 GCA_025357635.1 Pseudomonadota bacterium
TCATGATGCAGATCGGGCACAACCTGGTGTACTCACGTGAGCGGCGCTTACCCTCGGTCGGGCGGCCCATCTGTCTGGATACGGTGGCGATCGATTTCCCGGAACTTACGCTGATTGGCATTCACGTCGGTGTTCCGTGGACGGACGAGGCCATTTCGATGGCGTGGAAGCACTCGAACGTCTATCTGGCAGGCGATGCCTACGCGCCGCGCTACTGGCCGCCGGCGTTCGTGCACTACGCCAATACCTACGGATCACACAAGGTGCTGTTCGGCACCGATTGGCCTGTCATCGACCCGGAACGCGCGGTCGCCGAGGTGGGGGACCTGAATTTCCGACCCGAATCGCACCGCCGGTTGATGCGCGAAAACGCGCTGGCGGTTTTCACGAAGCTGCAGCCAGCCGCTCGCAAACGTCAGTCGCAGCGGCCGACCAAGAGCTGATCGGCCCCGTGCAAGACTCCGTGCTCAAGCCCGCTCCTTTGCTATTGTCCGGCGGATTGCACGCATGCGCATCGCGGTGGCCGGCAAAGCCTGCACTGCGTTGCGGCGAGGAAGTCCTCACCTACGGGCAACTCAGTGATCGGGTCGCACGCTTGGCTGGAGCACTGCGTCAGGCCGGGATCCGTCGTGGCGACCGGGTGGCGGTTCTTGCGCCAAACTGCACCGAATACGCGGAAATTGTGGTGGGCGCCGCGGATGCGGGCGCCGTGGTCGCCACCTTGAGTGCGCGCGCCACCGCACCGGAGGTTCAAAACGCATGCAACGATTGCGGTGCGCGCCTGTTGATCGTGCATCGGTCCTTGAGTGAGATTGCGCATCGAATAGCGGGCTCTGTTGAACGCATCGTCGAGATTGGCCCGGAATATGAACAGTGGATACGTTCGGCGACTCCCCTCACACCTGACCCCGAGGTGCGGGAGCAGGATCCTTTCACGCTCGTCTACAGTTCGGGTACCACGGGACGGCCCAAGGGCATCTTGATCTCACATCGCTCGCGCGCGCTGACTTTCCATGGCATGGCCATGGAGTATGGCTGCTATGGCCCAGATGATCGGCAACTAGGCATCGCGCCGATGGCGCACGGCGCCGGCTTTGCCTTCATCATGGCCTCGCTCTATACAGGTGGGTTCGTCGAGATCCTGCCCAAGTTTGACCCCGAGTTGATTGCACGCAAGATGGCGCAGGAGACCTTCACCGGCGTTTTCATGGTTCCCGCGCATTTTCATGCCATCTTCAGTCTGGAACGCGCCGCGTTGGATCGATATCGCGGAGGCTCGGTATCGCTGCGCACCATCATGTCCAATGCCGCGGCGCTGCCGCCGCCCGTGAAGGCGCAGATCATCGAATACTGGGGTAATGACAAGTTGCATGAGACTTACGGTTCCACCGAGGCGGGCATCGTCACCAACTTGCGCCCGCAGTATCAACAACAGAAGCCGCGCAGCGTGGGGCCCGCATTTGCACTGAATACCATCCGGCTGCTGAACGATCACGGCCAGGAAGTTGTCGCGGGTGAGGTTGGTGAACTCTATTCGCGCTCTCCCTATCTGTTCTCTGGATATTGGAATCAGCCCACGGAAACGCGCGCTGTTGTTCGAAACGGTTGGGTGTCGGCGGGTGATCTGGCGCGACGTGATGAAGACGGCTTCATCTACATCGTAGATCGAAAAAAGGACATGGTTGTTACCGGTGGTTTCAACGTGTTTCCGAAAGAAATTGAAGATGTGTTGATGCAGCATCCCGCCGTATCGGAAGCCGCAGTGATCGGCGTACCGGATGTCCGATGGGGGGAAGCGCTATTGGCGTTTATCGTGGTGCGCCGGGGCGCATCGGTTCCGACGCCCGAGCTTGACAGGATTTGCCGTACCCAGTTGTCCGACTACAAGGTGCCCAAGCAGTTTCGCATCGTGGAGTCTCTGCCGCGCAATGCCGGCGGCAAGATCATGAAAAACGAGTTGCGAAGTCGCAACGATTAAGCCCGGCCTCGGCTACGACAGAATCTGCGCCCTCAGTTCATGGTGGAGCAAAGCTTCCGCATCAAGGACAGCTGCAAACTCCACGGCATCGAAGTCTTGCTCAATTTGATCAGTACGGTGGACAAAACATAAGCGTGAGGAACCTGTTCACGGATGTGAACATCCGTTGTTTGTTGACCGATTCCGCATTGACACTCCGGGCGAGGTGGGAATACTTTCTATTGAGATGGCTCATCGGCTACAACAGCGTTGGCGACAGCGCTGAGAATGCTGCGTTAAGGGGAATGGCACTTACTTAAGCCGTAGCGGAAAAAGCGATCGGGTCTAACGGATTGAAAACGAAGGGGAAGACTGGCCGTCGAGATTGATAGGAT
>JANXOV010000162.1 GCA_025357635.1 Pseudomonadota bacterium
GTGGTCAGAGACGATCACATCCGTGACCACCGACGGCTCCGCTCTGCGAAAAATGTGGAGCTCCACATTTTTCGCAGAGCGGAGCCGTCGGTGGTCACGGATGTGATCGTCTCTGACCACGCGCATGTTCGATTGCATCAGGGTGCGCATGGAGCAGGTCTACTGTAAGTGATTGAGTTTACGTTGTATTGATTAATATGACCATTATGGTTACTATGATCGTACTATGAAGCGAGAAGCCTCAGCCATGATGGTTCGTCAAAACCTTGGCGAATTGCTTAACCATGTGCAGTACCGGGGAGACTCGGTCGTTGTCACCAAAGATGGAAAGCCCGTCGCTGCTTTGGTCGATTTCCCGCTATTCGAGCGCATTCGCCAATTGCGCGACCGGTTTGATCAGCTCACGGAAAAGATGGGCCATGTTTACGACAAGGTTGCGGAAGCAGATGCGAATGCCGAAATCGCGGATGCGGTCAAATCTGTGCGTCGCTCAGCACGGCGGCTGCGTTAATCAGTGAGAATCGTGCTTGACACCAATGTATTGGTGTCAGCATTGCTGAGGCGAGACAGTGTCCCAGGACGGATACTACGTTCGGTTTGGGATGGACAGTTGCAGCTCCTCGTAAGCACGCCGCTACAGCATGAACTTGAACGGGTTCTGGACTATCCAAAAATCCGAAAGCGCCTGGTAGCGGCTGGTGTGGACACAGCAGGCTTCCTCGAACTGCTGCCATTCTTTGTCGTTCCGACAGAGCTCGAGGGAATATCGGTTCCGATGCCCCGAGATGCTGATGATTGGATGGTGCTCGCAACGCTCGTGGCGGGACAAGGTGAATGGCTCATCACGGGGGACGCGGATTTGCTTGCTCTTGCCGCCAATATTCCGGTCATCATGCCTGCTCAATTCGTCAACCGGTTTCTTTCCTAACAAAACGAAGATAGAGGTCAGATCACCCCTTCAGGACAATCGAAGCGTCGCACCAGCATGGGCGGGACGCCGGCAATCTCCACCAATCCCAGCGTCAAGTACCAGTAGTACCCAGATTCATCACCTGCGTAATGATCCGATGCGGATCGTTTGCGACAATCGTCGGCGGCTGCCACCAGATGTATTTTCCTGCGAAGTATTGCGCACACGGCAGGCCGGCTACCGGTTCTAAGCGGGGATCAGGACGATTTTGCCGATGGCCTTGCGTGCCGACACGGCGTTCAAGGCATCGGCCACTCGCTCCAGCGGGTAGCGCTGCGACACCAGCGGCTTCAACGCGCCGGTGTTGACCATGCGCAACAGGTCGGCAAGATCCTGCGCCCACTTTGTCGGTTCGCGGCGCGTGTACTCGCCCCAGAACACGCCGACGATGGACAGACCCTTGAGTAGCGTCAGGTTCAGCGCAATGCTCGGTATCGTGCCATTGGCGAATCCGACAACCAGGAATCGCCCGCGCCAGCCGACGCTGCGCAGTGCCGGTTCGCTGTACTCGCCGCCGACGGGGTCGTAGACCACATCCACGCCGCGCGCGCCGGTGATGGTCTTGATGCGATCGCGCAGATTCTGCGTGGTGTAGTTGATGCATTCATCCGCGCCGTGCGCGCGGCACACGGCCAGCTTCTCATCGCTGGAGGCCGCTGCGATGACGCGCGCACCCATCGCCTTGCCGATTTCCACGGCGGCGAGACCAACGCCGCCGGCCGCGCCGAGCACCAGCAGCGTTTCGCCAGACTGCAGCGCTGCGCGATCTTTGAGGGCGTGATACGAGGTGCCATAGGCCATCACGAAGGAGGCCGCCAGGTCAAAGGGCAGTTCGTCCGGAATGGCGGTGACCTTGTCGACGTCGGCGACGATTTCCTCGGCAAACGC
>JANXOV010000086.1 GCA_025357635.1 Pseudomonadota bacterium
ACCTGGATACGAAAGGGTGTCATCTGCAAACACAGCTACCTTCATCGAAGAGCCTGTCGGCTCGGCCGACCGGGCGACATTTGTCGCCTCTGGCGAACCCACCGGCTTTAGCCGGTGGAGATTTCAGTTTGGCGGGCGTTCGTCCATCATAGGGCCCGGAAGCCGGCGGGGATTTTTCCATAGCGCGAACATGATCGAATGAGCACTTCAATTCTGATTCTGGTTTTGCTCGTCTTCTCGATCATCGCCTATCGATTGGGAAAGACACGTTCCGTCGCCGTGGTGGGCGGCGCGCGCGGTGCCCGCCATTTGCATTCGCTGCCCAGCTACTACGGCGCCCTCACGGCCCTGTGGTGCGCGCTGCCGGCCTTGATCGTGGTGTTCATCTGGGGTGCGTTTCAAGGCTCTGTGATCACGCATTCGGTGCTGACGGGTCTTCCGGCGCCGTATTCGCAGATGGCCGAGCAGGATCGTGGCCTGTTCATGAACGATGTGCGCAATGTGGTGGAAGGAAACACCCGGCCCGATGCGGCGCGGCCTGAAGTCGCGGCAGCGGCACAGCACTACCGCGAACTGCGCGCCACCTCGCGCCTGGCCTTGACGGTCCTGTCTTTGCTGGTCGCGTCCGCCGGACTGTGGATGATTCACCGCCGCATTTCCAAAGAGTTGCGGGCACGCAATCAGGTCGAGGCCATCGTTCGTGGCATGCTGTTGCTGTGCTCCACGCTGGCGATATTCACAACCGTCGGCATCGTGATCTCGGTGCTGTATGAATCGGTGCTGTTTTTCCGGCAGGTGCCTGCGCTGAGTTTTCTGTTCGGCACGCACTGGAGCCCGCAGATGGCCATCCGCGCCGATCAGGTGGGTGCATCCGGCGCATTTGGCGCCGTGCCGCTGTTCGTGGGCACGTTGATGATCTCCGGCATCGCCATGGCCGTGGCGGTTCCGGTGGGCTTGTTTTCGGCCATTTATCTGGCCGAGTACGCCGACCGCCGGTTCAGGGCCGTCACCAAGCCGTTTCTGGAGGTCCTGGCCGGCATTCCCACCGTGGTCTATGGCTTTTTCGCGGCCCTGACCGTTGGACCTTACTTGCGGGGAGTCGGCGAGTCGCTGGGATTGAACGTCGCCTCCGAAAGTGCGCTGTCGGCCGGCTTTGTCATGGGCATCATGATCATCCCTTTCGTCTCCTCACTCGCCGATGACATGCTTTCCGCCGTGCCGCAGGCGCTGCGTGACGGCTCCTACGGACTCGGCGCCACCAAGTCAGAAACCATCCGCCGGGTGGTGCTGCCCGCCGCCTTGCCGGGGATTGTCGGCGGCGTGCTGCTGGCGGTGTCGCGCGCCATCGGGGAGACCATGATCGTGGTCATGGCCGCGGGCCTCGCCGCGAACCTGACGGCCAATCCGCTGGAGGCAGTCACGACGGTGACTGTGCAGATCGTCAGCCTGTTGGTGGGCGATCAGGAATTCGACAGCCCGAAGACACTGGCGGCTTTTGCGCTCGGTCTTGTGCTCTTTCTGGTTACGCTGGTGCTGAACATCGTTGCCTTGCGCGTGGTGCGCAAGTACCGGGAACAATATGAATAGCCTGACCCGCCGTTCGGTTTCCAATCGCACCGCGCAGGAAACCACTGCACTCGTGCAGCGAACCATCAAGCGGCGGCGCCGCGCCGAGTCGCGATTCCGCTGGTATGGCCGCGCCGCGGTGTTCATCGGCATCTTTTTCGTGATGATGCTGTTTTACAGCATCATCAGCAAAGGCTACAGCGCGTTCCGGCAGACTTACATCGGCCTGGATGTCACCTATGACGCGGCACTCATCGATCCGCAGGGCAATGGGTCGGCGCAGTCGCTCGGGCAGGGCGATTTCCAGGCCGCTGCGAAGGCCGCGCTGCGCACGCAGTTCCCCACGGTGGAGGGCCGGCCCAATCTCAAGCAGCTCAACGTATTGGTGAGCGATGATGCCGGCTACGAACTGCAGCGGCGCGTGGTAGCCGACCCGAGGCTGATCGGCAAGTCTGAACGCGTGTGGGTGCTGGCGCGCGACAACACCGACATGGCGATGAAGGGCCACATCACGCGCCAGGAAAGCGAGGATGGCCGGCCGCTGTCCAATCAGCAACTGGATTGGATCGATGCCTTGAAAGCCAAGGGGCTCATCCAGCTGCGCTTCAATACGGGGTTCTTCACGCACGGGGATTCGCGCGAGCCGGAACAGGCTGGCATCTGGGGCGCGGTGGCCGGTTCCTTCTTCACGCTCATCATCACCTTGCTGCTGTCCTTCCCCATCGGCGTGTCGGCGGCGATCTACCTTGAGGAATTCGCCAAACGCAATCGCTGGACCGACCTGATCGAGGTCAACATCAACAATCTGGCGGCCGTTCCGTCCATCGTATTCGGGCTGCTGGGTCTGGCCGTGTTCATCAACATCATCGGCCTGCCGCGCTCAGCGCCGCTGGTGGGCGGTCTGGTGCTGACGCTGATGACTCTGCCCACGATCATCATTGCGAGCCGCGCGGCGATCAAGGCGGTGCCCCCCTCGATTCGCGAGGCGGCCCTGGGGATTGGCGCTTCACCCGTGCAGGTGGTGACGCATCACGTCTTCCCGCTGGCCATGCCCGGCATGCTGACTGGCACCATCATCGGCATGGCCCGCGCTCTGGGGGAAACCGCGCCGCTGCTCATGATCGGCATGGTGGCCTTCATCGTGAACGTGCCCAATGGATTCACCGATCCGGCCACGGCGCTGCCCGTACAGGTATATTTGTGGGCGGACAGTCCCGAGCGGGCCTTCGTGGAGCGCACTTCCGGCGCCATCATGGTGCTGCTCGCGTTCTTGCTGCTGATGAACGGCGCAGCGGTGTTCTTGCGGCAGCGCTTTGAACGGCGCTGGTAGTACAAACAGGTGGATCGTTAAACCTATGGTCATCGACATCAAATCCTCGAATGCAGGTGCACCACTGAGCGCGACGGAGGTGGTTTCCGCCAATGCGTCCGCCACGCACAAGACCGCGGGCCGTGTCACCGTCGACAACCCCATCATGAGTGCGCGCAACGTCAACGTGCATTACGGCGACAAGCACGCCATCAAGGACGTAAGTCTGGACATTGCACGCAACGAAGTCGTGGCCATGATCGGGCCCTCCGGGTGCGGCAAGTCCACCTTCCTGCGCTGCCTGAACCGCATGAACGACACCATCGAGAACTGCCGGGTCAGCGGCGACATCACGCTCGAAGGCCAGGACATCTACGAGCGCAAGCAGGATGTGGTGCAGTTGCGCGCGCGCATCGGCATCGTGTTTCAAAAGCCCAATCCCTTCCCCAAATCCATTTACGAGAACGTGGCCTACGGCCCGCGCATTCACGGCCTCGCCGCGGATCGGGTTGAGCTGGATGAACTCGTGCAGACCAGTCTGCAGCGCGCGGGCTTGTGGGAAGAAGTCAAAGATCGTCTGACTCAACCGGGCACCGGTCTTTCCGGAGGACAGCAGCAGCGTCTGTGCATCGCGCGCACCATCGCGGTGAATCCGGAAGTCATCCTCATGGACGAACCGTGCTCGGCGCTGGATCCCATCGCCAGCGCCAAGATCGAAGATCTCATCGATGAATTGCGCGGCAACTACGCGATTGTCATTGTGACTCATAACATGCAACAGGCTGCTCGCGTCTCCCAGCGCAC
>JANXOV010000096.1 GCA_025357635.1 Pseudomonadota bacterium
GTACAGATGCGCCCCCACGAAGCCCATGTCCTCGACCGCATGCTGTAGCTCGCGGATTCCCGTCATACCGCGAAAGGGGTCCACTCCCGCAAGACCCGAAAAGCGATCCGGGTAGCGACGGCAGATCTTGTGGACTCGCTCATAGGCTATTTCGAAGGAGCCGCGAACGTTCTTGTCGCCGGCGCGAACGGCGATGAGCAGACTGCGCTCGATTCCGGCCCGATCCATGCGCCGCAAATAATCCGATATCGGCACCCCGCCCCACATTTTGCGGTCCATGCGAATCTGCCGCTTGAACGTGTTGTCGATGCCAGTTTCTTTGCGCTTGACGGCCGTTGGGTCGTACAGATTGCAAACGATGTCGATATAACCGGCCACCTGTGTCCCCTCGTCGCTGGTGTGCGGGTGAAGAATACGAGCCAGTCCACCCATGACGCAACTAGCA
Organism: Pseudomonadota bacterium; assembly: GCA_025357635.1. Classification (GTDB taxonomy): domain Bacteria; phylum Pseudomonadota; class Gammaproteobacteria; order Steroidobacterales; family Steroidobacteraceae; genus TMP-86. The sequence continues at coordinate 446 of JANXOV010000096.1, forward strand.
AGTTCACAACCATGAACTCTTCGTGCACATAGCTGCTTGACTGCCAATAAGGACGGGCGTAAATCTTGGCCCACGAATTCATCGCCGCAGCAGGGCGCGTTTGGCGGAAGTTTAAGAATGGGGGTTCACATGACACGTACGATGACTTGGGGTTCTATCGTCTTGGGGTTGTTCGGTTGCGGCTATATTGGCGCCGTCAGTGCTCAGGCGCAGGAAGCCAACAGCCTGGAGGAGATCGTAGTCACCGCTGAAAAGCGCGAAAACACCGTTCAAAAGACGCCGATTTCCATCACCGCACTATCCGGCGCAGATCTTGCCGCACAGGGAATTGTTTCCACGGATGCGCTGGCGGCCATTACTCCTGGCTTGACCATCCAAAAAGAGGTGATCGGCAAAGTTGTCATCCGCGGAGTCGGTACGGAAAACTACACGGTCGGCTCGGACCCTGGCGTTGCCATCCACAAGGACGGGGCTTATCTCGCGCGCTCTTCGGTTTCGATTTTCGATTTCTTCGATGTCAGCCGCATTGAAGTACTGCGTGGTCCACAGGGGACCCTCTACGGTCGCAATGCGAGCGGTGGTGTCATCAACATTCTATCCAATGAGCCTACCAGCACTTTTGGCGGTTACGTCAAGCTGGATGTAGGTAACTATGCAAAGCGGCGCGTAGAAGCTGCATTGAACATGCCATTCAGCCCCAGCGTGGAGACTCGTCTGTCGGTACTGTATGCACAGCGTGATGGCTATTCGAAGAATATCTTTCCCGGCCTGCCGGCGCGCCCCGCTGACGGAGCCACCGGGTTCCCTGGTGTTCCTGCCATTTCGGACGCAAGGTCACGCTCGGTCGATGAACTGGACAATCAGGATCTGTGGGCAGTGCGCGCCCAAGTTCGCTTCACTTTCTCCGACGATGTGTCCTTGCTGCTCAACGGTGAGATATCGCGCGACAAGAGCCTGCCGCCAGCATTCAAATATTTTGATACAACCAATGCCTACTGGTTCAATTTGTTTGGTCCTGATCAAAGCCTGCCAGATCCGCGCACCGTGTCGCAGGACTTCGCCAATGTCATCCCCGGCACCAATCGCACCATTCCCAGCGTCGGCCGTGCGGATCAGGACGGCATGTTGGCAAAGCTCAGCTGGAAACTGGATGGGATGACCTTCACGTCCTTGTCCAGTTACCGCAAAATAGACTTCTCCTGGCTGAATGACGGAGATGGCTTCGATCAGCTGTTTGTAAACTACTTCCAAACCGATACGTCGAAGCAGTTCACGCAGGAGTTTCAGCTGGCGAGCAACGGCAATGCCCGCTTCAACTGGATTGCTGGCGCCTATTATCTTGATGAAAAGGCCGAGACCTTCACGGGAATCCCTTTCTTGTATTTCGTGCCAGTCCCATCCCCCAATCTGTTGTGGGACGGCACCTCGAATACGAAAGCGTATGCGGTGTACGGACAGGGCACCTACTCATTCAACGACAGTCTCCGAGCGACACTGGGTCTGCGGTACAACAAAGAGAAGAAGGACGGTTCGCTGGTGTACAACGCGTTTGGCTTCGTGACGGAGCAACCCAGCCTGAGCCGGGATTGGAACGCAGTCACGCCGAAGTTCGGTGTCGACTACGATTTCGCGCCCGATGTCCTGGGTTACGCCTCGGTGACTCGCGGCTTCAAGAGCGGCGGGTTCAACCTCCTCGCCGTACAGGAGCCGTACAATCCAGAATATCTTTGGGCTTACGAATTGGGCCTGAAAACCAAGAGCGCGGGCGGACGGCTGATCGCCAACTTCAGCGCCTTCTACTACGACTACAAGGATCTGCAGGTTGGAAAGGTCGTCAATCTGTCGGCCACAGTTGTCAACGCTGCCAAAGCGAAGATCAAGGGCGCGGAAGTCGAATTGCGAGCCGCTCCCGGCGCCGGCTTTGAGCTGAACGCGGGCGTCTCGTTTCTGGATGCCACCTACGATACATTCATCACCGAAGATCCGGGCTTCAGCGGCAATCCGGCGGCGCCCGGGGCACTGGGCTGCGGATCGCAGGTGGGCTCGCCATCGGTGCCGCCGGCTGCCGCCAATCGGACCATTAGTCTTGCCGGCTGCCGCTTGCCGCGCGCGCCCAAGATCCAAGGCAGCCTCGGCGTGCAGTGGGCGACGCCCCTTGCGGGTGGTGAGCTGCGGCTGCGCGGTGACTGGGCGTTTAGAGGCAAGCAGTATTTCACCCAGTTCAACCGTGAGACCGTAAGCCAGGCGGGCTACAGCACGTTCGGCGCACGCGTCACCTACGCTGGTGCGAATGACAAATGGTCGGTAAGCGCATATGGTGACAATCTCTCCAACAAGGATTATTTCGCCACGGTTCTGGAAAGCGGCGTCGCTCCTCCGGGAACCTTGGTTCCGCAGGCGGTGTACGGAGTGCCACGCACCTATGGCGTGGCCGTCAGTATCCGCTATTAGGAGCTTCAGATGCCCCATGCCTGGCTGAAGGACGGAACACCACTGCATTACTATGAGCAGGGCAGCGGGCCGCCGTTGTTGCTAATCCACGCGCTGATGTATTCCGCGCGCTATTTCTGGAAGCCCAATCTCGGGCCTCTGGCGCAAGGAGCGCGAGTTATCGCGCTGGATATGCGCGGCCATGGCGAGTCGGGCAAGCCTAACTTCGGCTATTCCATTGAGCAGATCGCGAATGACATCGAAGAGTTTCTGGAACTCAAGAAGCTCGACAAGGTGGTCATCGCCGGCGTCGCCCTCGGGGGGCTTGTGGCGCTGAACTACCTCAAGCAATTTGGAGCCAAGCGGTTAAAGGGCCTGGCGATTGTCGATATGACCCCCCGGTTGGTATCAGCGGAGGGCTGGGCGCATCCCACTTTCGGCAATTTTCCGCAAGCAGCGGCCGACGTTTTCGGCGCGCAGGTGCGCGCGGACACGGCGCGAGCCGGGTTGCGTGGATTTCTGGCCGCGGGCACA
>JANXOV010000107.1 GCA_025357635.1 Pseudomonadota bacterium
TTTAGTGCATTCGGTCCCCCTCGGATCGGTGTTGTTCAGTGGGTCATTCTTCACATATGTGTATTACCTACGGCCCGTCGCCGCGTGACAGCATCACCGTGGTGAGCACAAACAAGTTCGCGACTACGCTCGCCGCGAAAATCACCATCCGAACGCCATCGAACTTTCTTCGGAACACCATTATGTGAGTGGTGCTCGCAAACAACACCGCACCCAAATTGCACCAAAAAAGAATGCCGGTAGGAAGTGCGAGCACAAATACCCCTATCACCACGGAACACACCATCATGTTCACAACGATCGCAATAAGCGCCCATAAACCAACATGTTTAGCATTTGTGCTCATGTATTTACGCTGAATCAGCAGGGATGCTCTGGAGTGCACTCCGTTACGGTAATGGTGCCATGCTTCAAGAATGCGGAATCCGGCACTGGAATATCGAATCCAGGAGTTGCTGCCGGACGGTCATATCCAGAAAACCCTTCGGCATGCAACAAGCCGTTCGCAAAGCCATTTGAGTTGTAATCAATCGCTCTGGAATTCGGGTCACTTCGATCTGGGAACAACGAATAGTCCGAGTCATTCTGGAAATTGCTTAGACCGTTAAACAGAGCAGATATTGCTTCGTCTTCTGACATCCCTCCCGGAAGCGCCAAGTCCTGATTCGGAGAATCGGCACCGGCCGCGGTACTCGCTACGTCGGTTTCTCTCCCTTCCTTGCCAATAAGTTTTCCGAGGAAATAGGGAACCTTTCCTTGCGGACCTGCGCCTATTGTCGCGAACCGCCGACCATCCGGCGTTACGTGCTTGAATCGAGCATCGTGCGCGTACTTAGCCTGATTCTTCGGAATTATCACTATCTTTGAATGTTGAATCGGACTACCGAAAACCCCATGCGTTGACAGAAGTATCTCCCTGCCGTCCGGGTCGGTAGCATTCAGGGGATCATTGCCTACGTATGTGTAGCGATTTTGGTCATCCACAAAACCTCAAGGCTCTCGCTTCACCATTACTCTAACCGTCCTGCGGAATACCGGATGCAAGCGAAGATAGTTCTTTGCAACAAGACTGCGGCAATCGTACGCGAACATCTCGAACTCTACTTGTGTGACGCGGTCCGCATCAGTCGTTGTCCGAAAGACTGCGCTTCGAGTTCTGGTCGAGACGAATGTCCGTGCCGCCCGATCCGGATACGCAATGTAGATAGTTTGCTCAGCCGTAATCGTGCCAGTCGTGGCAATGTTTTCCACCGACTGCCCACTTACGTCAAGGAACCGAGCGTCAGCCAGGTCGGCTTGGTCCGGAAATAGGCAGATGCTCATGCGCGAGCTGTTTACGAGCCGGTGCTCAAGGATAACGTTGCCCGCGGAAAATGTAGCGGTCAAATCGTAAACGACATCGGCTCTAGCTGCACTTGCAATCGCCACCCCGACCATTACTAGTAATAACAATAGCCCCGCGACTGTGCGCTTCATGGCACACCATCCCCATAGTCGATGTAACTCTGGTTATCCGGATTCTCCGCGGCGGCGGCGGGATTCTCGGTTGCTAGTTGTCGAGCAGCTTCGGCACCGTAGGCCTTTTGGCCACTAATCAGTTTTTGGTCCCGAACCCCGTTCTCGCCATGATCCGCTTCATGGCCAAGAGCGCGAGCTTGCGTTTGGACGCCAATATCGTTCCTTGTGAATGCCGGATAGATGACGATGTCCCCGTGGCCACCGACGGGCGACGCCGCTCTCGCATCTGGTTGACCGGCGGGCTGTGCGGCGCTATTGGCCTTCTGTGTCGTACTTTCAAGCCCGCCCAAAATACCTTGATTCCGTGCCATCACTTTGTCGACATTGCCAAGTGTCGCGCTTCCTTTTCCAAGATTGGCTTCAATTCTGCGTGCCATGTTTCGCGTCGCAGAGAAAAAGCCACCGGTTCCTTTACCTGCGGCAAGCGATGATCGAAGTGCGCCTAAAGCGTTTTGAGCTCCCTTGATCTGCTTAATCGCTTCGGTCTGCGCCTTCACGAATGCGGCACACTCTGTTGAAGACACTGTTCCACAGGAGTACAGACCGCTCGGGTCCGTCTTATCAAGCGGATCATTGCCGACATAGGCATATAAATCCAAATCATCTTTCGTCCCGATCGGGTCCGTTTGCAGAAACCTTCCCAGTGTCGTTGAGTAATAACGCGCCCGGTAGTAATACAGGCCGGATTCGGCATCAAGGTACCGCCCGGTGTACCGAAACGGATTCCCGGTCAGCAGCGTGCTCGTGAGCGGCTCGCCGTAGGCACCGTACTGATATTGATCGGCTATGGCGCCATTCGAGCTCTTAAGGGTGGTGTACAGCACACTGCCTTGGTGGTTCACATGGTAGAACCGCCAGCCCGTACCACCAGCGTCATCGTACATCCCAACCCGATTGTCCATCCCGGTGGCGTAGGCCCAGGAACGTTGGCGAAGCCCGGCACCTGTTAGCTCTGACAACTCATTGGCCCCATCGTTCACAAAATACAGAATGGGGGCCGCACCCACGGCTTTCGATCGCCTTCGCCCCAACGGGTCATAGGCATATACCGTAGTCACCGCAGCCTTCACTACCTGGCGCAGGCGGTTCTCTTCATCATAGCTGTAGCTCGAGGTACCATCGCCGGTGAGGTTCCCGTTGGTGTCGTAGGTGAGAGTCGAACCGATGGCCTGCGTATATTGGTTCAGCCCATTGGGCGTGTAACTGGCCGAGGCGCCTACCTGCTTCATCAGGTAGGCGGAATCCGATGCCGTGATTCCGATGATCTGATGCGCGCCATTGCGTGTGTAGCCCAGCGTGAGTGGCGTGCCAGAACCGCTGTGGGTGAGGGTCTGCAGATCATCGTCGCTCTCATAGGCGAAGCCGACGGTTGTAGTGTCCGAGAATGTGGTGCCGGTCAATCGTGCAAGTGGGTCGTACCCGTACTGAGCCAGCGTCAGCCCTCCATTCAGCACCGTTGCCAATCGCTCACCCGTGTCATACGTGCTGGTGCTCGTCCAGGTACCCTGGCTCGCATCAAAGGCAACCGAGGTGCGATTGCTCGCCGCATCGTACCCGTAGTTCACATTCCCGATCGTGCCGCCCAGCGCATTGAGCTGACTGTCCTGCACCTGATAGAGTCGTTCGGCGCTGTCGTAGCGATGGCGAAGCGTCTGCCCGTCAGCGGTCAAATCCCATTTGCGGGAGGCCAGATCATAGGTGCTCGTGAGCGTGCGCGCGTAGTTGCCCGCTGCGTTGGCAGGCACCGCTCGGCTCGTCTCTCGATTGAGCGCATCGTAGCTCATCGTCACCACCTTGCCCGACCGGTTTTGCTTGCTGGTTATGTTTCCGGCCGCGTCGTACCCGTACACCTCGCAGTCATCCAAGCCCCCATGGGGGACGTTACAGGCGGCAGAAGTCCCCGGTGCCGTCTTGCTTGGCATGATCATCCGATCCAGCCGCCCGTAACCGTCGTAGTGCATATCGGTGAGGTTGCCGTTGGCATCCGTTACCGTGTCCAGACGACCATCGGGGGTGTAGGCGTAGGTCGCGTAGGTGATTTGATCGCTCGAACCCCAGCCGCGAAAGATTTTGAACGTCTGGCCCGCCGCATCGTACTGCGTCCGGGTGACTCGCGGGACACCCGATGAGCCGATCGATTGCGTCACATACTCCGATCGATCATCGGGATCATAGTCCGTGTCGGTCGTACCCCCGTTCGGATCGGTCTCGATATTGATCTTGTCGCTCGGGGTATAGCTCTTGAGCCACACCTGCCAGTCCGTGTCCGTGCCAAAGTTCGGGGTGCAGATCTTCGCCCGCCGCACCTTGCTCACAAGCCCTCCCGTCCACACGTTCTCGGTGATGGAGCAGGTGGCCGCCGGCGACGTCACGCGCGTCACGCGCCGATCCGCGTCATACATGAACCCCGTTTGATGGCTCAGTCCGTTGGTCACGCTCGTGATGTTGCCCACGCCGTCATAACCGTAGGTCTTCTGGAGATTCAAGCCCGTTGGGTCCACCTGTGCCATCGTGCGATTGCCGGAGGCGTCGTAGGTGTACTTCACCTTTAGACCGGTCGGATCCGTAATCGTGTCGATCAACCCTGTGGCGGTATACAGGTACGCGGTTGTGGGAATGGCGCTCCCACCCCCTTTATCTGACACCAAGGGCTGCGCGACATTGGTGACAGTGCAGGTCGCAGCGTTGTAGTTCCAGTTCGTAACATTTGATCGCGCATCCGTAACTGAATTGATCTTCCCGCAGTTCGTATCGTAGGTCGCTGAGACCGAAATCGTTGCCGGTAGCGTAGCCGGCGAAGTCGCGAACGGCGTCTGCGTAATCAGCGAGACGTTACCGCGCGGGTCGTACTGGAAGTCCGTCAGGATGTTTTCCACGCTCGTGCGGCGGGTCACGCGCCCTAAGCCCGCGTACTGCGCGCTGGAGGCAATCCCAAGTTCATTGATGAAACTGACCGCCCGCGTCCAGGCATCATATTTGACGATAAACGAGAATCCGGCTGGATCCTTGCGCTCACC
>JANXOV010000126.1 GCA_025357635.1 Pseudomonadota bacterium
GTCCGGGGTTTGCTGAAGCCGATATGGAATGCAACCGAGCAACGGGCACGTTGCCGCCAAGGTCAACAGTGTGGTTCGAGCCAGCATGCGCCTAACTCTTATTTGGACTGCCGAACCAGCGAGTCGTAACACGATGAATTCGTCAAATATCAAGCTGGCTCCTCCGTAAGCGATTGGTTTAACTACACCACTTGTCGTGTAGCAGGTCAAATCCCAAGGATGGATATGCGTCATGGAAACCAGAGTCCGGCTCCTGGATCAGGTTCGAAACCGGATTCGGGCGAAACATTACAGCTATCGGACAGAACAAGCCTACGTCGGCTGGGTTCGCCGATTTGTCCTATTCCACGACAAAACACACCCGGATCAGTTGGGTGGACCCGAGATTGAACGATTTCTAACCTACCTGGCCGTCGAACGCTCGGTGTCCGCGTCGACGCAGAACCAGGCGCTCGGCGCGCTTCTGTTTCTGTATCGAGAAGTATTGGAACTCCCGATTCCGTGGCTGGACAACGTCATCCGGGCGCGGCGATCGATTCGGCTACCCGTAGTTCTGACGCGTCTGGAGGTGCGCGCAGTTCTATCCCGCTTGACCGGCGATCCATGGCTGGTCGCGAGCCTGCTGTACGGCAGCGGACTGCGGCTGAGCGAAGCGCTTCGCCTTCGAATAAAGGATATCGACCTCGCGCAGCACCGACTGTTGGTGCGCGATGCCAAAGGATCCAAAGACCGCATCACTCTCCTGCCCGGCAGCATGGTCGACCCCATGAACACACAGATCGCACGAGCAAGAACACAGCATGACATCGCAAAGACCAAAAACTGCGCAGGTGTCGAACTCCCCTACGCACTCGCAAGAAAATATCCGACCGCCCATCTCGACCTGGGCTGGCAATACGTCTTCCCCGCACGCTGGCCGTCGCGCGATCCGCGCTCAGGCGCCTGGCGCCGCTATCACCTGCATGAAGCCGTGGTGCAACGTCAGGTAAAACAAGCGGTCAGAACAGCGGGGATCTTGAAACCCGCCTCCTGCCACACGTTTCGCCACTGCTTCGCGACCCACCTGATCGAATCCGGCTACGACATCCGTACCGTGCAGGAACTGCTCGGCCACGCCAGCGTCAAGACCACCATGATCTACACGCACGTACTGAACCGTGGCGGCATCGGCGTCATCAGCCCCATCGACTTGGCCGACCCTAAACGTTGAACCTGAAATGCATCACATCGCCCTCGCGCACGATGTATTCCTTGCCTTCGAGCCGCAGCTTGCCTGCCTCTTTAGCCCCGGCCTCGCCCTTGCACGCGATGAAGTCGTCATAGGCAATGACTTCGGCGCGGATGAACCCTTTTTCAAAGTCCGTGTGAATGACACCAGCCGCCTGCGGCGCAGTAGAACCCGCATGCACAGTCCACGCACGCACTTCCTTCACGCCTGCCGTAAAGTAAGTCTGCAATCCAAGCAGCGTATATCCACCGCGAATCACACGGTTCAACCCAGGCTCATCCAACTTCAGCTCTTTCAAGAAATCCACGCGATCCGCCTCTTCCAGTTGTGAGATCTCGGCCTCGATGGCGGCACATACGGGAACGACCACCGCCCCCTCTGCCTTGGCCAACTCCCGCACGCGATCCAGGCGTGGGTTGTCGGTGAAGCCGCGCTCATCCACATTCGCCACGTACATCACCGGCTTATCCGTGAGCAGGTGCATGTCACGCAGCACCAGCCTCTCGTTGGCATCCAGATTCAGACCTCGCACCGGTTTGGCCGCGTCCAGTTGCTTGCGTACTCGCTCGAACAGATCGCGCATCTTGACCGCGTCTTTATCCGAAGTCTTTGCCGCCTTGGTCGCCTTTTGCAGCGCGCGCTCGACGCTGTCGAGGTCGGCGAGCGCCAGTTCGGTGTTGATGACTTCGATGTCGCTGGCGGGGTCGATCTTGCCTGCGACGTGAATGATGTCGTCGTTCTCGAAGCAGCGCACCACGTGGGCGATGGCGTCGACCTCACGTATGTGCGACAGAAACTTGTTGCCCAGACCTTCGCCTTTGGACGCGCCGGCGACAAGGCCGGCGATATCCACAAACTCCACCGTCGTCGGCAGAATGCGTTCGGGATGCACGATCTCGGCCAGTTTGTTCAGGCGCGGATCGGGCACGGGCACCACGCCGACATTGGGGTCGATGGTGCAAAAGGGATAATTTTCCGCGGCGATCTGCGCTCGCGTCAATGCATTGAACAGTGTGGACTTGCCGACATTGGGTAGGCCGACGATACCGCAGCGAATGGCCATCAGGTCTTTCCCGCGCGGCTGTGCAGTTTGGTCATCGCGCGCTCCGCGCCCTGCTCGAGCATGAGCGGCAGGCAGTCCGCTGCGTAATTGACCGAATCCAGAATCATTTCTTCCTCGATGCGCGGTGCGCGGTTCAATACGTAGTCGAGCACTTCGGCCTTGTTGCCGGGATGTCCGATGCCTATGCGCAGCCGCCAGAAGTTCTCGCCGATATGCGTGATGGTGTCGCGCAGACCGTTATGCCCGCCGTGACCGCCGCCGTGCTTGAGCTTGACCGTACCGGCAGGCAGATCCAGCTCATCGTGTGCGACCAGAATGTGCTCGGGCTCGATCTTGAAAAAATCGCTGATCTGCCGGATGGACAGACCGCTGCGATTCATATAGGTCGTGGGCTTGAGCAGCGTCAGTTCCTGCCCTGCCACGGTGATTTTCGCGGTTTCGCCGGAGAACTTGCGATAGTCGCGAAACTCTCCGCCGTGACGCCGCGCCAGCACGTCGACAAACCAGAAACCGGCATTGTGTCGGGTAACCTGATGCTCGGGCCCGGGATTGCCGAGTCCGACGATAATGCGCAAAGGCCAGCCGGTTGAATTCATGTTGCCCTCACTTCAAGAAAGAAGGGCCGCCCCGCCTGGGACGGCCCCGCACTTTCCCAAGGCTTCGAGGTTACTTCTTGGCGTCTTTCTTGGCTGGTTCCGCCTTCTTGGCTTCGTCCTTCTTGGCAGGTTCGGCCTTCTTTGCCGCATCCCCGCCAGCCGCAGCCGCCGCGGGAGCCGCCGCCGCGCCTTCCGCAGGAGTTGCCTCCGCCGCCACCGCTTCGGGTTCTTCGGCACGCGGGCTGTGAATAGCCACGACCGACGCGTCGCCCTTGATCAGATCCAGCAACTGTACGGTGCTGGGGACCTTGAGCTGCGACAGGTGAATGCTCTCGTTCAACGACAGGCCGGAGATGTCCACCTCGATGAACTCGGGCAGATCGCGCGGCAAGCAGGATACTTCGACCTCAGTACGCAGGTGCGAAACGATGCCGCCCTGCGACTTGACGCCCGGCGCAATGGCCTCGCCCTTGAAGTGCAGCGGTATGTTGATGCGGATCTTCTCGTTCTCTTCCACGCGCTGGAAGTCGATGTGCAGCACCGCGTTCTTATACGGGTGGCGTTGCACGTCCTTGAGGATGGCGGCCTGCGTCTGATCGCCGATCTTCAGGCTGATGATCGTGGAATAGAATCGCTCGTTGTCGAGCATGATCAGCAGCTTCTGATGGCTGAGCGTTACCGGGCGCGCCTCCAGATGTCCGCCGTAAATAATAGCCGGCACTTTTCCTTCGTGACGCAGGCGGCGGCTCGCACCTTTGCCATGCTTCTCGCGGAACTCGGCATTGAGTTCAAAAGAGGTTTTCATGTACATCTCCAAATTGACAATCAAACACAGCACGCGCGCATCGCGACCAATTGCGCGCGTACCGACCAATCAATCGATATAAAGCGAACTCACCGACTCTTCGTCGCTGATGCGGCGCATGGTCTCGGCCAGCAGACCCGCAACGCTGAGCTGTCGGATCTTGGTGCAGGCCCGGCCTTCTGCGGAGAGCGGTATGGTGTCTGTCACCACCAATTCATCCATCACCGACTTGGAAATGCGCTCGACCGCGGAACCCGACAGCACGGCATGCGTGATGTAGGCCACGACGCGAATTGCGCCCTCGTCCTTCAATGCCTGCGCGGCCTGGCACAGCGTCCCCGCGGTGTCCACCATGTCATCAATCATCACACAGACCTTGCCACTGACTTCACCGATGATATTCATCACCCGCGACTCGTTCGCGCGCGGCCGGCGTTTGTCGATGATTGCAAGATCCGCATCGTCCAGCCGCTTGGCCAGCGCCCGCGCCCGCACCACGCCGCCCACATCCGGTGACACGACAATCATGTTCTCGTGCTTCTGCTTCCAGGCATCGCCGAGCAGCACGGGCGATGCGTAGACGTTGTCCACCGGTATGTCGAAAAAACCCTGGATCTGATCCGCGTGCAGATCCACCGTGAGCAGCCGGTCGACGCCGGCGCTCGCGATCATGTTCGCCACCAGCTTGGCCGTGATGGCTACGCGCGTCGCGCGCGGCCGCCGGTCCTGGCGGGCGTAGCCGAAATACGGCACCACCGCGGTGATGCGCGCCGCCGACGCACGGCGGCAGGCATCGGTCATCACCAGCAATTCCATCAAATTGTCGTTCGCCGGCGGACTGGTGGGCTGCACCAGAAACACATCGCGCCCACGCACATTTTCCATCAGCTCCGCGCTGACCTCACCGTCACTGAATCGTCCGACATGCGCGCGGCCCATGGGCACGCGCAGATGACGGGTGATTTCCTGCGCCAACGCGGGATTGGCGTTGCCGGCGAACACCGCCATCGCGGTGCGATCGAATTCATTGCCACGAGACATCTTTAATGAACCTTAGCCTCAATGGGCCCACCATCGAACTGGCTGGGGTGGAAGGATTCGAACCTCCGTATGGCGGGATCAAAACCCGCTGCCTTACCGCTTGGCGACACCCCAACATCCGCAATCAACTCATGTCCGCTCGCCGCGCGCATGCAACTGTGCGCGCAGCGGCGATTCGTTCAGTCCCTTGGCGATGAAGCCCACCCATTCCGGCGGCATTCGCTGCAGAATATCGGTGCCGCGGCACGCCGAGTCGAGCGCCAGAAAAATGCAGGCGCCGGTTCCGGTCATGCGTGCCTCGCCGAACTGTGCCAGCCAATCCAGGGCGCTCGCCACGGGCGGGAAACGACCCCGCACCGTCGCGGTGCAGTCGTTGCGTCCACCTGTCTCAAGGAAGCCGCGAATTGTGATGGGCGGGGAATTCCTTGTCAATTCAGGGGCCTGAAAGACTTCAGCCGTGGGCACAGCACAATTTGGGTTAATTATCAGATAGTTACGTTGGGCAGGGGACTCAATTCCAGTCAAAAACTTCAGCCGTTCCCCCACTCCTTCGGCCCATGCGCACCGGCCGGCCACGAAAACCGGCACATCCGCCCCCAGCTGCAGCCCCAGCGCGCGTAATTCGGCATTGGATAGCTGCAACTGCCATAGCTCGTTCAGGGCAACCAGAACGGTGGCGGCATCGGAGCTGCCGCCGCCCAGTCCTGCGCCGACCGGGATGCGCTTGTTCACGGCAATCTCCACGCCCAGCGAACAGTGTGTATACGACTGAAGGAGTCTGGCGGCGCGCACGGCCAGGTCGGCCTCCGGTTCGATGTCGAAACCGGCCAGGCGCTCGATGCGGCCGTCGGTGCGCACGCGAAGATCAACCTCGTCCCCGAAATCCAGGAACTGAAAGCAGGTTTGCAGCTCGTGATAGCCATCGGCCCGCCGGCCGAGAATGTGCAGGAACAAGTTGATCTTGGCCGGCGCGGGCCAACGCGAAGACTCCGCGCTCAAAGCGGCCGCGCTCACGGCTTAAGATTCCAATGATCCACCGCGACGCGCACTCGCACTTGCTCGCGATGCATTGTAAGCCGCTTGGGCAGCAGATCCGCGCCATTGCCCGAGTACTCGCCATAGTCGATGACCCAACCGTCCTGCGAGATCTGCGCGGCGCGGCCGGCCGCGTTGGGGGTGAACTCGAAGGGTTGATCCGGATTGGGAACGCCCAGCAGCCAGTAGCGCAAGTTGTCAAACGGTGGTGTGAACCCAAGGCGCTCCTGCAGGAAGGCGTTCGTGTCGGTGCCGGCGGCGGCGCCGCTCAACTCCATACCCTGCGGTTTCAGTTTGAACGCGACCGCGCCGGCGCCCAAGGGCCCGGCGAGACGCACATCGGCAAGCTGCGAACTCTGTCGCCAGTCCAGACTCGCCTGCCAACCTTGCGTGCCCACCGCACCGGCGGCGCGGCCCTGCATATCCCATTGCCGGGCGTTCTGCAGTTCCTGCATACGCTCCGGCCAGGTTTTTTTCAGCGCAAGCACCCTCGGTGTCCCGACGCACCCGCACAGGGCGGCACTGAATGCGAGCAGGTAGAAGAACCGTGGCACGCTACGGCGCTCCGTCCAGGCGCGCAAGCGTAGCGCGCAGGACGCGGTCCTCCGGATCGGCGACGCGCGCTTGTCGCCAAATGCCGCGCGCCTCCTCACGCCGATTCAGCGACCACAACACTTCGCCCAGATGAGCGCCGGTTTCAGCGCCGCGATCGGCGCGGAACGCGGCGCTCAGGTGCGGCAGTGCCTGAGCGCCCAAGCCCTGCCGGAACAGCACCCAGCCGAGGCTGTCGCGAATCGCGGCATTCTGCGGCGCCTGCGCGTAGGCGCGCTCGATCAGGCTGCGCGCGCGACCCAGCCGCAATGAATGATCGGCCAGCGTGTAGCCCAACGCGTTCATCGCCGCCGGATCGTTCGGCCGCCGCCGTTCAAGGGTCGTCAATTCAGCGACTGCCGCATCGAGCCGCTGCGTTCGTTCGAGCAGTTCGGCGCGCTTGTAACGCAGATCCACGTTGTCGGGATATTCGGCGATCGCGGCATCCAGTATCTTCAGCGCACGCGACTCTTCATGTGCATCGGCAATCTGCTGCGCGCGCGCGGCAATGATCTGCGGAGCCCGCGCCGGCGCATCGGCGGTCAATCCGTCGAGCAGTTCATCGGATTCCGTCGTCGCGCCGCTTCGGCGCAGCAATGCGGCGGCGCGCAGCATCGCCGACAGCACATTGTCGCCGGCCGTCACCTTCGCATAAGAACGCAGAGCGTCCTCGTCCTGATGGCGGCGCTCATCGATGCGCGCAAGGTAGTAGAAAGCATCCTCGACGAACTGTTCACTCTTCAGCAATTGCTTAAAGCAGATGTCAGCGGCATCCAGGTTTCCCAGCTGCAACTGTAGCTGACCCATCAAGCGCATCGCGCGCGGTCTGGCCTCGGCGTCCTCGGTCAGCGACTCCAATTCCGCCTGCGCCGCGGCCTCGCGATGCAGCAGGATCAGCAGGCTCGCATGTTGCAACCGGCTCGAGGCATCGTCTTGCGCTGCGACCTGCCGGTTGGCCAGTGCCAGCGCTTCAGGTTCCCGATCCGCGAACGCCAGCGCCCGCGCTCGAATCCACGCCAATTCCTGCGACGGCTTCAAATCGAGCGCTTTGCGCAGCGTATCGGCCGCTGCCTGCGCATCGTCGGCGCTGGCCTGCGCCAGGCCGAGAAAGCGCAGGGCGCCGGCGGATGCCGGATAGGGGGCACTCAACCGGTCTGCGACTTGACGCGCGCCGTAGACATTGTCGCTTTGCGCGAACATCGCCTCGAACTCGCCGAAGGCGGCCTCCTCGCCGCCGCGGATCAACGGCAGCGCCGTCTTGAAATACCCGGCGGAGTCGGTGATTTTGTGCAGTTCCAACGCAGCCATGCCGGCAGCGGTCTGCGCATCCAAGGAGGCCGGATCGAGGCTGATCCAGCGCCTCGCCGTGCGCAGCGCCAGCGCCGGCTGTTGCGCCTCGGTGGCAAGTCGGGTGGCTCGTTCCAAAACGCCGAGGTCCTGGGTTGACGCGGCAAGTGCGCCATACTGGCGGGCGGCCAGCGTGCGTTCATTTCGAGCCGCGGCGATTTCAGCGACAATGAGCGCAGAAACTGTAGCCTGCGCAGCGGGCGGCGCATTTAACAGCGTGTCGGCGCAGCCGCCAACGGCGATCAGTGAAAGAAGGATCGCGAATCGTGCGAAGATAGACGTTGGGAACACAGCTGTACAATGCCATTTCGCATCCTCGGCATCAATCATAAGACCGCTCCAGTCGCGATTCGCGAACAGGTGGCGTTCGAACCGCAACAATTGAATGCGGTGCTGCGCGCGCTCACTCAGGAAGCGGGTATCGCCGAGGCCGTGATTCTGTCCACCTGCAATCGCACCGAAGTGTATTGGTCGGGCACCGCGACCGGGGCCGACCTATCGCAATGGCTCGCGCAATTGCGGCCGTCCGAGCACGACCTGGCCCAGAGCATCTACGTGCATGAAGAGCAGGCGGCGGTTGAGCATGTGTTTCGTGTCGCGGCGGGCCTGGATTCCATGATGCTGGGCGAGGCGCAGATATTGGGTCAGCTCAAAGACGCCTACCGCGCCGCTCAGGAAGCAGGCAGCACCGGCCCGGCTCTGCACAAACTGTTTCAGGCGACCTTCTCCACCGCCAAGCGCGTGCGCACCGAGACGCGCATCGGCGCCAACGCGGTCTCGATCGCTTCAGCCACCATGAGCCTGGCGCGGCGCGTGTTTTCGGACCTGGGGGCCAGCACCGCGCTGCTCATCGGCGCAGGCGAGATGATCGCGCTCACCGCGCGTCATGTCGCAGGTCAAGGCGTAAACCGCATCATCATCGCCAACCGTACTCTGCCCCGCGCGCAGCAGCTCGCCGCCGAAGTCCGCGGCATCGCAGTCGAATTGTCCGAGCTCGCCGCGCACCTGCCGCAGGCCGACATCGTCATCAGCTGCACGGCCAGCCCGGTACCCATCATCACCAAGGCCATGGCGAGAGCGGCGATCAAAGCGCGCCGCCGCAAACCCATGTTCATGGTGGATCTGGCCGTGCCGCGCGACATCGAACCCGAGGTCGCTGATTTCGAGGACATCTACCTGTTCTGCATCGACGACCTGCAGCAGGTGGTGGCCGAGAACAAGCAGCAGCGCGCCACCGAAGCCGACGCAGCCCATGTGTTGATATCGCAGGAAGTGGCGCGTTTCCTCAGCGAGGCGCGCGCCAAGGATGCGGGACCCGCCATTCGCGCTCTGCGCGCCCAATCCGACATCGTGCGCGCGCAGACCGTTGAACAGGCGCGCAAGCTGCTGGCCTCGGGCCGCAGTCCCGATGAAGTCATCGATTTCCTTGCAAATACCCTGACCAACCGCCTGCTGCACCAGCCCACGCAGGCTCTGCGCGATGCGGCGGAACTGGGCGATGCGCAGCTGGGTCAGGTTCTGACACGCCTGCTGGTCAAAGACAGCGACGTTTAGACCAACGGCGGCCGCACGCAGGTCGCTATAATCCGCGCCCATGAAGGACTCCATCCGGCGCAAGCTGGAAAAACTCAGCGAACGCTTCGAAGAGGTCGGCCACATGCTGGGCGACCCCGGCGTCATCTCCAAACAGAATCAATTCCGCGAACTGTCGATGGAATATTCGCGCCTGAACCCGCTCGTGGACCGGTACCGGCGCTTCGTGGTTCTGGAAAAGGACCTCACCACGGCGCGCGAACTGATGGCGGACGCCGACCCGGAGACTCGCGAAATGGGCGAGGACGAACTCAAGCAGCTGACGCCGCGCGCAGCCGCTGAAGAGTTTGAACTGCAGAAACTGCTGGTGCCGAAGGATCCGCACGATGACAGCAACATTTTTCTGGAAGTCAGAGCCGGCACCGGCGGCGATGAGGCGGCGATTTTCGCCGGCGATCTGTACCGAATGTACGCGCGCTACGCCGAGTCGCGCGGCTGGAGCGTGGAAGTCCTGAGCGAAAGCCCCGGCGAGCATGGCGGGTTCAAGGAAATCATCAGCCGCATCATCGGCCGCGGCGCGTATTCGGTGCTCAAGTTCGAGTCCGGCACGCACCGGGTGCAGCGCGTGCCCGCCACCGAAGCGCAAGGGCGCATTCACACCTCGGCGTGCACCGTGGCCATTCTGCCGGAGCTGGACGAAATCCAGAGCGTGGAGATCAACCCTGCCGACCTGCGTACCGACACTTTTCGCGCCTCCGGCGCCGGCGGGCAGCACGTCAACAAAACTGATTCGGCCATCCGGATCACGCACATTCCCACGGGCATCGTGGTGGAATGCCAGGACGAGCGCTCGCAGCACAAGAACCGCTCGCGCGCACTGTCGCTGTTGAAATCCAGGCTGCTCGCCAGTCAGCGCGAAAAGCAGCAGAGCGAGCAGGCGCAGTCGCGCAAATTGCAGGTGGGGTCGGGCGACCGCTCCGAGCGCATCCGCACCTACAATTTCCCCCAAGGGCGCGTCACCGACCATCGCATCAATCTGACGCTGTACAAGCTGGATTCGGTGGTGAACGGCAATCTGCAGGAGCTGGTGGACGCGCTCACGCAGGAACATCAGGCCGAAGAACTGGCGAATCAGGTGGAATGACGCGGTGCACCGAACTGCTGCGCCGCGCGGCGCGGGAATTGTCTGCCGTGTCGGAGTCGCCGCGGCTGGACGCTGAAGTACTGCTCGCCCATGTGCTGGGCTGCACGCGCAGCTCGCTCACGCTGGGCGAGGACGCGCCACTCGGTCCCACCCAGCATGCCGCGTTCGCCGCGCTGCTGGCGCGGCGCCTGAGCGGCGCACCGGTGGCGTACCTCACCGGCGTGAAAGAATTCTGGTCACTGCCACTGCGGGTCACTGCCGATGTGCTGGTACCCCGGCCGGACACTGAAACCCTGGTCGAACATGCCCTGCAACTGATCCCCGCCGTACGTTGCTGCCGCGTGCTGGATCTGGGCACCGGCAGCGGCGCCATCGCACTGGCGCTGGCTGCCGAGCGGCCGCAGGCACAGATCACCGGCACTGACGTATCGGATGCCGCACTCGCGATCGCCGCGGCCAATGCCACTGCGCTGGGCTTCACGCAAATCCGCTGGCGCGCAGGTTCCTGGTTCGACGCCGTGCCGGGCGAGCGCTTCGAGTTCATTCTCTCCAATCCGCCTTATGTCGCGGCCGATGACCCGCACCTGCAGTGGCTGGGATCCGAGCCGCGCGGTGCGCTCACGCCGGGCCCGACCGGCCTGGAAGCCTATCAAATCATCATTCCGGCGGCGCGCGCGCACCTGACGCCGCAGGGCTGGATAGCCCTCGAGCACGGCGCCCTGCAGGCCCCGCAGGTCCAGAATCTGCTTGAGTGCAACGGATTTTATAACGTACGCTCGCATCCCGATTGCTCAGGCGCCCTGCGGGTGACCCTGGGTTCCTTCACTCCAACGATTAAAAGGCTGCCATGATCCGCTTCGAAACCTCACTCGGTGACATCACGCTCGACCTGCACGAAAAGGAAGCGCCCGTCACGACGGCGAATTTCCTCAAATATGTGGACGATGGCTATTTCGACGGCACCATTTTTCACCGCGTCATTCCCGGCTTCGTGATCCAGGGCGGCGGCTTCACCGAAGACATTGCGCAAAAGCGCACGCAGCCGCCGATCAAGAACGAGGCCGACAACGGCTTGAAGAACAAGCGCGGCACGCTGTCGATGGCTCGCACCAACGACATCAACAGCGCCACCTCACAGTTCTTCGTCAATCTGAAGGACAACGCCTCGCTGGATCACTCGCGCGGGAACTTCGGCTATGCCGTGTTCGCAACCGTCACGCACGGGATGGACGTGGTGGACAAGATCGCCGAGGTGGAAACCGGCCGCCGCAAGGGTCACGACGATGTGCCGGTCGAGCCGGTCCTCGTGCGCAGCGCGCGTCGTACCTGAACTTCGCAAGCCTAGATGGCGCGCATGGGGTCTTGGTTCGGGCGCGCCTGGCGATGGCTGCTGGGCGCGGCCGTCGGGTTTGCGGTGTTCAGCGCGCTGGCGGTTCTCACCTTGCGCTGGATCAACCCGCCCATCAGCTCCTTCATGCTGCAGGCATGGGTGGGATCGCTGTTCGATGACAGCAGGGGTTTCAAGCTCGATCACCGCTGGGTGGACCTGGACCGTATATCGCCGAACCTGGCGCTGGCGGTTGTGGCATCGGAGGATCAGAAATTCCCAGAGCATTGGGGTTTTGATGTCGAGGCCATCGAGAAGGCGTACAGGATGAACCGCCATTCACACCACATCCGCGGCGCCAGCACCATCACACAGCAGGTGTCGAAGAACCTGTTCCTGTGGTCGGGCCGCAGCTATTTTCGCAAAGGCCTGGAAAGCTATTTCACCGTTCTGGCGGAAAGCTTCCTGCCGAAGCGGCGGATTCTGGAACTGTATCTGAACATCGCTGAATTCGGCGATGGCATCTACGGCGCAGAGGCCGCGGCGCAACGCCTGTTTCACAAGCCCGCTTACCGGCTGACACGCAGCGATGCGGCGCTGCTGGCCGCTGTGCTACCCAACCCGAAAGTCTTCCACGCCAATGCGCCCTCCGCCTTTATCGAACGCCGGCGAGCCTGGATCCTCGCGCAAATGCGCGATCTGGGCGGCCCCGAAATGCTCGGTGAAATCGATGCGTACCCGGCGCGCGCGAAGCGCTGAGGGGCGATGATGGGCGGCATCGAGACACCCTTTGTCAACATCGCGGCTTATCGTTTCGCCGCACTCGAAGATTTACCCGCGCGCAAATCCAAGCTGCTGGAGCATTGCAATCGGTCGCATCTGAAAGGCACGATTCTGCTCAGCCCCGAGGGCATCAATCTGTTCGTCGCCGGCGCTGCAGATGCCGTCGAGGCGCTGCTCGCTGAGTTGCGCAGCTGGCCGGGTCTGTCGGACCTGAAGGCCAAGGTCAGCCACACGGCCGCGCAGCCTTTCCGGCGCATGCTGGTGCGCATCAAGAAGGAAATCATCGCCTTTGGCGTGACGGGCATCGACCCGGCGAAACACACCTCGGCCAAGATCGCGCCCGCGGAACTCAAGCGCTGGCTCGACGAGGGCCGGACGGTGACACTGCTGGACACGCGCAACGACTACGAAGTCAAACTGGGCACGTTCAAAAACGCACGCGTGCTGGGCATCGACCACTTCCGCCACTTCCCGCAACGCGTGCGCGAATTGCCGGCAAGTCTCAAGAACGAGACCATCGTCATGTTCTGCACCGGCGGCATCCGCTGCGAGAAGGCCGGACCGCTGATGGAACGCGAAGGATTCAACCACGTATTCCAGCTCGACGGCGGCATCCTGAAGTATTTCGAAGACTGCGGCGCCGCGCACTACGAGGGCGAGTGCTTCGTGTTCGATCAGCGCGTGGGCGTGAACACGCAATTGCAGGAAAGCGATGCCGAGCAATGCTTCAACTGCCAGGAACCGCTGAGGGCGGCGGATCAGAACGATCCGCGCTACGTTCCCGGCGAGTCCTGCCCCGCCTGCCACCGCACACCGGCCCAGCGCATGGCGGCAGCCATTGCGCAACGGCAGGAGCGGATCCGCCAGATCTGCGCACCGCTTCCCGGAAGCTGCGCCGCTGATCAGTTCAAGCCCATCAATGTGCCGCGCGATTGCGACGGCGGCACGCTGCTGCAAGCGCTATGCAGCGTGGTCCGGCAGGTGCCCGAAGCGGTGTGGGAAGCCCAGTGCGCCATGGGCCTGGTGCTGGACGCCGATAAACACCCGGTGGCGCTGTCGCGCCGCGTGCGCGCAGGCGAACGCTATCTGCACAAATTCGCGGCCGTCATCGAACCGGCGGTGAACGCGGACATCCGCATCCTGCACGAAGACGAGTCGTTGATCGTCATCAACAAACCCGCGCCCCTGCCCATGCATGCCGGCGGCCGCTTCTACCGAAACACACTGCAATTCATCTTGAGCGAAGCGTACCGGCCGCAGAAGCCGCGGCCGGCGCATCGTCTGGACGGCAATACCACCGGGCTGGTGCTGGTCACGCGGACGCGCACCCATGCCTCGCGGCTGCAGCCACAATTTGCGCGCGGCGATGTGACCAAGGTATACCTGGCGCGCGTGCAGGGACATCCGCCGCAAGACGCATTCCTCTGTGATGCACCGATCAGCACGGACGCGGGCAAGCTCGGCTCGCGATGCGTCGACTGGGACGGCGGGCTCGCGGCGCGCACCGAATTCCGGGTACTCGAACGCTGCGCGGATGGCACCTCGTTGCTCGAGGTTCGGCCGTCGAGCGGCCGAACCAATCAGATACGCGTGCACTTGTGGCATTTGGGCTGGCCGGTGTGCGGCGATCCGGCGTATCGGGAAGGACGGACGCTCGGTGGCACGCAGACCTTGGATCCGCAGGATGCGCCCCTGCAACTGCATGCCTGGCAGCTGCGGTTTCGTCATCCTCAGACCTGGGCACTCATGGATTTCACAGCGCCGCCGCCCGCATGGGCGGGCCACGCCATGCTTCAGGCGACCTGAGCCTCGGCCTGCGAGGACTTCGGGCGCATTCCCAAGGCATGACAGATCGCATAGGTGAGTTCGGCGCGATTCAGCGTATAGAAATGAAAGTCCGCGACGCCGTGTGCACGCAGCCGCTGCACTTGTTCGATGGCGACGTGTGCTGCAATCAGGCGCCGCGTCTGCGGGTCATCCTCCAGCCCCTCGAAGCGCTGCCGCAGCCACGACGGCACGGCCGTGCCGCAGCGCGCGGCGAAACGCAGCAGCTGCGCAAAGCCGGTGATCGGCAAAATGCCCGGCACAATGGGCGCGCTGATGCCGGCCGCAGCGCAGCGGTCGCGGTATCGCAGAAACACGTCGGTGTCGAAGAAGAACTGCGTGATGGCGCGTTGCGCGCCTGCATCGATCTTGCGGCGCAGGTTCGCCAGATCCATCTCGACGCCGGGCGTTTCCGGATGGCCTTCCGGGTAGGCAGCCACCGAAATATCGAAGCCGGCGACGCCGCGCAGCCCGCGCACCAGATCCGCCGCGTAGGCGAACCCGCCGGGACGCGCAATGAACGGACCCGACACCGCCAGTCCCGGCTGCGGATCGCCACGCAGCGCCACCAGATCGCGAACACCCTGCTGCCAGTAATCGCGCGCGATGGCCTCGATTTCCTCGCGAGTCGCGCCCACGCAGGTCAGATGCGGCGCCACCCGCAGCGAGGTTTCGCGCAGCATGCGCATGACGCATTGGTGCGTGCGTGAGCGCGTGGAACCGTCCGCACCGTAGGTCACCGATACGAAGCCAGGTTCCAGCGGCGCCAGCCGTTGCACCGCGCTCCATAGCTGCACCGCCGCCGCCTCATCCTGAGGCGGGAAGAATTCGAAGGAGACGTTGACCGCTGGAACTGGCATACACACTGCGCTTTGGCCACTGTAGGGTCTGTCAGGATGCCGCCATCTAGCCTATGATTCAAATTCATATTTTTCATAGAAAGTCGTAAAATAATTCATGACGACAACGATCCTGGAACTACGACATCTGGAGACAATTCAGGCACTTGCGGATACGGGCAGCGTGTCCAAGGCCGCCGACCGGCTGTATTTGACTCAATCGGCCCTGTCGCATCAGCTCAAAGTGCTGGAAACGCATTACGGGGCGCCGCTGATCGAGCGCGGCGCCAAGCCGCTGCGCTTCACCGCCATCGGCCAGCGGCTTCTGGAACTGGCGCGCACCGTCCTGCCGCAGGTGGCTGAAGCTCGACGTGATGTCGCCCGGCATACTCAAGGCCGCGCCGGCACCTTGCGCATCGCAGTGCAATGCCACAATTGTTTCGATTGGCTCATGCCGGCCATGGACACCTACCGCACGCTGTGGCCGGAAGTGGAGCTGGATATCATTTCGGGATTTTTAAGCGACCCGCTGCCGCTGCTGGAACGCGCCGAGGCGGAACTTGCCGTCATTCACGATGCCCCGGCGCCACGCGATGACCTGGTGTTCCATCCGCTGTTCCGCTACGAAAGCGTGGCGCTGATGAGCCCGCAGCATCGGCTTAGCGCCAAGGCCTGGTTGAGCCCGGAGGACTTCGCCGCCGAGACGCTCATCACCTATCCCGTGGCCGACGACATGCTCGATGTCATGAAGCATTACCTGGGGCCGGCGCGCGTCAACCCAAAGCGCCGCACCGCCGAGCTGACGGTGGCCATACTGCAATTGGTGGCCAGCGGCCGCGGCATCGCCGCGCTTCCCGCCTGGACGGTAGGCAACTACATCGAGCGCGGCTATGTCGTGTCGCGGCCCATCGGAGCGCAGGGTCTTTATTGCCAGCTCTACGCGGCGACCACGCGCGCGGCCGCGCAGGCCACCTACATCGACGAATTCATCGCACTGACGCGCAAGCAAAGCCTGAGTGAACTGAAGGGCGTGAGCGCGCTGGCCTAGTGAGTCGACCCGCCGCTGCCGCCGGCCAGGTCGGATTTGAAAAGCAGCCCGATGTCCACGGCATCGAAGACGTAGGCGCGGTTGCAGAAATCGCAGCGCACCTCGACCTCGCCGCGCTCGACCAGGACCGAGCGGCTCTCGGCCTCACCCAAGGCGCGCAGCATGCCGCTGACCCGCTCGCGCGAACAGCGGCAGCGGAAAAACACGGGCGCAGGCTCGAACACGCGCACGTCGTCCTCGTTGAACAGGCGGTGCAGAATCTCGCCGTCGCTGAGCGCGTACAGTTCCTGCGCGGTCAATGTGCCGCCGATGAGCTGCACGCGCTTCCACGCATCATCCGCCGCGGCCTGATCGATGATGCGGTTGCGCTCGCGCGCGCTTTCGCCGGGCAGCCTCTGCAGCATCATGCCGCAGGCGCCGCGCTCATCCGCGTGCAACCAGAGGCGAGTCGGCAGCTGTTCGGAATTCTCGAAGTACACCTGCAGGCAGTCGGCGAGCCGTTCACCGCTCAAGGGCACGATGCCCTGATAGCGCTGCTCGCTGTCCTGGCTTTCCAGCGTCACGGTGAGATTGCCGTTGCCGGCCAGATCGCCCATGCTGTGTCCGCGAATGGCATCGCGATGGCGCGCCACGCCGCGCACACCCAAGCCATGCGAGCACTGCGCCAGCATCAGGTACAGCGGGCCATCGCCTTGCAGCTGAAGCGACAGAACTCCTTCGAACTTGACGGTCGCCGCCAGCAGCACGGAGGCGGCAAGCGCCTGCCCGAGCGTGTCGCGGATCACCGGTGGATAGTGGCGGTGCTCCAGCAGCGCAAGCCACGCCGCGTCCAGATGCACCAGATGGCCGCGAATAGGAAACTGGTCGAAGACGAAGCGCCGCAGGCAGTCCGGATCGTGCATGGAGGATGCGAAGCGGCGCCGCTAGCCGAGTTTCTTTTTCAGCAGCTCGTTGAGCTGCGCCGGATTCGCCTTGCCCTGGGTGGCCTTCATGACCTGACCGACGAAGAATCCGAACAGCTTGTCCTTGCCGGCGCGATAGTCGGCCAGCTGTTTCGGGTTCGCCGCCATGCACTCATCGATGGCTTTTTCGATGGCGCCCGTGTCGGTGATCTGCGTAAGTCCGCGCGCCTGGATCACGGCATCGGCCCCGCTGCCCTCGGACCACATGATCTCGAACACGTCCTTGGCCATCTTGCCGGAAATGGTGTTGTCGGCGATGCGATGCAACAGCCCTGCCAGCGCCGCGGAGCTCACCGGCGCAGCGGCGAGGTCGAGCGCGTCGCGGTTCAGACTGGCGGAGAAATCCCCCATGATCCAATTGGCAGCAGGCTTGGCATTTGCCGCGCCGGCCGCCGCGACCACCTCTTCGAAGAACGCGGCCAGCTCACGGCTGGAGGCAAGCACGCCGGAGTCGTAGGCCGACAATCCATAGTCAGCCGCAAAGCGCGCGGCCTTCGCATCGGGCAATTCAGGCAGTGTGTCGCGCACGGACTCGATGAACGCCGGCTCGATCTCCAGCGGCAGCAGATCAGGATCCGGGAAATAGCGGTAGTCGTTGGCTTCTTCCTTCGAACGCATGGAGCGGGTTTCGCCTTTGTCCGAATCGTACAGGCGCGTTTCCTGAACGACCTTGCCGCCGCTTTCGATCAGATCGATCTGCCGCGCCACTTCATAGTGAATGGCCTTTTCGACAAAGCGGAATGAGTTGATGTTCTTGAGTTCGGCGCGCGTGCCGAACTTTTCCTGACCCTTGGGCCGCACCGAAACGTTCGCATCGCAGCGGAACGAGCCCTCCTGCATGTTGCCGTCGCAGATTTCCAGATAGCGCACCAGCGTGTGCATTTTTTTCATGTAGGCAACGGCTTCCTTCGCCGAGCGCATGTCGGGTTCGGAGACGATTTCCAGCAGCGGTGTGCCGGCGCGGTTCAGGTCGATGCCGGTCGCACTCGCCAGACCTTCGTGCAGGGACTTGCCGGCGTCTTCTTCAAGATGCGCACGAGTGATGCCGATGGTCTTGGTGCTGCCATCCTCCAGCATGATGGACAGCGTACCCCCGGACACCACCGGCAGCTCGAACTGACTGATCTGGTAGCCCTTGGGCAGATCGGGGTAAAAATAATTCTTGCGTGCGAACACCGAACGGTGCGCGATGCTCGCGCCCACTGCCAGACCGAATTTCACCGCCATGCGCACGGCCTCTGCATTGAGCACGGGCAGCACACCGGGATAGCCCAGGTCGACGAGATTGGCTTGGGTGTTGGGCGGCGCGCCGTAGGCCGTGGCCGAGCCTGAAAAAATCTTGGTGCGCGTCGCCAGTTGCGCGTGAATCTCCAAACCGATGACGACTTCCCATTCCATGGCCATGACCTTCAGGCGTAGCCGGCGGGGGTGCGCCGGTGCCAATCGGTGACCTGCTGATAGCCGTGCGCCGCATTCAACAGCGAGTCTTCCGCGAAATGCGGGCCCACCAGCTGCAGACCCATGGGCAGGCTGTCGACGAAGCCGCAGGGCAGCGACACGGCCGGCAGGCCGGCAAGATTGGCGCCGATGGTGTAGATGTCGTTCAGATACATGGTGATCGGGTCATCGACCTTGGCGCCGATGGCGAACGCCGGGGTCGGCGTGGTCGGGCCGATGAGCATGTCCACAGACTCAAAGGCGCGCCGGAAATCATCGGTAATGAGTTGCCGGATCTTCTGGGCTTTCAAATAGTACGCATCGTAGTAGCCGGCCGAGAGCACATAGGTGCCGGTCATGATGCGGCGCTTGACCTCGGCGCCGAAGCCTTCGCCGCGCGAACGCTTGTACAGGTCCATGAGGTCTTTGGGATCCTCGCAGCGATAGCCGAAGCGCACGCCGTCGAACCGCGACAGGTTCGAGGAGCATTCCGCCGGCGCCACCACGTAGTACGTGGGCACCGACAGCGGCAGGTTGGGCAGGCTCACTTCACAGGTGGTCGCGCCCAGTTTGCGGAATTCCGCCAGCGCGGCATGAATCAGGGCGCCATTGCGTTCATCCAGGCCTTCGAAAAATTCCTGCAGCAAGCCGATCTTCAACCCCTTGAGCGGCGCGCCGAGCAAACCCTGGTAGTCCGGCACCGGCCTGTCGACGCTGGTCGAATCTTTCGGATCGAAGCCGGCCATGGCCTGCAGCACGATGGCCGCATCCTGGGCCGAACGCGTAAAGGTTCCCGCCTGATCCAGACTCGAGGCAAAGGCGATCATGCCGTAGCGGGACACCCGCCCGTAGGTGGGTTTGAACCCGACAACCCCCGTCAGCGCCGCCGGCTGGCGGATCGAACCGCCCGTATCGGTGCCGGTCGCGAAGGCCGCCAGCCCCGCGGCCAGCGCGGCGGCAGAGCCGCCGGAGGACCCCCCGGGCACTTTGGTCAGATCCCAGGGGTTTTTGACGGGGCCGTAATAACTGGTCTCGTTGGAGGATCCCATCGCAAACTCGTCCATGTTCGACTTGCCCAGCATCACGGCACCGGCGCAGCGCAGCCGGCTGACGACGGTGGCATCGTAAGGCGAGACGAAGTTATCGAGCATCCGCGAGCCGCAGCTGGTTCGCACACCCTCGGTGCAGAAAATGTCTTTATGAATGAGTGGGATGCCCAGCAATGGCCCGCTTTCTCCAGCGCTGCGGCGGCGGTCCGCAGCCGCAGCCTGCGCACGCGCCAGATCCACCGTAGGCGTGATCACGGCGTTGAGCGCCGGATTGAGCCGGCTCAGGCGCTCCAGGAAGTGGTCAGTGAGCTCCAGGCTCGAAATCTGCTTGGCGGCCAGCTTTTGCGCCAGTTCGCCGATGGAAAGTGTATGCATCATCTTAAAATTGCGAAGTTTTCGAGCCTTATTCGATGACCCGGGGCACCACGTACAGCGCGGCCTGAACGCGCGGCGCGTTGCGCTGGTACTGCTCGTGTCGATCCGATTCCGTGATCTCGTCGGGGCGCAGGCGCTGATGCTGCCCGACCAGCGGGTGCGCCATGGGCGCGATGTCCTGCGTGTCGACCCTGGCAAGCTCGGCCACGAAGTCGACGATGGCCGACAGGCTCTTCACGTAAACGGGCATTTCCTGCTCGGTGACTTGCAAACGAGCAAGATGCGCGATCTTATCGACGTCTTGGCGGGTGAGGCTCATGCGTGGGGGAACCCTTCTTTCGAGTGCAAAATGATACACGTTGCCTTGCTGAATGTCGCATCGGTTGCTACATTAGCGCAACTTTTTTACCCGTAAAAAATCCCTATGTTCAAACGTCTTAGAGGTTATTTCTCCAATGACCTCTCAATCGATCTGGGCACCGCCAACACGCT
This sequence comes from Pseudomonadota bacterium, assembly GCA_025357635.1. Lineage (GTDB taxonomy): Bacteria > Pseudomonadota > Gammaproteobacteria > Steroidobacterales > Steroidobacteraceae > TMP-86. The sequence continues at coordinate 20,520 of JANXOV010000126.1, forward strand.
GATCTACGTGCGCGAGCGCGGCATCGTTTTAAACGAGCCTTCGGTGGTCGCGGTGCAGGACGAACCCACGCGCGGCGGCAAGATCATTGTGGCCGTCGGCGTCGACGCCAAGAACATGATCGGACGCACTCCGGGCCACATCACGGCCGTGCGCCCGATGAAGGACGGCGTCATCGCCGACTTCACCTACACGGAAAAAATGCTGCAGTACTTCATCAAGAAAGTGCACGGCAACCGCTTCTTGAGTCCGAGTCCGCGAGTGCTCGTCTGCGTGCCCTTCGGTTCCACGCAGGTGGAACGCCGCGCCATCAAGGAATCCGCCGAAGGCGCCGGCGCGCGCAGCGTCGACATCGTTCCTGAGCCGATGGCGGCGGCTGTCGGCGCGGGGCTTCCGGTACAGGAAGCGCGCGGCTCCATGGTGCTCGACGTCGGCGGCGGCACTTCCGAGGTCGCGGTCATTTCGCTGAACGGCATCGTATACGCGGCCAGCGTGCGCATCGGCGGCGACAAATTCGACGAGGCCATCACCAATTACGTGCGCCGCAACTACGGCATCCTCATCGGTGAAGCCACCGCAGAGCGCATCAAGCTGGAAATCGGCTCGGCCTACCCAGGACAGCAGGTGCGCGAGATCTCGGTCAAGGGGCGCAACCTCTCCGAAGGCGTGCCGCGCAGCTTCACGCTCAACTCGAATGAAATTCTCGAAGCGCTGCAAGAACCGCTGCAAGGCATCGTTGGCGCGGTCAAACAGGCGCTGGAGCAAACGCCGCCCGAACTCGGCGCGGACGTGGCCGAGCGCGGCATCGTGCTCACCGGCGGCGGCGCACTGTTGCGCGACATCGACAAACTGCTCATGGAAGAAACCGGGCTTCCGGTGGTCGTAGCCGATGATCCGCTGACTTGCGTGGCGCGCGGTGGCGGCCGCATCCTCGAGCTGACGGAAGAACACGGGCCGGGCATTTTCGGACTGGAGTGATGCGGGAAAACGCGGCAGCGGGCAATCGTGGCCGTATTTCGTAGTCCGGATACCTCCGGGCGCGTGACCGCGCTGCTGCTGCGCAGCGTGCTCTACAGCCTGCTTGCACTGGGGCTGATCGTCGTCGACAAGCGCTACGACCATCTTGGCAAGATCCGCCAATACCTGTCCATCGTCGCCTACCCCATTCAAGTTGCGGTCGCGAGCCCCTTCCAGGGTTGGGCATGGTTCCGCGAAAGCGTCACCACACGCGACACGTTGCGCGCCGACAAGACCCGGCTCGAACAGGACTTGCGCGTCGCGCAATTCAGGCTGCAGCGCTACGAAGCCCTGGAGGCGGAAAATATCCGGCTGCACGCCCTGCGCGACAACACCGCCGGCGTTGCCGCGCGCTTCGTGGTGGGGCGCATCGTGCAGGTGGATCTGGATGCTTTCCGCGAGCGCGTGCTGATGGACAAAGGCGCGCGCGACGGCGTGTTCATCGGCCAGGCGGTGCTGGATTCGGGCGGCGTGTTCGGTCAGGTCACGCGCATCGGCCAACTGACCAGCGAAGTCATCCTGATCAGCGACAGCACGCATGCCATTCCCGTGCAAGTCAATCGCAACGGCCTGCGCACCATTGCCGTGGGCACGGGCGACAGCAGCCTGTTGAAACTGCCCTACCTGTCGACCAGCACCGACATCGTGAAAGGCGACTTGCTGGTCACCTCCGGATTGGGCGGCGGTTTTCCGCGAGGATATCCGGTCGGCGTGGTCACTGACGTCAAACGCGATCCGGCGCAGTCACTGGCCGATGTCAGCGTCAAACCTTCGGCGGCGCTCGACCGGGCGCGCGAATTGCTGTTCGTGTGGCTGAAGGAGTCGGATATTGCCGCGGCGCCGCTGCCTGACCCAAAGCCGGCAGCGCCAGTTGCGCAGCCGCCGCAACCAGGAGCGCCACGCCCATGATGCGTGACAATCGCTCCCGCGCCCTTCCCATCACAATTTCTGTGCTCATCGCGCTGGGCCTCACCATCCTGCCGCTGCCGGATGTGCTCGATGCATTCCGCCCGGATTTTCTGGTGCTGGTGGTGCTGTATTGGGCCATCACTTCGCCGCAATCGGGCGGACTTGCGCTGGCCTTTCTCACCGGCCTTGCGCTGGATGTGATCCAAGGCGTCGTTCTTGGGCAGCATGCACTGGCGCTGGTGCTCATGTCGGCGTGGGCGACGAATCTTCGTCTGCGTCTGCGCGTGTTTCCGCTGATGCATCAAACCTTGAGCATTTTCGCCCTGCTCGCAGGCTATCAATTCATCCTCTTCTGGGTCGATGGCGCCACCGGCAATCCTGTCACCAGCTTCGCCCGATGGCTGGCGCCGCTGACAGGCGCGCTTTTCTGGCCGGTGCTCGCCGGCTTGCTGCGCAGCACGCATGAGCGATAGCTGACCGTGGTTCGCCGCGTCCGCATCAAAGATCACTACGCCGAACAGCGGATCTTTTCCATTCGCGGGATAGTCGCCGGCGTGGCGGTGGCGCTGCTGCTGCTGACCGTGGCGGGCCGGCTGTTTTACCTGCAGGTGCTGCGGCATGCCTACTATGCAGAGTTGTCCCAAGGCAACCGCGTGCGCATCGACCCCATCCCGCCCAGCCGCGGCCTGATCCTGGACCGGCGCGGCGTGGTTCTGGCCGAGAATCTGCCGGCCTTCCAACTGGAACTGGTGCGCGAGCAGGTGGGCAGGGAGCCGGCCATCGACGCGGCGCTTGCGCAACTCGTATCCATCAAGCTGCTGGAAAAAGAAGACCTGCCGGGCATCAAGCGCTCCATCCTGTCGCACAAGATTTATGAAAGCGTACCGGTGAAGCTGCAGCTCAATGAAGAGGAAATGGCGCGCTTCGCGCTGCATCGTCATGAGTTCATCGGCGTGGATATCCGCACCCGGCTGACGCGGCATTATCCGTTTGGCCCGGTGGCGGTGCACGCCATCGGCTACGTCAGCGCCATCAGCGAATCGGACTTGAGCCGCATCGACTCGGCGGAGTATGCCGGCACCACGTTGATCGGCAAGCTGGGGGTTGAAGGCTCCTACGAGCACGACTTGCACGGCACGGCCGGCTACCGGCAGGTGCTGGTGAATGCCGCCGGCCGGCCGGTGGAGCGGCAGGGCGCGTTCACACCGCATCTGGAAACGCATCCGTCCGTGGCGGGCAGCGACCTGATTCTCGGCATCGACATGCGGGTGCAGCGGGTGGCCGAAGAAGGGCTTGCCGGCAAGCGCGGCGCGGTGGTCGCCATCGACCCGCGCAACGGCGACGTGGTGGCGCTGGCCAGCACGCCGGAGTTTGATCCGAATGGCTTCGCGCGCGGGCTGTCGGTATCGCAGTTCAACGCATTGCAGAACGACATCGACAAGCCGCTGCTGAATCGCGCGCTGCGCGGCGCGTATCCTTCCGGCTCCACCATCAAGCCCGCCATCGCGCTCGCCGGACTCACCTACCATCTGGTGAATCCGAACAAGCCTGAATTCTGTGCCGGCGTGTTTCACCTGCCCGGCAGCCGGCTGCAGTTTCGCGAAGGCAAAACCGGCCGGCACGGCTACATGGACCTGGAGCATGCCATCGCCAAGTCCTGCGACGTCTATTTCTACGGGCTGGCGGCAACCATCGGCGCGCAGCGCATCGCGGACTTCCTCGCGCCATTCGGCTACGGCCGTCTCACCGGCATCGACATTGGCGGGGAAAAACCAGGACTGCTGCCCTCGCCTGAATGGAAGAAGAAAGCGTTCAAACGCGCCGCCGACCAGGTGTGGTTCCCCGGCGAAACGGTCAACTTCGGCGTCGGTCAAGGCTACCTGCTGGTCACGCCGCTGCAACTGGCACATGTCGCTGCGGTGCTGGCCGAGCGCGGCAAGAGCTATCGGCCGCGCCTGGTCGCCACCGTGCGCGATGCGACCGGCCACTTCGAGAAAGTCGCCGTCGTGACCAACCCTCCGGTGCAAGGCGTGAGCGAGGCCGATTGGGACATCGTGCTGAAGGGAATGATCGGCGCGACGACCTACGGCACCGCCGCCTACACCGCCGGCAAGGGTGCGTCTTACACCATCGCCGGCAAAACCGGCACAGCGCAGGTGTTCACGGTCTCGCGCGCAGAGCGCCTGACCGACAAAGTGTCCGAGCGCCTCAAGGACCATTCCTGGTTCATCGCCTACGCGCCCGCCGAAGCGCCCGAGATTGCGGTGGCGGTGCTGGTGGAAAACGGCGGATTCGGTTCGGCGGTCGCCGCGCCGATCGCCCGCAAGGTGATGGACGCCTGGATCCTGGATCGTGACCGCGGTGCTGCGCGCTCTACCGTACCGCCGCCCGTGCCGCCCAACCCGAGTCCGAAGACATGATCTCCGACGATTTCTCAGAAAGCCGCGCCCGCCGCACGCTCACCGCCGGTGGACGTATCCTGCGCGCGCTGAGCATGGACGGTCCGCTGACCGGCGCACTCGCGGCCATCATCGCGATCAGCTTTCTCGTCGTGTACAGCGCCTCGGGCCAGAACCTCAACGTCATGGAGCATCACCTGGCGAATCTGGGCGTTGCCGTGACCGCGATGATGTTCATCGCGCGATTCGCGACGCCGCAGTATCTGCGGCTGTTCGCGCCCATCGCCTATGCGCTGGGCATCGTCCTGCTGATTGTCGTGGATTTCACCGGCCACGTCGGCAAGGGCGCGCAGCGCTGGCTCGACATCGGCTTCATCCGTTTTCAGCCCTCGGAAATCATGAAACTGGCCGTGCCAATGGTGTGCGCCTGGTACATGCATGAACGAGCGCAGCCACCAACGTTCAAGGACCTGCTGATTCTGGTATTGCTGATCGCCATACCCACGGCGCTCATCGTCAAGCAACCCGACCTGGGCACCGCGCTGCTGATCGCCACCTCGGGTCTGATCGTCATCCTGCTCGCGGGCTTGCAGGTGTGGATCATTCTGGCCTCGATACCGGTCATCGCGGGCGCGGCATGGGCCGGCTGGCATTTCATGCATGAGTACCAGCGCCAGCGCGTACTCACGTTCCTGAATCCGCAGAACGACCCGCTGGGCACGGGCTACCACATCATCCAGTCGCAGATCGCCATCGGCTCGGGCGGCGTGTTCGGCAAGGGTTACATGAACGGCAGCCAGGCGCAGCTGGAGTTCCTGCCCGAGCGCTCCACCGACTTCATCTTCGCCGTCATCGGCGAGGAATTCGGATTGCTGGGACAGCTGCTGGTGCTGATCTTGTACGGTTTAATCATCGGACGCGCGCTCTACATGGCCATGCAGGGTCAGGACACGTTCGCGCGTCTGACCGGAGGCGCCATCGCACTGAGCTTCTTTGTCTACGTGTTCGTCAATTCCGGGATGGTCAGCGGCATACTGCCCGTCGTCGGCGTCCCGCTGCCCCTGATCAGCTACGGCGGCACGTCCATGGTCACGCTGCTCGCCGGCTTTGGAATTCTCATGTCGCTGCACTCGCACCGCAAACTCGTGGGTTCGTGAGGCCGTGAGTCCGCCTACACGCCGCATCGCAGCCACAGCCTGCGCCGCCTGCGTGCTCAGTCTGCTGGGCATCACGGCCGCCCGATCGATGGATCTGAAGCGCCACGATGTGCGCCATTTCGTTTCCCGCATGGTCAAGCAATACGGATTTGACCGGCGCGAGCTCAACGCCTTGATGCGCTCTGCGCAGAGCCAGCCCTTGATCATCGACGCCATGAATCGCCCCGCCGAGAAAGCCCGCCTCTGGTACGAGTATCGGCAGATTTTCATCACCGAAAAGCGCATCCGCGACGGCGTTGATTTTTGGGTCGCGCATCGCGACGAACTGAACAAGGCCTCCGAACTCACCGGCGTCGAGCCGGAATTCATTGTCGCCATCCTCGGCGTGGAAACGCAGTACGGGCGGCAGACCGGGCGTTACCGCGTGCTGGACGCATTGGCAACGCTGGCCTTTGACTATCCCGCGCGGTCCAAGTTCTTTCTGAGCGAACTGGAGCAGTTTCTGCTGCTCACGCGCGATGCGGCAATCGATCCGCTGACGGCCACCGGATCCTATGCCGGCGCCATGGGCGCGCCGCAGTTCATGCCCTCGAGCTACCGGCGGTTTGGATACGACGCCACCGGCGACGGCCACGTCGACTTGTGGAACAATTGGCTCGATGTGTTTTGCAGCGTCGGCAATTACTTCAAAGAGCACGGCTGGGAGCGCGGTGAACCGACCATGACCGAAGCGAGCGCGGACCTCGAGCAGATCGCCGCTTTCGACGGACGCCAATTCGACCTGTCCGAAACGGTGGCATCGCTGCGCGCGAACGGCGTGGACTTCGACCCGGCGCAGGCGCCGGGCGCGGCGGCATTCATGATCGCCGTGGACAACCCGGACGGCCTGCACTGGCGCGTCGGCTTCAAGAACTTCTACGTCATCACCCGCTACAACCGCAGCGCCTTGTATGCGATGGCAGCGACTGAACTGGCGATGGCATTGAAGCAGCACGTTAGCAGCGAACGACTGCCCGTGCCCAACGCCATCCGCGGCGCGCAGGTGTTTGAGGTGCTGCCGCCATGAGCGGCACGCGGCTCGCGGGCTTAACTCTGATCACCGCCGCACTGGCGCTGAGCGCGTGCAGCATCACCGGCCGGCGCGACCCGCACGCCGACCCGGCCGGCGCGACGCCGGCGCCATCGGCCGCAGCGGCAGTGCCACAGGTTCCGCCGCCGCCGAGTGACCCGTTCGCCGTAGCCGATGCGGTTCCAAAATACGAGCCGCGCGCGCGCAATGGCAATCCACCGTTCTATGAAGTGTTTGGCAAACGCTATTACGTCATGGGATCGAGCCTGGGTTACATCGAGCGGGGCGTGGCTTCGTGGTACGGCCCGGGATTCCACGCCGAACGCACCTCGATCGGTGAACCCTATGACATGTACGGCATGACGGCGGCGCACAAGACCCTGTCGCTGCCAACCTACGTGCGCGTCACCAATCTGCAGAACAATCGAAGCGTCATCGTGCGGGTGAACGACCGCGGCCCCTTCGTCGGCAATCGAATCATCGACTTGTCCTATACGGCAGCGGCCAAGCTTGACATGCTGCGCAAAGGCACGGCATTCGTCGAAGTGACTGCCATCGATCCGGCGGCGAATCCGATTGCCTCCATCACGCCGATCACCTCGGCGATGCTCACGGCGCCGGCTCACCCGCCACCCGTGGCGCCTGCCGCTGCAACGGCCGCGGCGACTGCCGCACCTGGCGGGCTGTTTCTGCAGGCCGGCGCGTTCGCCGAGCGGGCCAATGCCGAGCGGCTCGCCTCACGCCTGCGCAGCGGACCCTACGGCACGGTGTTCGTGAGTGAAACGCAAACCAGCGGACGAACATTTTACCGCGTGCGCATCGGCCCCGTCGCGGATGTGCCGGCTTTCGACCGGACGGTCAAGGCGCTGGAAAGCGCCGGCGTGAGCAACGCGCATCTTGCCCTGGACTGATTTTCCACGGAATCCTAAGGTACACTGCCGCGCTTTCATCGTTGCCTTTGCGCGAGGCTCCAGGACTTACAATGAATCGATTGCTGCCGGCCACTGCTCTGCTGTTCTCATCGCACCTGGTGCTGGCTCAAGCCGCGGTCCCAACGCCGCCCGCCGTGGATGCGCGCGCCTACATCGTCGTGGATTCGCGCACCGACAAGATCATCGCCGCCAAGGAAGCGGTGGCGCGCGTCGAGCCTGCCAGCCTCACCAAGCTGATGACGGCCTACATCGTGTTTCAGGAACTCGCCGCGGGCAAACTCAAGCTCGACGAGCAGGTGACGGTGAGTGAACACGCATGGCGCTCGGAAGGTTCGCGCACCTTCATCGAACTGGGCAAGCCGGTGCCGGTGAACATCCTGATCATGGGCATGATCGTGCAATCGGGCAATGATGCCACCATCGCTCTGGCCGAACGCATCGCCGGCACCGAGGAAACTTTCGTGCAGATGATGAACTCCAATGCCCAGCGCCTGAAGATGGTGGGGACGCACTTCGACAACAGCTCCGGGCTGCCCTCGCCGCAGCATTACACGACAGCGCGCGACATGGCCCTGCTCGCCAATGCCATCATCCGCGAATATCCGCAATACTACCGCTGGTACTCGGTGCGCGAGTTCGAGTACCACGGCATCAAGCAGCAGAACCGCAACGGTTTGCTGACACGCGACCCGAGCGTCGATGGCATGAAAACCGGCCACACCGAGTCCGCCGGCTATTGCCTGGTGACCTCCGCGATGCGCGAGGGCATGCGGCTGGTCTCCGTCGTACTGGGCTCGGCCAGCATGAAGGCGCGCGAGGACGCCAGCGCTGCGCTGCTGAACTACGGCTTCACTTTTTACGACACCAAACTCATCGCCAAGGGCGGCACGAAGCTGGCGTCCGCCGATCTGTGGAAGGCGGCCAGCTCGCCGGTGGATCTGGGGCTCAATCACGATCTGTACGTCACGGTTGCGCGCGGCGAGGCGGCCGGCATCAAGACCGTGGTGCTCATGCAGCCGCAGTTGATGGCGCCAGTGCGCATCGATACGGTGGTTGGCCAGTTCAAAGTCCTGGGCGCCAATGGCCAGGCGCTGGTCACCGAACCCCTGCACCCGCTGAAGGCGGTCGCACTGGGCGGCTGGTGGCGCCGCATGGTCGACTCCGTCAAGCTCTGGTTTGCTTAGGTTCTGACGGCCGCGCCATGCCCTTACCGGTATGCTATCTGAACGGGGAGTATCAGCCGCTGCAGCAGGCGCGCGTTTCGCCGCTGGACCGCGCCTTCCTGTTTGCCGATGCGGTCTACGAAGTTCTGCCCGTGTATGCCGGCCGGCCCTTCCGACTGCGGCAGCACCTGGACCGGCTGCACCACAGCCTCGCCGCCATCGCCATACGTCCGCCGCTCACGCATGAACAGTGGGCGCAGGTGTGTGCCGGGCTGGTCCAGCGCAATGGCGGCGGCGACATGTATCTTTACATCCAGGTGACGCGCGGCGCGGAATTCGGCCGCAATCACGCCTGGCCGGACAATCTCGCGCCGACGATGTTCGCCTACGCCTCGCCGCTTGCGCTGCTGCCCGGCGAGATTCTGGAAAACGGCGTGGCAGCCATCACGGCACAGGACACGCGCTGGGCGCGGCGCGACATCAAGTCCACCTCGCTTCTGGCGAACGTGCTGCTGAAAAAACAGGCGGTGAGCACCGGCGCATTCGAGGCAATCTTGCTGCAGCAGGGAATGCTCACCGAAGGATCCTCCACCACCGTGCACGTCATTCAAGGCGGCGAGATTCATACGCCTCCCAACAGCCACGACATACTGCCCGGCACCACCCGCAGCGTGGTTGAAGAACTGGCCGCCGCCATCGGCATGCCGGTGCGCAGCGTCGCGGTGAGCGAAGCGCAGCTGCGCAGCGCGCAGGAGATCTGGCTGGGGTTCTCCACGCGCGGCGTCCTGCCGGTGACCCGGCTCGACGGCAAACCCGTGGGCAGCGGCAAGCCAGGCCCGCAGTTCCAGCGCATTCACGCTGCCTTCTTAAGCTACATCGACGATCTGAAATCCACACCAGCGCTGTGAGCGACGCACCCAAGCTTGAGTTTCCGATGGAGTTTCCCATCAAGGTGATGGGACGACAGGACGGCGAGGTCCGCAAGCTGGCGCGGCTGATCGTGGAGCGGCACGCGGGTGAATTGCGCGACGACCAGGTGCGTGAGCGTCCCAGCTCAGCCGGCAATTTTCTGGCGGTGACTTTCGTGATCCAGGCCACGAGCCAGGCGCAGCTGGATACGATCTATCGCGAGCTGACGGCCTGCAAAGCGGTGCTGATGGCGCTATAGCCCAGGTGCTTGAGCAGATGCGGCGCCAGCCCATGCGCCACTTCGGTGACATCGGACGGCCCGCCCAGATCGCTCAGCCGCGCCACCTGCATGCCGCGATGGCCGCACACATTGATCCGCTTGAACGGCGCCAGGTCCAGCGACACGTTCAACGCCATGCCGTGGTAGCTTGCGCCGCGGCGGATTCGAAGGCCGACACTGGCAAGCTTCTTGCCTTGAAAGTAGACGCCGGGCGCATCGCGCCGGCCGGCGGTCTGGATGCCCAACTGCGCCGTGTAGTCGATGACCGAGTTTTCCAGCGCGACCACGAGTTCGCGCACTCCGAGCACGTGCCGGCGCAAGTTCAGCAGCGGATACACCACCAATTGACCCGGCCCGTGATAAGTAACCTGTCCACCGCGGTCGATTTTCACAACCGGCGTGTCGCCGGCATCCAGCACATGCTCGGCACTGGCATTCATGCCCAGCGTGAAAACCGGCGGATGCTCCACGAACCAGATTTCATCGCCGGTGTCATCGTCGCGCTCATCCGTGAATCGCTGCATCTCGCGCCAGGCCGGTTCATATGGCATCAGCCCGCGGAATCGCAGCAGCGGTTCAGGGGACATCAGGCGCGGCGCGCGGCGGCGAGCTTGATATTGTCGAGACCGGCATTGTTGCGCGCCAGCGCCTGTTCGGCGCGATAACTGGAACGCACCAGCGGACCGGAGACGCACTCCAGGAAGCCCATCTCCAGAGCCTGCTGGCGATAGCGGTCGAACTGCGCCGGGGTCACGAAACGCTCGATGTTCAGGTGATTGACGGTGGGCCGCAGATACTGGCCCAGCGTGAGAATATCCACCTGCGCCGCGCGCAAATCCTGCATCGCAGCCTCGATCTCAGCGTCGGTCTCGCCCAATCCGAGCATCAGGCTGGTCTTGGTGAGCACCGCGGGCCGATGCGCCTTGGCATGGCGCAGCACCTGCAGCGTCTGCTCGTAACCGGCGCGCGGATCGCGTACCGGATGCGTCAACCGCTCCACCGTCTCTACGTTCTGTGCAAACACGTCCAATCCGGATTCGACCACCGTCTCCACATCGCGCGCCACGCCCTGAAAATCCGGCGTCAGCGCTTCCACCGCCGTGCCCGGATTGCGTTGCTTGATGGCGCGAATCGCCGCGGCATAATGCGCCGCACCGCCATCGGGCAGATCGTCACGATTGACCGAAGTCAACACGACGTATTTGAGCCCCATCAATTCGACCGAGCGCGCGACGTTGTCGGGCTCCTGCGCATCGAGCCAGCCGCGCGGATTGCCGGTGTCGACGGCGCAGAAACGGCAGGCACGCGTGCATACAGCGCCCATGAGCATGATGGTGGCGGTGCCGGCGTTCCAGCACTCGCCGATGTTCGGGCACCTGGCCTCCTCGCACACCGTGCTCAGACGGTGCTCGCGCACGATGCCTTTCACGGCATCGAAATTCTTGCCGGCGGCCAGCGGCGCGCGCAGCCAGGAAGGCTTGCGGCCGGCCGTTATGGCCTGCGCGGCAGCGGTTTGCTTGATGCCGTCCTTGATGGCGGAGAAGCCCTGCGGTGTCGTGTACTTTTCACCGCTGCGCGGCGCCTGGGTGACGATGGGGATGTTCTTGAACTCAGGCATGTGCTGCATTATACGCGTTGCAATGCAGCCAGGCGCTGGTTCAATGCCTGCAGCCGCGCCGGCGTGCCGACGTCTTCCCAGAGGCCCTGATGCACCTGTGCCGTGCATCGGCCGGCGCCCATCGATCGAAGCAGCAGCGGCTTGAGCGGGAACGCGCCGTCCCGGCAGCCCTCGAAAAATGATTCGCGGTACAAGCCCACGCCGGCAAAGGTGTAACTTGGCGCCTGCCCGGCGCGCGGCGTCGCATGCCTGCCATCGAAACCGAAATCACCCGCGGCATGCTGAGGCGGATTAGGTACCAGCACCAGATGCGAGTCCGCCTGCGGCGGTATGCGCAGCTGCCAGAACGGTATGTCGGTGTAGATGTCGCCATTGACGACCAGGAACGGCCCCGGCGCCAGCCAGCGAAGCGCGCGGAAAATGCCGCCGGCGGTTTCCAGCGCAGCCGGGCTCTCCTGGCTGTAGGTGATGTGAATGCCGTAGCGGGACCCGTCCTGCAGATAGTCGCGAATCTGTTCGCCCAGCCAGGCAAGGTTCACGACCACGGTGTCGATGCCGGCGCGCGCCAATGCGGCCACGTGATGGTGGATGAGCGGCTGACCGCCGACGACCAGCAAGGGCTTGGGCATGGTGTCGGTCAGCGGGCGCATGCGCTCGCCGCGGCCCGCCGCAAGAATCATGGCGCGGCGCGGTGTCTGTGCGGAATCGTTCATGCGGATTCGCGCCGCTGCGCCGCATCGAACAACGGGTCGACCCGCTGCTGGATGAACGCGGCAAAGCCCGCCGTCTGCGGATAACGCTGCGCGGTTTCGCGCACATAGTCCAGCACCAGTGGCAGATCCTTCAAGTAGCCGCGTTTGCCGTCGCGATACCAGAGTCGCGCGAAAATTCCCAGCACCTTGATGTGCCGCTGCAATCCCATCCAGTCGAACCACTGCAGGAATTGCGCAGCGTCGCGCCCGGCGGGGATGCCGGCGCCGGTGAGCTGCTGCCGGTAGCGCAGCGCCCAGGCCTGCACGCGCGCGGCAGGCCAGCGGATGTAGCAATCCTTGAACAGGGAGACGAGATCGTAAGTGACGGGACCTAGCACCGCGTCCTGAAAGTCCAGTATCCCCGGGTTGCCACGCTCACATACCATCAGATTGCGCGAATGATAGTCGCGGTGCACGAGGCTTGCTGGTTGCTCCGCCGCGTTCTGCACGAGCAGCTCGGACAATCGCTCCAGCATCGCCGCGACCGGTGAGTCGACTCTCAGCCCCAGGTGCCGGCCAAAGAACCACTCCGGCATGAGGGACATTTCGCGCATCAGGTTCGCGCCGTCGTAGGCCGGCAGCGCCGCCGCCGCAGTCCGCCCCCGCACCTGTATCCGCAGAAGGGAATCCAGGGCATCGCGATACAGCGCATCGACGCGGCGCTCATCGCCGGCGGCGGCCTTCAGCGCATCCAGGTATTGACTGGACCCCAGGTCGCCGAGCAGCAGAAATCCACGGGGCAGGTCGCGCGCCAGCACCTGCGGCACATTCACGCCCACATCGAGCAGCATCTGCGCCGCGCGCAAAAAAGGCCGCAGGTCTTCCTTTTCGGGCGGCGCGTCCATGACGATGTAGCTCTGCGCGGCGTGCAGCACCCGGAAATAGCGGCGAAAGCTCGCATCCGCCGAGGCCGGTTCGATGCGGGAGCCGGGGAGCTTCAGATCTTCGTTCACCCATCGCGTGAGCAATTCACGGCGCGGATCCGCCAGGTTGTTCGCTGTCATGCCCGAATTGTCGAGGTTACGAACCGCAAATGCGGCGCCGCGAAGTATACCGACTATAATGCCGGAACGACCCGCTTACCGCGCACGTTCAAGGGCCCGCCAGTTGCCAAGACCGATTCCCCTCTTCGCCGCAATCATGCTGCATGCAATCGCGATGGCAGGCACAGTTCAGGCGCAGGACGCCACGGGCACCATCTGCAGGGAGCGGCCATTTCCACAGGCGGCGGCGCCGGCCGACGACCACCTCATCCACATCGAAAGCGACAACGCCTCGCTCGGCGCCGACGGCAATGCGATCCTCAACGGCAGCGTGGTGGTGCGTCAGGACGGCCGCAGCGTATCGGCCGATGCGGTGAACTACGACAACCAATCCGGCCGCATCGAGGTCGCCGGCGCGGTCAAATTCGAGGACCCCAAGTTGCGGGTGGGCGGCGGCAAAGGCAGCTTCGACACACTCGGCAACGCAACGCTAGGCGATGCGCAATTCGAACTGCTCGATCGCAACGGGCGTGGCGCCGCCAGCCAGCTGATCGTGAGCAGCGACGGCCGGCTCGACCTGAAAGGCGTGAGCTATACGACCTGCCCCGCGGGCCATGAGGATTGGGTTCTGCACGCCTCCTCCATCGACATCGATTCCGGGCGGCAGGAAGGTGTCGGCCGCGGCGTGCGGCTGAATTTCAAAGGCGTGCCGATTCTCTACACGCCCTACATCTCCTTCCCCGTGGGCGATGCCCGCAAGAGCGGCTTCTTATTCCCGACGCTGGGCAACTCGACCAAGAGCGGCGTGCTGATCGGCGCGCCCTACTATTTCAATCTCGCACCCAACTATGACCTGACGCTGGCGCCGGGATTGCAATCCAAGCGCGGCGTCGAATTGGGCGCAGAATTCCGCTATCTGACCGGCATCAGTCATGGCACGCTGGAAGGCAATTTTCTGCCGGGCGATTCGCTGGCCAACGCGGACCGTCACTACGAACACATCAGGAGCATCACGGATTTTCGCAGCGATCTGCGGCTCGATGTGAACGCGGCCAATGTCAGCGACAGCAATTACTTCGAGGACTTCGCGCTCGGCTCGGAAGCCACCAGCGTGACCTACCTGGAGCGCCGCGCCGATCTGCTGTACAAGAATGCCGGCTGGCTGGTGCGCGCGCAGCTGCAGAATTTCCAGACCATCGACCGTGAGATCGCCGAACAGGACCGGCCCTACGCGCGCGTGCCGCGAGTGCAAGCCGCCGGCAGCTGGCCGCTGCTGGGGCGAGATCTGGAGCTGGGGTTCGACGGCGAGGCGGTCAACTTCTTGCGCGACGTGGGCACGTCCGGCCTGCGCCTGGACCTCGCGCCCGAATTGCGCTACTCGAAGCGCGGCGCCGGCTATTTTTTCGAGCCGGCAGCGGGCTGGCGCTTCACGCAGTACGACTTGAAGGATGCCGCGCCGGGGGCCTCGCGCTCGCCCACGCGCGAGGTGCCGTATTTCCGCCTCGACACGGGCCTGGTGTTCGAACGCGCCTCGGGCTCGCGCGGCCAACGCACCCAGACCCTGGAACCACAACTCGCCTACACCTACGTGCCGTACCGCAATCAGGACGGTCTACCGGTTTTCGACACTGGACTGCCCGATCTGAATCTGGTGGAACTGTTCCGCACCAACCGATTCGTCGGCGCCGACCGCGTCGGCGATGCGAACCAGCTGAGCATCGGCATGACCACGCGGCTGTTCGATCAGGCCACGGGCGCACAGTTCCTGGCCGCAACCCTCGGTCAGACTCGCTACTTCACCGCGCCGCGCGTCACCCTGCCCGGACAGCCGCCGCCCACCGGCAATTCCTCGGACATCGTCGGACAGCTGATGCTCACGGCTTATAAAAACTGGAACCTGAGTCTGGAGTATCAATGGGACCCATCGGACGCCCTGACGCAGAAGTCCGAAGTGGCCGTGCAATACCGGCCCGATCCGACCCGCGTGGTGAATGTCGGCTACCGATTCCGTCGCGGCCTGCTGGAGCAATGGGACGGGTCCTTCGGCTGGCCCATCGCCAAGAACTGGAGCGCGGTGGGCCGTATCGTCTACTCGACCCGGGACCGCCAGAGCATCGAGCAGGTGGCCGGATTCGAGTACAAAAGCTGCTGCTGGCGCATCCGCGTCGTGCAGCGCCGTTATGTCAGCAGCCGAACGGGCGAACGGGACACCTCAATTGCATTACAATTGGAACTCACGGGCTTAAGTTCGGTCGGAGTGCCTGCGGACTCCTTCTTGGAGCGCACGATTCGCGGTTACTCCAGCCGTACCGTGGAGCCGTAGCGGGCCCGTAACAAACAGCGAGTTTTGACATGCGAAACACCAAGGCTTTGTGCCTGTCCCTATTGAGCACCGTGCTTCTGGCCGGTCACGCGCCGGCACAGACACGCGACATCAGCGCACACGGCGAACTGCTGGACCGCATCGCCGCGGTGGTGAACGACGGCGTCGTGCTCAAGAGCGAGCTGGACTCGCAGATGGATTCGGTCACCAAACGGCTGGAGGAGCAGAAGGTGGAACTGCCTTCGCAGAGCGTGCTCAAGCAGCAGGTGCTGGAACGTCTGGTACTGCAGGAAATCCAGTCGCAGCGCGCGGCCAAGGTCGGCCTGAGCATACCCGACGAACAGCTCAACGGCGCACTGCAGGAAATCGCCTCGCGCAACAAGATTCCCTTCGACAAGCTGCCCACGACGCTGGAAGCCCAGGGCATCGACTACAAGCAGTACCGCGAGTCCATGCGCAAGGAAATGATGCTGAGCACGTTGCGCCAGCGCGATGTCATCGCGCGTATCAACGTCACGCCGCGCGAACTGGACCAGTACCTCGCCCGCCAGCAAAACGCGGCCGCGAACGACGAGTTCAACGTCTCGCACATCCTTCTCTCGCTCCCCACCGCCGCCACGCCGCAGCAGATCGAGGAAATCACCCGCAAAGCGGCAGATCTGGCCGCGCGCGCACGCAAGGGCGAGGACTTCGGACAGCTGGCCATCGCCAACTCCAACGGCCAGACGGCCCTGGACGGCGGTTCGCTTGGCTGGCGCAAGGGTGCGCAGATGCCGCAGTTCATCCTCGATCTTGTCACTAAACTCAAAGCCGGCGAGATCAGCGATCCGGTGCGCACGCCCAGCGGCTTCCACATCGTGAAGCTGAACGAGCGGCGCGGCGGTGAGGCCCAGGTCATCGTCAATCAGATTCACGTTCGCCACATTCTCATGAAGCCCAACGAGCTGGATGACGATGAAACCGTGCGTCAGAAGCTCGGCAAACTGCGCGACCGCATTCTCAAGGGCGAGGATTTCGCCGGCATCGCCTCAACCACGTCCGAAGATCCGGGCTCGGCGCCGGATGGCGGTGATCTGGGCTGGGCCGGGCCCGGCACCTTCGTGCCCGAGTTCGACAAAGCCATCGCCGACCTTAAGCCCAATGAAATCGGCGAACCCTTCAAATCGCGCTATGGCTGGCATATCGTGCAAATGCTGGGCACGCGCACGTACGACAGCACCGACGACGTACGCAGGCAGCGCGCTTTCGCTGCCATCCGCGAAAGCAAGGCGGACGAAGAAACAGAGTTGTGGTTGCGGCGATTGCGCGACGAAGCCTTCGTCGAAACCAAGATGTAGTGCACACTCCTCGAATCGTCATCACCTCGGGCGAGCCTGCGGGCATCGGCCCCGATACCTGCGTCAGCCTGGCGCTCAGCGATTGGGATTGCGATCTCGTGGTGGCGGCGGATGCGAAGATGCTGGCGGCTGCAGCGGCCGCGTTGAATCTGCCGCTGCGTATCGAGCCCTATGACTCATCGCGGCCATCCGAGCCGCACCGCGCCGGCACCCTGCGGGTGCTGGATATTGCCACGGCCGGTCCGGTGACGCCCGGCGTGCTGGAGCCCGGCAATGCAGCCTATGTTCTGCGCCTGCTGGACCGCGCCTGTGACGGCTGCCGCAATGGCGAGTTCGACGCCATGGTCACCGCGCCCGTTCAAAAGAGCGTGATCATGGATGCCGGCTTCGCCTTCAGCGGACACACCGAGTATCTGGCGCAGCGCTGCCGCGTGGCGCTGCCGGTGATGATGCTGGCCGGCGGCGGTCTGCGCGTGGCGCTGGTCACCACGCATTTGCCGTTGTCGCAGGTGCCGGCAGCGATCACGGCCGAGCGGCTCACCGCCACGTTGCGTATCGTCAACAGCGAACTGGAGCGTCTGTTCGACATTACCGCGCCGCGGCTGCTGTTGCTCGGACTGAACCCTCACGCCGGTGAGTCGGGTCATCTGGGGCGCGAGGAAATCGAGATCATCGAACCGGTCGCGGCGCGGCTGCGCCAGAGCGGCATGCGCATCACCGGTCCCGTTCCCGCCGATACCGCTTTCACTGCGAAGTACCTGCAGAACAGCGATGTCGTGGTGGCGATGTATCACGACCAGGGACTGCCGGCGCTGAAGCACGCCGCCTTCGGCGAGGCGGTGAACATCACGCTCGGACTTCCCATCATTCGCCTCAGTGTGGACCACGGCACCGCGCTGGCGCTTGCACGCAGCGGCCGGGCTTCTGACGGCAGCCTGCGCGCCGCGCTCACGCTCGCCATCGGCATGACGCGCTGATGCCGGTACGCAAGCGCTTCGGCCAGCATTTTCTGCATGACCCGGCTGTAATCCGCCGCATTCTGGACAGCATCGCACCGCTGCGCGAGGACCGGGTGGTGGAGATCGGACCGGGTCGCGGCGCGCTCACCTGGCCGCTGTTGCAGATGCTCGATGCACTGCAGGTCATCGAAATCGACCGCGATCTGGCCGCCGGACTGCGCACCGATTCGCGCGGCGGCGGCAAATTGCAGGTGCACGTGCAGGATGCGCTGCGCATGGATTTTACGGCGCTGAGGGGAACCGGCGCGCCGTTGCGCATCGTCGGCAACCTGCCCTACAACATTTCCACACCCCTGATGTTTCATCTGCTGGAGCATCGCGCCGCCATCGCCGACATGCACTTCATGCTGCAGAAGGAAGTGGTCGACCGCATCGTCGCCGAACCGGGCGGCAAGGACTACGGACGGTTGGGCGTGATGCTGGCGGTGCACGCGCAGGCCACTCGCCTGTTCGATGTGGGCCGCGGCTCGTTCAAACCGGCGCCAAAGGTGACTTCCTCGGTGCTGCGGCTGCGCCCTGCAATCGAACCGCGGTTCGAAGGACTCAAAGCGCTTGGCGCTGAAGGCGATGCCGCGCTGAAGCGCGTGGTGGCCGCGGCGTTTTCACAGCGGCGCAAGACCCTGCGCAACAGTCTGCTTGAGCTTCTGGATTCGACCGAGATCGAGGCCTGCGGCATCGACCCGCAGCTGCGCCCGGAAGTGCTGGCGCCGGCGCAGTTCGTGCAGCTGGCCGCGCGCTACCTCCGCAGCAGCCGATCGGCGGCAGCGCCTTGCCGCTGAGTTCGAAAACCGCATCGCACGTTGTAAGCAGCCTGAACGCGTGCCAACATCCCGGGGACAGGATCCGGCTTTAAAGCCCGTCCACCAGGCTTGATTGACCCGCTAGAATGAGCACCATGATATCCGACTCCGTGCCGCGAATCCGAGTTGACGTGGAAACCGCCTATGTGGAGGAGCAATCCGATCCGCAGGATGCCCGTTTCGTGTTCTCCTACACCATCACCATCCGAAATGAGGGCACCACGCCGGCGCGATTACTGACCCGTCATTGGATCATCACCGATGCCAACGGCAAGGTGCAGGAAGTGCGCGGTGATGGCGTGGTCGGTGAGCAGCCTTACTTGAAGCCCGGCCAGGGGTTTCGGTACTCCAGCGGTGCGGTCATCGAAACGCCGGTGGGAGCGATGCAGGGCAGCTATCAAATGGTTGACGATGACGGCGCGCAATTCGATGCGCCGATCGCGCCGTTCCGCCTCGCCATCCCCGGCGTGCTGCACTGAGTGGCGCTGTACGCAATCGGTGATGTTCAAGGCTGCGATCGTGAGCTCGGTTCGCTGCTCGAAAGAATAAAATTCAACGCCGATCGCGACCTGATCTGGTTCGTGGGCGATCTGGTGAATCGAGGTCCTGATTCACTGGGCGTGCTGCGCCGCGTGCGGGCGATGCGCGACAATGCGGTCTCGGTGCTAGGCAATCACGACCTGCACCTGCTTGCACGCATTTTCGGCAGTGTGGCCGCACGTAAAAATGACACGCTGGACGGGGTGCTGGAGGCGAAAGATCGCGATGCGCTGCTGCAATGGCTGATTGAGCGCCCGCTGCTGCACGAAGATCGCGCACGACACCTGGCCCTGCTGCATGCCGGTCTGCCGCCGCAATGGACGCTGGCCGTCGCGCGCGACTGCGCGCGGGAAGCGCAGGCCGCACTGCAGCGCGATCCGGCGCGGTTTGTCGCAACCATGTATGGCGATCAGCCGTGCATCTGGAAGACGGCTCTTGCCGGCGCCGAACGGCTGCGTTTCATCACCAATTGTTTCACGCGCATGCGCTACGTTCAGGCCGACGGCAGTCTGGATCTTCGCGAAAAAGGCGCTCCTGCAAATACCGCCGCCGACCGGTTGAAGCCGTGGTTCGAGTGCACGGATGCCCGCTGGCACGGCACGCACGTGATATTCGGGCACTGGTCGACACTCGGTTTTTTTCGAAACGAGAACGTTACCTGCCTGGACACCGGCTGCGCCTGGGGCAACACCCTCACTGCGCTGCGCCTCGACGACGCGCAGGCGCCGCCGATTTGCGTCAGTTGCGCCCCGAGGGCTGCGGCGCCGCCTTCAAAACCTCGCCGCTGACCCGATAGCTGCCGCCGGACTGCTGGTAGGGCACGCAGGTGATGTCCTGCTGTATGTCGCGCACGGTTAACTTTGGCAGTATCTGGCGCGCGAATTCTTCGATCAGCTCGCAGTCGCCCACGTTGAGATTGCGAAATGCATCCTGCCTGAAGTTGAACCGCTCGTAGCGCGCATCGAAGGGTTTTTCATCCGCCGTCGGCGGTGACTTGTCCGCACCGGCGTGCTGCACGGGGGAAGAAAACTCGATGCTCAAGCCGGGATTAATGCCGACCAGGCTGATACGTCCAATTTCGCAGCCATTGGTGCGGATGCGCATGTCGCCGCGTACGCCCATGTCCAGAAGCAGGGCCCGCACCTTGTCGCGCATCCCCTCGCAGGAGTAGCGCGAGGTGCGCCCGAAATAGTGGAACTCGATCTTCGTTTGCTTCCACACGGCCGGGACCGGCGTGCTGGCCGGCGCAGGCTGAAGGTCGGCGCCCTTCACGGGCAACGCCAGAAACACCGCAATCAACACCGCCGCTGCGGGTACCAGAACGCGCATAATCCACCCTCGTGCCCAGACAAACCCGTTGAGCATCGCCACTAAGACCATGCCATCAACAGCGAAGTTTCATGCAGTCGCTATAATGCGCGCATGAAACCGCTCCGGGCAGTTCAAGCCGATTCATTGCCACCGCATCCGGTCCAAACCGGCCACCAGCCGCGCCTGCCGGTGGCGCGATGACCGATACGTTGTCGCTTGCGGATGCGCAAGCCCGGGATGCCGGGGACGAACTCGCGCGGTTCTCACTGGCTTTCCACCACCCTCACCGGGTCGACGGCACGCCATACACGTATCTGTGCGGCCACTCCCTGGGATTGCAGCCCAAGACGGCGGCACAATTCATTGAGCAGGAACTGGAGGACTGGGCGCGCAGCGGGGTGCGAGGTCACGAAGATGCCCGCCGGCCCTGGATTCCGTATCACCATCTGGCGGCCGGCACGCTGGCCGACCTGGTGGGCGCGGGGGCTGACGAAGTGGTGGCGATGAATTCGCTCACCGTCAACCTGCACCTGATGATGACCAGCTTCTTCCGGCCCTCGGGAACACGCAACAAGGTGCTGATGGAGGCCTCTTCCTTCGGGTCAGACCGCTACGCAGTCGTGTCGCAGCTTCATTTGCACGGCCTGAACGAAGGCGAGCATTTGATCGAATTGTCGCCCCGGGAATCAGAACGCTGCCTGCGGACCGACGACATCCTCGAGCGCATCGAGCGCGAGGCCCCGTACTTGAGTCTGGTTCTGTTGCCGGGCGTGCAATACCTCACCGGCCAGAGCTTCGAATTAGAACCCATCATCGCCGCGGCCCGCCGCGCCGGCGCGGCCGTCGGCATCGACCTTGCACATGCCGTGGGCAACACGCTGCTGCGCATGCATGATTGGAACGCGGACTTCGCCGTCTGGTGCAGCTACAAGTACCTGAACGCCGGGCCCGGCGCGACCGGCGGCTGCTTCGTGCACGCCCGCCATGCGCACAGTAGCGATCTGCCGCGGCTTGCCGGCTGGTGGGGGCATGAGGAGGCGACCCGGTTCGAGATGGGACCGCAGTTTCGTCCCATCGCCGGCGCGAACGGCTGGCAGCTCAGCAACCCGCCCATCCTTGCAACCGCGCCGTTGCTCGCCTCGCTGGAACTGTACAAGAGCGCCGGCATCATCAATCTGCGGCGCAAGTCCGTGGCGCTGACCGGCTATCTGGAAAGTCTCATCCATGCGCGCCTGGGTCATGCGATCCGCATCATCACGCCGCAGCAGCCCGAGCAACGCGGCTGCCAATTGAGCCTGCGCGTGTTGCGCCCCTCCGCCGAGGCGAAGCGCTGCTTTGCGCACCTTACGGCAGCCGGCGTACTGGCCGACTGGCGCGAACCGGACATCATCCGGCTCGCGCCCGTCCCGCTGTACAACTCCTACGCGGACTGCTTCGCCGCGGTGCAGGCGCTGGGGTCGGCGCTCACCGCATGAGTCTGCCGCGAAACCCCGTGAGCATTGCCGGCGCCGGTCCGGCGGGCGCGCTGCTGGCCATCCTCCTGCGCCGCCGCGGATTCCCCGTCACCTTGTACGAGCGGCGCGCCGATCCACGCAACCAGCCGTTCGACTCGGGTCGCTCGATCAACCTCGCCATGACCGAGCGCGGCATCAACGCGCTGCGCCGGGCCGGCGTGTTCGAACGCATCCGCGATGCACTGATTCCGATGCGCGGACGGATGATCCACGATCTGGACGGCAGGACCTCCCTGCAACCTTACGGGCAGCGCCCACAGGAAGTCATCTATTCCATTTCGCGCAATCTTCTGAACGAGATGCTGATCCAGGCGGCGTCGCAGGAATTCAGCGCCGTGGTGCATTTCGAGCATGAAGTGCTGGACGTCGATCCCGTGGGCGGCATGGCGCGAGTACGCCGCGCCGCGCCGGATCGCATCGTCGACCTTCAAATGGGCACGCTCATTGCCGCGGATGGTGCGGGCTCGACGCTGCGAACGAAGCTGCAATCGCGCGGCGAGTTTCAGGTGCGCACGGATTTTCTTGAGCATGCCTACAAGGAGCTGAGCATTCCTGCCGGCCTCAACGGGTTGCCCGTGATGGAGCGCGAAGCGCTGCACATCTGGCCGCGCGGCAACCACATGCTCATTGCGCTGCCCAATCCCGACGGCAGCTTCACCGCCACGTTGTTCCTGCAGCGGCGCGCGTTCGATGCACTGCGCGAGCCGGATCAGATCGAGGGGTTTCTGGCCGCGTCCTTTCCCGATGTCATATCGTTGATGCCACAACGCCTCGCCGAGTTTCAGAACCATCCGACCGGCGCGCTCGGCACCGTCCACACGCAGCCCTGGCACATCGGCGGCTCCGTGCTCCTGCTGGGCGATGCAGCACACGCCATCGTGCCGTTTCACGGCCAGGGCATGAACTGCTGCTTCGAGGACTGCGTCGAATTTGACGCGCTGATGGACCATCATGCTTCCTGGGAGGCGCTGTTCCGGGAATTTGAGCGGCTGCGCAAGCCCAATACCGACGCCATTGCGGCCATGGCCATCGAGAACTATCTGGAAATGCGTGAACGCGTCGCGGACGCGCGCTATCAGCTGCAGAAGCTGCTGTCCTTGGAACTGGAAAAGCGCCATCCGCGCCGATTCATTCCGCGCTATTCGATGGTCAGCTTCCACCCGGAAATCGGCTATGCGACGGCGACGGCGCGCGGCCGCGTGCAGCAGCGCATTCTGGACGATCTGACGCTGCACGCCACCCGTCTGGAACAGATCGACTTTGAACGCGCCGCAGCCGACATCGGCGACTCGCTAAGCCCTCTCTAGCGTGATGAAGCTGAAGGGATGCGCGTGGCGCGCATCCGCCGCGTGGTACTCAAGAGCCGTCTGCCGGAACTGCGGGCCGCTCCAGCCTGGGAAAAATGCGTCGCCGCCTTCGATCTGCAGATGCACCAAGGTCAGGTGAATCCGGCGCGCATGCGGCAGCGTCTGCGCATAGATCTCACCGCCGCCGATGACCATCACCACCGGCGCATTCGCAGCCGCCGCGAGCGCCGCGGGCAGACCGGCCACGACCTGCGCATCGGCGGGCGCAAACCCGGGCGAACGGCTCATGACCAGATTCAGCCGCCCCGGCAATGCCTTGCCGATGGACTCGTAGGTTTTGCGGCCCATCAGCACCGGATTGCCGATGGTGATGCGCTTGAATCGCTTCAAGTCATCCGGCAGCCGCCACGGCAGCTCGTTGCCGCGTCCGATCACGTCATTTTCGGAAACGGCAACGACCAGTTCGATGCGGGGTTCGGGCGCGGTCGGAATCTGCATCTGCGCGTTATACCCTTGTTTGTGGACGCAGGTGCGACCATGAACCGGAACCTCGCCGAACCGAAGCGCATCGCCGGCGTGGTACCCTTTGTTCAAAGGCGCCGGAGCGCATTGCCACGGCTCGCAATCTCTGGGGTATAGATGTCTGTACTGCTCGCATTGCCACCCACATTTCCTTGCGAAGAAGTGGCCACCATCGTTCAACAATTGTACGGGATGAGCGGCCATTTCACCCCGCTGGCCAGCGAGCGGGACCAGAATTTCCGTCTGCAGGAATCAGGCGGACAGAGTTGGGTGGTCAAGATCGCCAACGTCGCCGAAGATCTCGTGGCGTTGAGTTTCCAAGGTGAATTGCTGACTCACGTGGCCGGCATTGACCCGGCTCTGGCGCTGCCTCGCCTGCGGCCCACGCTGGCAGGAAACGCGCTCGGCACCTGCCGCAATGGCGAGGGCAAGGAGCATTTCGTGCGCATCGTGCAATGGCTGCCGGGAAAGCCTTTCGCGTTGGCAACCAAATCACCTGCCTTGTTTTGCCAGTTCGGGGCAATGATGGGCCGCCTGACGCTTAGCCTGCGGGGCTTCGGTCATGCCGGCGCCAATCGCGCCTTCGACTGGGATGTGGCGCAAGCCGGCCGATCGCGCGACCGGCTGCACTTCATCCGCGAAGCCGGGCAGCGGCGATTGCTGGAGTATTTTCTGGATCGCTTTGTGCGCACCATCGAAAGCAGGTTGCGCCGTTGCCGCGCGCAAGTCATTCACGGCGATGCCAACGATTACAATGTGCTGGTCGATGAGGCGACGGGAACCTCCCTCACCGGATTGATTGATTTCGGTGACGCCGTCTTTTCCCCGCTCATCAATGAACTGGCGGTGGCCGCCGCTTACGCCGCAATGGACAGCGAGGCGCCGATCGATGATGTGGCGCTCTTGGCCGCGGCGTTCCATCAAGTGAACCCGTTGCACGCCCATGAGCTCGATCTGCTCTATGACCTCATTGCCTTGCGGTTGGTGATCAGCGTCACCATGTCGGCATCGCGCCGCGAACGCATAGCAGGCAATGCGTACCTCAAGATAAGCGAAGCGCGCGCGTGGAATTTCCTGGCGCGTTTGCGGGCGATGGATCCCATGCTGGTTGCGGGCATTTTTCGGCATGCCTGTGGACACGAGGCGGCAGCCGGCGCGCGCGCCATTGTGTCCTGGGTGAACAACCACCATGCAAGTTTCGCCGATGTTCTGGATCGCGCGCCGGCTTTTCAAGCCAAGGCAATCGTTCCATTCGGCGACCCCGATCACCTCATTGCAATCCACTCGGCGCGCTGCCAGCCGGACGCGGCGGAGCATCATTGGCGGGCGCTTGCCGCCACAGAAGGCGTCGAATTGGGGGTTGGCCCTTGGGGAGAGAACCGCTGCGTGTATACCGGCGATGCGTTTGCGTCGACGCTCGCGCGCGGCCAACACCGATCAATGCATCTGGGTCTCGATTTTTTCGTTTCGGCGGGCGCCACTGTGCGAACGCCTTTGGCCGCCATGGTAATCGATGTGTACCGCTCCAGTCTGCCGCTGGATTATGGTCATGCCGTCCTGTTGGAGCACACGCCCGAGCCCGGCATCACGTTCTTCAGTCTTTGGGGGCACCTCAGCGCGGCGACGGCACAAACTCGCAAAGCGGGCGACGTACTGCAGGCAGGCGAGGTCATCGGTCAGCTGGGAGAGCCCGCCGAGAACGGCGGCTGGATGCCTCATCTGCACTTGCAGCTGGGCACCTATCGACCCGCAAACGCCGGCGAGATGATCGGTGCAGGAGAAATCGCCTATCGGGACGTGTGGGCCGAGTTGTTTCCAGATGCCGCCAATTTTGCAAATCTGCCCCCGGAAACGTTTTCACAACACGGCCGCGCGTCCGACGCCTTGCTGAAACTGCGGCGGGAGCGATTGATCCCCAATCTTTCCCTCTCCTACAAAACCCCCATGAAGATCGTGCGCGGCGAAGGCGTGTTTCTTTACGACGACAGGGGCCGCGCCTATCTTGACTGTTACAACAATGTCGCGCACCTCGGTCACGCCCACCCTGAAGTGGTCGAAGTCCAGGCGCGTCAGGCTGCGCGCCTGAATACCAATACGCGCTATCTGCACGACAACATCGTGGCATATGCCGAAGCGCTCACGGCAACCCTTCCCGGTGAGCTGGCCGTGGCGGCATTCGTTTGCAGCGGCAGCGAAGCAAACGACCTGGCATTGCGCATGGCCCGCGCTCACACCGGCGAATATGGCGTGATCGCACTCGAAGGCGGCTACCATGGCCACCTGACCTCACTCATCGAGATCAGCCCGTACAAGTACAATCGCAAAGGCGGCAAAGGTCGGCCCGCAAGCACCGGTGAAGCGGCCCTCCCGGACGCCTACCGCGCGCCGGCCGATTGGCCGCCATCGGAGCTTGGTCGAAAGTTTGCGGAGTCGGTTACCGGGGCGGTGGAGCAATTGCGGCTCGGTGGCTACCGGCCGGCGGCGTTTATTGCAGAATCCCTGCCCAGTTCTGCAGGCCAGATCGTGTTGCCCGACGGATATCTGACATCCGCCCATGCAGCGGCTCGCGCCGCCGGCGCTGTGGTCATTGCCGATGAGGTTCAGACCGGGTTCGGTCGAACAGGCGCTCATATGTGGGCCTTCGAGTCCGACGGTGTCACACCGGATATCGTCACCATGGGAAAACCCATTGGCAATGGCCATCCGATGGCAGCCTTGATTACGACCAAGGCAATCGCTCAAAGCTTCCACAACGGCATGGAGTACTTCAACACCTTCGGCGGCAATCCCGTGTCATGCGCAATCGGGCTGAAGGTCTTGCAGATTCTGCAGCGCGATCAGTTGCAGGCCAATGCACTGCGGATTGGAAACTATCTGCTCGAGCGCATGCGCAAACTCATGGATCAGCATCCACGCATTGGCGATGTCCGCGGCCGCGGCTTCATGTTGGGCATCGAACTGGTTGAAGATCGCCGCAACAAAGTGCCTGCCTCCGAATATGCCGGACGCATCGTCGAACACTGCAAGAAGCTTGGATTGCTCCTGGGCACGGACGGTGCGCACGAGAACGTGATCAAGATGCGTCCCGCCATGATATTCACCGACGCTCATGCGCAGCTGCTGATGCAGGTACTGGAAAGGGCTTTCGCCGAGACGGACTGACCCTGGCGATCAGGATCGACGCCCAGGAGCGCTCAAGCGCCCCGCTACTCGGCGCGCGCCCGAAACCAGCCGGTCAGCGCCATGCGAACGCGTTTGGCCGGCAACACCTCGTGCACCCGACCCTGCGTCAGAAAGCAAACCAGTCGGCCGCCGCGCGGCTCGATGTCGGCGATGGCCCGGTCCGCCTCATACAAACGCAATTCGCCACCGGCCCGAGCATCCCATTCCAGGTTCAGATACAGCGCAAAGGAAAGCCGGCGCTGATGAGCGCCTTGCGGCTGATCGACATGCCGCGCATAGGCGGCGCCGGGAGGAAAACTGGCGTAGTGAATCTCCACGTCCAGCAGGCCCAGAAGCATGCGCCGGTTGAACTCCAGGCGCACTTGCTCCAGCAGCGCCAGGGTTTCGCGCTCCGCCGGGTACAGCGGCTCCTGCAGCCAGCAGGTGAAATCACCGCGGATGTCCTCGCGGCGCTGGCGCGTGCGCGCCGAACCAATCGCGGCGGCTTTGAACTCGCCGCGGATTGAGCGCAGATCGGCGCAGGTTCGCAGCCGCACCACGCTCTTGTGGGAAAGAAAATCGTCAAGGACGCCAAAGCCTTGCTCGCGAACATCCGCGATCAGTTGCGCGGCAGGCCCCTGAGCCGGCATTGCAGCCGGCACAGCGTCAGCGCCGGGCGATTGGTTGTCGGAATCTGGCATGGGATTTGGATTTGCGCGCGCGGTGCGGCGGGCGTTTGCGCGAAGACTTCAGGACGCTCCTGACCGTGCGGCGCCTCGGCTCTTTCTTTGGCTCGAGCATCGATCCGCGGCAGGCCGCCGCTCCACAGCGGCAGGCAAACACTACATCGACATCCGGCTCGTCATCCGCGTCCCGCTGGATGGAGTAGTCGTAGGCAAGCTCCTCCCCCGGCGCAATGGTCTTGATCGCGCTGATGTAGACGCGCCGGTTCACGGTGGCGCTCTCGCAGTTCGGATCGCAGCCGTGGTTGATGAAGCGCGCCTCGTTGCCGTCGACTCCGCCGTCGATCACCGTGCGCTTATCCACGGTGAACAGGAAGGTGTGGTTGTCGTTCGAATCCTTATCCTCGTAGCGCGTATCCGCGACCTGGTGATTGATGCGCTCGCCGGTGTATTCGATGACGCGCGTACCCTTGCGGATCTTGCGCAGCGCGAACACGCCATAGCCGTGAATGGAAGAATGCCGGACTTCATACAACGGACCGAGAATCGATGTCTTCATGAATTTCCTGATCTTGGGGCTGGCTAAACGGCAATGGGCGCTTTGATCGCAGCGTCGCTTTGGTAGCCGACGATGTCGATGTCTTCGAAGCGGTACTCGAACAGCGTGGGCGGGCGCCGCCGGAACTGCAAATGCGGCAATTTGCGCGGCGTACGCTGCAGCTGCAGGTCGGCCTGTTCGAGATGATTCAGATACAGATGGCAGTCCCCGCCTGTCCAGATGAATTCACCCGGTTCAAGATCGCACTGCTGTGCCAGCATCAGCGTCAGCAAGGCGTACGAGGCGATGTTGAAAGGCACGCCCAGAAACACATCGGCGCTGCGCTGGTACAACTGGCAGGACAACCGGCCATCGGCAACGTAAAACTGAAACAGCGCGTGGCAGGGCATCAGGGCCATCTGATCCAATTCACCCACATTCCACGCGCTGACGATGATACGGCGCGAGTCCGGCGTCTTGCGCAGCAGCTCGATGACCTGAGCGAGCTGATCGATGCTGCGGCCATCGGCGCTCGGCCAGCTGCGCCACTGCCGGCCGTAGACGGGACCCAGGTCGCCCTGCGCGTCGGCCCATTCATCCCAGATGCTGACGCCGTTGTCGCGCAGATACTTCACGTTGGTGTCGCCGGTCAAGAACCACAGCAGCTCATGGATGATGGAGCGCAGGTGCAGCTTTTTGGTGGTGACCATGGGAAAGCCGGCGCTCAGATCGAATCGCATCTGATAACCGAAAACACTCAGCGTGCCGGTGCCGGTGCGGTCGCTCTTGCGGGTGCCGTGCGTGCGCACGTGTTGCAGAAGTTCCAAATATTGCCGCATGCGCTCGTTCACCGGCCGGTCAGGTGGAGGAAGCGGCGAGGCTCTGGTTACCGCTGGCCTGGTCACGCGCATAAGCGTAGAGGATCAGGCCCGCGCCGATGAAAATCATCGGCGTGGTCAGCAGCATGCCCATGGTGAGCCAGTTGCCCGCGAGGTAGCCGATGTTGGCGTCGGGCAGGCGCACCCATTCGACGGTGAAGCGGGCAAGCCCGTACACCAGCAGGAAGAGTCCCGAGGGAGCCAGGCGCGGCCGCGGTTTGTTCGTGAACCACAGCAGGATCAAGAACAGCACCAGGCCTTCCAGCAGCGCCTCGTACAGCTGCGATGGGTGCCGCGCGATAATCTGACCGGCGGCATCGGGAACGCCGAACGCCCAGGGCACATCCGTCGGCTTGCCCCACAGTTCGTTGTTGATGAAGTTCCCCAGACGCCCGGCGAGCAGCCCGATGCCGGGCAGCGGGGCAAGAAAGTCGAACACGTCGACGATGGCCTTTTTCTTGAGGCGCGCAAACACGATGGCCGCGGTCACGACGCCGAGCAGGCCGCCGTGGAAAGACATGCCGCCGTCCCACAGATGGAACACATTGCGCCAGTCCTCGGCGATGACATCCCGGCCGTAAAAAATACACCAGCCGAGACGGCCGCCGGCGATCACGCCGATGGCGGCGTAAAAGATGAGATCGTCCACATCCAGCAGGGTCCACGTCGATCCAGGCCGCCTGGCGCGCGAACGCGCCACCCACCAGCCGCCGACGAACCCGATCAGGTACATGATGCCGTACCAATGCACGCGCAGGGGCCCGAACCCGGCCACGGGACCTATGGACAAGGCGATGGGGTCGATATGCGGATACAGCAACATGCGGTCAAACCAGAGCGTCGATCACGCGGCAATAAAAGGCCTTCAAATAGCGGGTTTCGGCGATCGCCGGATGCACCGGATGATCCGCCGCCTGCCCGCCTTGTTCCAAAATCTGCAACGTCTTCCCGGCCGCGCGCGCCGCCTTGGCAATGGCCGTCTGAAACTCGTCGGCGCTGATGTGGTACGAACACGAACAGGTCACTAGTATGCCTTCCCCGCTCAGCAGGCGCATCGCCAGCTGATTGATGCGCTTGTAGGCACCCAGCGCTGTGGGGATGTCCTTCTTGCGCTTGGCGAAAGCCGGCGGGTCCACCACGATGACATCGAAACGGGCGCCTTCCTTCGCCAGGGTTTCAAGCACATCGAAGGCATCGCCGGCGCGCAGTTCGAGCTTGACGCCATTGAGTTCGGCGTTGCGCTGCGCCGCCTGCAGAGCCGGTGCAGAAGAATCCACGCACATCACCTGCGCCGCGCCGCTCGCGGCCGCGCGCACGCCCCAGGCGCCGGCATAGCTGAATACATCCAGCACGCGCGCGCCCTTGCGAATGTAGCGCATCAACAGGCGCCGGTTGGCGGCTTGATCGAAGAACCAGCCGGTCTTCTGCCCCTCCGCCAGCGACACTTCGAACTTCATGCCCTCTTCGATCACTGCGGCCGGGCCGGTCAGCGCGCCGCGCACCCACTGCACCTCCACGGGCAACCCCTCCATGGCCCGCAGGGAGCCATCATTCTTCAGCAGCACGCTGCGCGGCTTGACCACCTGATCGATGGCCTGCAGGATTTCACTCTGCAAACGCTGCATGCCGGCGGTGGCGATCTGCACCACACAGGTGTCGCCAAAGCGGTCGATGACGAGGCCCGGAAGGCCGTCGGATTCGCCGTAGACCCAGCGGTAGTGCGGGGCAGCATACAGACGCTCGCGCAAGCCCAGAGCCAGCCGCAGACGCGCCGCAAACCACGATGCGGTGGGCAGCTGCCAGGTCTGCAGCAGGCGCGCGCAGATCAGGGATTGCGGATTCACATAGGCCAGGCCCAACGCCTTGTCGTTGTGGGCCACGACGCGCGCCAGATCGCCTGCGCCGAATTTGACCAGCGGCGTTTGCACGATGTCGACTTCGTTGCTGAACACCCACAGATGTCCGGCTTGCAGGCGCCGGTCTTCATTGCGCTTCAGGCGCAGCGCGGGCAGATCGGCGGGTGCGGTTGACTCAGGCATAGGGTGGACTTCGGCTATAGTGGCGCGGCATTCTAACCGAGTTAAGGTTTGATCGATGCAGCCTGACCGAACAGCGCCGGCGCGCAACCGCTTGAGCCTCGAAACCAGCCCGTACCTGCTGCAACATGCGGACAATCCCGTGCAATGGCACCCATGGGGAGAGACCGCGCTCGCGGCTGCAAAAGCGCAGGACAAGCCGATCTTGCTCTCCATCGGCTACTCGGCCTGCCACTGGTGCCATGTCATAGCGCATGAGTCCTTCGAAAATCCGGCCATTGCGCAGGTCATGAACGATCTGTTCATCAACATCAAGGTCGACCGTGAAGAGCGGCCGGATCTGGACAAGATCTACCAGATCGCACAGCAGATGATCACGCAGCGCTCCGGCGGCTGGCCACTGACCATGTTTCTGACGCCGGAGGATCAGTCGCCTTTCTTTGGCGGCACGTATTTTCCGGATCAGGCGCGCCATGGCATGCCGGCCTTTCCTGACCTGTTGCAGCGGGTCGCCGGGTTCTTTCATGCCAATCGCGAGCAGATCCGCGCTCAAAAAAGCCAGATCCAGGCCGCCTTCGCGCAATTGACACCGCCGCCGGCAAGCGGCCGGGTGACTTTGGACGACACACCGCTGCAAGGTCTGCGCGCCGCGCTGGCCGAGTCGTTCGATGCGACCTGGGGCGGCTTCGGCCGCGCGCCGAAATTCCCGCACCCGGGAAGCATCGAGCAGTGTCTGCGCACCTGGCATCGCAGCAGCACGGCTGCCGAGCCGGATCTGCAGGCGCTGTTCATGGCCTCGCTGACGCTGAGACGCATGGCCGAAGGCGGCCTCTACGATCAACTGGCGGGCGGCTTCAGCCGCTACAGCGTGGATGATCAATGGATGATTCCGCATTTCGAGAAAAATGCTCTATGACAACGGTGCGCTGCTCGCAATCTACGCGCACGCCTCGCTTGCCACCGGCGAGCCGCTGTTCGCGCGCGTGGCGCATGAGACGGCCGACTGGGTGCTGCAGGAGATGCGCTCGCCGCAGGGCGGCTTCTATTGCGCGCTGGACGCGGATTCGGAAGGCCACGAGGGCAGGTTCTACGCCTGGGACAAGAATGAGGCGCAGTCCCTGTTGAGCGCCGCCGAGTACCGCCTCCTGGCGCGTCGCTTCGGTCTGGACCGTCCGCCCAATTTCGAGCACGCCTGGCATCTGCGGGTGTGCGAATCCCTCGACACGCTGGCCCCGGACGGCGGCACAAGCGCCGCCGAGGCCAATGCACAACTTGACCGCGCGCGCCGGTTGCTGCTGCACGCACGCAATCAGCGGGTGCGGCCGGCGCGCGATGAGAAGATCCTCACGGCCTGGAATGGCCTGATGATCAAGGGCCTCGCTGTCGCTGCGCGCGCCCTCGAGCGTCCGGCGCTGGAAGAGGCGGCAAGCGAGGCGGTGGATTTCATCCGCGCGCACCTGTGGCACGACGGCCGGCTGCTCGCCGCCTACAAGGACGGCCGCGCCCGCTTCAATGCGTATCTGGACGACTACGCATTCCTGGCCGATGCATTGCTGGAACTGCTGCAAACGCGCTGGCGCAGCAGCGATCTGCAATTCCTGGTCGAGTTGCTGGAGGTGATGCTGGGGCAGTTCGAGGATCCCCAGGCACACGGATTCTTCTTTACCGCCACCGAGCACGAGCAACTGCTCCATCGCAGCAAGTCCTTCGCCGACGACGCCGTGCCCTCAGGTAACGGCGTTGCCGCATCCGTGCTGTGCAAGGCCGGCTATCTGCTGGGCGAGATACGCTATCTGGATGCGGCGGAACGGACCTTGAGCGCGGCGTGGCCGGCGCTGCAGCGCTATCCGCAAGGTCATGTCAGCCTGATCACCGCGCTGGAGGATTTCCTGCGCTCCAGCCAGATCGTGATCATCCGCGGGGAGGCGCCGCAGGCGCTGCTCTGGTCACAGCAGCTGGCGCGGCTGTACGCGCCGCGGCGCCTGGTCTTCGCCATTCCGGCCGACGCGCCGGACCTGCCGGCGGCGCTCGCAGTCAAACGCGCGGGCCCGGCCACCATTGCCTATGTGTGCACGGGCATGACTTGTTCGGCGCCGATCAGCGATTTGAATGAAGTGGCGCGAGCGCTGCAGCAATCGACTGCTTGAGCGCACCGTGCTCCTGCGCCGAATAAACCGGCGCAGCGGTCCAATCCAGCGCCCAGGGTTGCGCCGTGCGCGTCTGCACCGGCTCGTCGGCATATCGAGGAAAGGCATGCGCATGCAGCGCCGGCTCGAGGTTGCCGAACATCGCAAAGTTGATGCGGATCGCACCCGTCGCCGCGATCAAGGCATCGCCGAGCGCGGCCATGTCGCGCAGGAATGCGGCGCGTGCCGGCTCGTGTAGCACGTTCAGATGCGCAACCACAGGGTCCGGCAACAGCAGGCAGTAGCCGCGCAACACCTGCCGCTCGGCCATCACCACCCAGCCCGACTCCACTGGCGCGACACAGGACTGAAGCAATCCGGCACGGCATTGGCGTACCAGGGCATGAATGGCCGTCTCAGCGTTCATCGCGGAACGAGGGCCTGCGCAATGTCCGAGCGGGTGACGGGCGCCGCCTGATTGCCGAAGCCGGAGCGCAGATGCGTCAATAGCGCCGCGGCATCATCGTCCTTGAGCCAGCCGTACTGCGGCATGGCGGCGGCAAACCGTCCCGCCGGCATCCCAGCGGGACGCTGCCCTTTGATCACCCAGCGCGCCAGCGCGCCCGCATCGCCGGTCACGACCGCGGACGCAGCAAGGCTGGGGTACACCTTCGCGACTCCGTGGCCGTCGGCCTGATGGCAGGCGATGCAGCTGGTTGCATAAATTTGCGCACCCCGCTCCACTGCAGCCGCCGGCACGGTTGACGGTGAACTTGAATGGTCGGAGGAACAGGCACTGAGTACGACTGCCATCAGGCAGGCGCACGCCGCACGGTGAAGCTGCGGCAGCGACGAATAACTCAGTAGCGCAGCCATCGGCCCCGGTCCAGCGCCAGCACCCGCGGCTTGGGGAAAAAATTAAACTCGGTGGCGCTGCACCAGGTGTAGGC
>JANXOV010000043.1 GCA_025357635.1 Pseudomonadota bacterium
TTCCATCGCCGCGTTGGGCCAGCATGCCGAGGTCAATTTATTCCTGCGCGGCATCATCCCGCAGCTTGGCTACCGCTCCACCAGTGTTTTTTACGACCGTCTGGACCGGGTGGCCGGGGAGTCCAAGTATCCGCTGCGCAAGATGATCAAGCTGGCGCTCGATGG
This sequence comes from Pseudomonadota bacterium, assembly GCA_025357635.1. Taxonomy (GTDB): domain Bacteria; phylum Pseudomonadota; class Gammaproteobacteria; order Steroidobacterales; family Steroidobacteraceae; genus TMP-86. Next base: position 166 of record JANXOV010000043.1, read on the forward strand.
CATCACCTCGTTCAGTCCGGTGCCGTTGCGGCTGATTGCCAGTTTTGGCGGCATCGTGTGCGTGTTCAGTTTCCTCATGGTGCTGTGGGTGCTGGGCGTGAAGCTGTTCACCGACCGCGCGTTGCCGGGCTGGGCGTCCACCACCGTGCCGATCTATCTGCTGGGCGGCATCCAACTGCTGTGCATCGGCATTCTGGGCGAATATGTGGCGAAGATCTACGCTGAGACCAAGGGCCGGCCGCGGTTTCTGATCGAAAAAGTCGAGCGGCGAAAGAATTGATGTGTAGGAGACTGCATGGCACGGCTTAATCTGTGGAAGACGGCTCTTTGGGCGATGGCTGGCAACGCCGCCATTGCGGCGATGTCCTGCGCGCAGGCGCCACCGGCGCCCGCGCCGCTGACATTGGCGCCGCGCGTTGCTTTGGAGGTGAAGCCCCACGCGCATTCGGTCATTGCCGATGACCTCAACGGTGATGGCAAGATCGATCTGATCGTTGCGGCGGCCGGCGCGGACAGCGTCGCGATTTTCGCCGGTCACGGCGATGGCCGCTTCGATGCGCCGACCTACTGGCCGGTGGGTGCCGCGCCTAAATTCGCCGTCACCGCCGACTTCAACAAGGACGGCAAGCGCGACATTGTCACGGCGGATCAGGACAGCAAGACCATCAGCGTCCTGTTGGGCAATGGCGATGGCACTTTCAAATCCAAGACGTCTTATCCTGCCTGCAATGGCACTCACGAAGTGGCGGTGGCGGATTTCAACCGCGACGGCAATGACGACGTGGCGGTGGCCTGCCATGGCAAGCCGTATTTTGCCAGCGTGTTCTTTGGCAATGGCGATGGCACGTTCAAGCCGCGCCTGGATTTGCATCCTGGAGGGGAGCCTGCTGCGCTGGTGGTGGGCGACTTTAACCACGATGGCATTCCCGATCTCGCCTATGCTGATCGCAACGACAGCACGGCCGGCGTACTGCTGAGCAAAGGCGATGGCACGTTCAAGGAACCCATGGCGTTCGCCACCGGCAAGGCGCCGCATGCGATCCGCACGGGTGACTTGGACGGCGACGGCAATCTGGATCTGGTGACGGCGGATGACCGCGGCAACATGGTCACCGTGCTGTTCGGCACGGGCGATGGCCATTTCGAGAAGCGCGTGGACCTGCCGGCGAATTCGCTGCCCAAGTCCGTGGCCGTTGCGGATGTGAACGGCGACGGGCATCCCGATATCGTCATCACCAATACCACGTATCCGAATTGCTGCACCTATGAGGGCAGCACCATCAGTGTGTTCTTGAATCGCGGCGACGGAAGTTTCGGACCGCGCCAGGATTTCGAGGCCGGTGGAGACCCATTTTCATTGCTTGTGCGCGACCTGAACGGTGACGGCAAGGCCGATATCGTCACCGCCAACTTCATCGACCAGGTTCCCCTGCAGCACTGGTACCTGCAGACCCTGAGAGGGTGGGGCGTGCAGCCGCGCGTCTTCAAGCTGTTGTTCCTGGGATTCGCGGTTCTCGGCGGCTTGGTGGTCGTGAGCCTGGGCTGGCGCCGGGCACGCCTGGCCAGCATCGTCGGCGGCGCCCTCGTGACGGCCATCATCGCCGGGGTTTTCGTGGAGGCCAGCAGACCCCGCACCGACAGTCCCTCGCATATCAGCATTTTGTTCGGCCGCTGAGGATCAATAGTGCAGCAGAGTCAATCGCAGAAGCTCGCCGACACATTCGTGTTCGGATTGGTCGTTGTGTTTGCGCTCTGCGTGCGCTATGCCATGCGCGAGTTTGTCACCAGCGACTTCATCAACTTCACCAGCGTGTGGTACGCGGCGGTGCAGGAGCACGGCTTCGCTGCGACCGGCACCGCCGTGTCGAATTACACGCCTCCCTACATGTACCTGCTGTACCTGACATCGCGCGTGTTTCCCGGCGTCTCCCCCGTCATCGCGATCAAGATTCCTTCCATCGTATTCGACTTCGTTTGCGCCTGGTTCGTGTATCGCATCGTGGCACTGAAGTTTCCGGAGGGCCGCCAGCCCTTGTTCGCCTGCATGGCCGTGATGGTGGCGCCGACGGTTGTGGCCAACAGCGGTCTTTGGGGCCAGGCGGACAGCATCTATGGCGCCATGCTGCTGGCCTGCGTTTATTTCCTGATGACGGGCCGCGCTGCGCTGGCCACCATGGCCTTCGGACTCGGACTGTCCATCAAATTTCAGACCATGTTCATGGCGCCGGCGCTGTGCGCGTTGTGGCTTCGGCGCACGGTCCCGTTCTGGACGCTCTTGCTGATTCCGGCGATATACGCCCTGGCCATGCTGCCGGCATGGTTTGCGGGACGACCGGCCATGGAACTGGCGAGCGTCTATTTGACGCAAAGCGGGACCTACCACAGCCTGACCAAGAATGCTCCGACCCTGTACGCCTGGCTGCCGCAGAGCTATTACAGCGTGATTGTAGTCGCCGGTCTTGTTCTTGCGGTAAGCATCAGTGGTCTGTTCATCTGGAAGGTCTGGATGAGTCGCGCGAAGCTGGAGCCGGATCTCATTTTGCAGCTGTGCCTGCTGTCCTTGATCATGACGCCGTTTTTCTTGCCCAAAATGCATGAGCGGTTCTTTTATCCCGCCGACGTGCTGTCGATTGCCTACGCCTTCTATTTTCCCCGACGCTATTTTGTGGCGGCAGCCATGCTGTTCGCCTCGTTTTCGTCCTATCAGCTTTTCTTGTTTCATCGTCAAATGGTTCCATTGCCGGCTCTGTCGCTGGTGGTGGCGGTTGCGTTAATTGCGGTCGCGACCGGGGTCAAGGCGCGTCTGGAACGCGATCCAACGCAATGATCAGACGGCGCCGCGTGTTGCATGTGATCGATTCGCTCGACCTCGGCGGGGCCCAGGCGGTCTTGATCAATTTGATCCGCTACGGCGACAAGTCGAAGTTCGAGTTCGAAATCGCTTCCATGCACGGTCGTGGCGTCTATTGGGACGCTGTGCAAACCCTGGGCGTGCCCGTGCATTCGTTGTCGGTCAATCGCTATGTTCCAAGCTATGTGCCTGCGCTTGTCTGGCTGTGTTTGTCGCGCCGGTACGATATCGTTCACGCCCATCTCCTGGGAGCGAATGTCATCGCAAAGCCTCTGGCGGCACTGTGCCGCGTGTCAGTGCGGATCAATCATGATCATTGCAATGACAAAGCTGCCGATCCCAAGGGGTGGGCACCGACAATGGATAAGTTTACGAATCGATTCTCAACGCATGTCATCGCCGTTTCAGAGTCGACCCGCGATTACGTCGTGCAGGTTGAGGGCATGGACCCAGGTCGTGTGACGACGATTTACAATGGAATAGACCTCGGCATTTACAAGCCGCGCCCGGAGTTGAAGGCGGCGATGCGCGTAAAGTATGGCCTTCCGTCGGATGCCTTTGTCATTGCAGGTGTCGGAAGGCTGTCTTACCAGAAGAATTTCGCGCTTTTCCTGGATGTCGCGGCCCTGGTCCTGGCTCAACACCCTAACGCTTATTTTGTGATCGCGGGCACAGGGAACGAGGAAGCGACACTGCGTGCGAAGGCGCATAGCTTGGGAATCGACTCACGCGTCAGGTTTCTCGGCTATGTGGGCGATATGCCGAGTCTTTATCCTGCAATCGACATGTTGTTGCTGACGTCGCGATACGAGGGATTGCCGATTACAATTCTCGAGGCAATGGCTACAGGGACGGCGATGGTTTCGTCGCGACTCGATGGAGTCAAAGAGGTTCTGTCAGATGGTGAAGACAGTGCGTTGGTATCTCCGGGCGACGCTCAGGAGTTCGCGCGGCGGGTCGGTGAATTGATCGATCAGCCTGGGCTGATGCTGCGCTATCGTGCGGCAGCCATCGAGAAGGTGCGATCGAGGTTTTCCGCTGAAGCCGGGACGCGCGCCGTCGAACAAGTGTACGCACGATACCTGCCCCAAACCGCCTAGGAGCCGCGACTCAAGCGGCCGCGTAGAGCTGCCCCGCCATCTGCTCATGCGTGACGAAGCGGAAACCGCGGTCCGTCACAGCGCGGAATACCGCTCGCAGCACGTCGTCGTTCACGCCTTCGTAGCAGGGGTGGCCGTATAGCACCACCCAGTTGCTCTGATCCAGCCGCGTGTTCAGATCATCGATGATCTGGGGCAGCGGGGTGCTGCGCGCTCCATGCCATTCCAGCAGCGGCACGGTGCGCGGGCCGCACAGCGTGACCGGAATCCGCCAATGGTTCGCCTGCTGATGATCGAACAGCGGGCGGTGCGGGTCCCCGCCGATGGCGTCGCCGTCATAACGAAAATTCAGATTGTCGACGATGCGCGTGATGCGCTCGTCCGACTTGAAGCCGGGCGAGGTGAATCCGACGGGCTTGCCGAACAACTGCGTCATTTCAGCGTGCGCGTCGGCAACGTCCTTCGCAATCACCGCTTCGGGTAACTCGAAGAAGCGCCGGCTCCACACCACATGGTCCGAGCCGCCGTGCTGTCCCAGCTCATGGCCCGCTTTCACGAGTTTTTCCAGATGGCCGATGAGCGAGCGGCCTACGGGCCGAGACAGCAGGGTCTCCAGAATGAAGCGTGGCCAGCCGATCTTCTTGATGAGGTGGACCGCTTCCATGTCCTGCAGTTTGGCCTTGGAGCCCTTCAGTCCACCCTTGCTGAGCCATTCCTTCAAGTTGGTGGAACGGCCCATGTTCACGAAAAACGTGTTCTTGACGCCGAATTCATCGCATACCTGCATGATGCGCGGCAGGCCGTCGGTGATGCAGGCCCGGTGATCGATGTCCCAGCGGAAAGAAAACAGTTTTTCGCGGCCTTTATCCATGGGGTGCAACTATAGCAAAAGGCAGCGCTTTCGCGGCCGTGAGCTTCCCGCATACCTTGCCATTTGACCGGCGGATCGGAAAATTGTGATCTGCGCACGCTGCACGCGAATACAGCAGCCAAACTTCCGGCGGCGTTTCCTTGCGCAGCGGGGTTGGATTTCCTATCCTTGCGCGGATGCCTGACACCCAAAGTGCTGAGGCGCGCGCCGGCGCGCCGAACAAGGAACGCGCAAATTCCCTGGCCCGCTTAAGCAATGAGCACTTCGACATCGTAGTGATCGGCGGCGGCATCGCAGGCGCCTGCACCGCCTGGGATGCAGCGATGCGCGGCTTGAAGGTGGCGCTCATCGATCGGGCCGATTTCGGCGGCGGCACCTCGGCGCAGTCGCTCAAGGTGTTGCACGGCGGCATCCGTTATCTGCAGCATCTGGATATTGTCCGTCTGCGCGAATCCTGCGCGGAGCGCGCCGCGTTTTTGCGCATGGCGCCGCATCTGACGCGTCCGCTGTCCTTCGCGCTGCCCACCTTCGGCGTGGGCATGCGCGGCAAGCTGCCGCTGCGCGCCGCCTTTCAGCTGCTGAATGTTTTCACCGCCGGACGCAATCGCGGCATCGCCAACGTGGCCCAGCACATTCCAGCACCCTTCATCCTGTCCAAGCGCGAATTTCTGGAGAAGTTCCCCGCCTTCGATGCGCCGGATCTGACCGGCGCCGGCGTGTTCTTCGACGGCCAGATGCTCAACCCGGCGCGCATCGTGTTGTCGATTGTACGCTCCGCGCAGACGGCCTCTGCGGTTGCACTGAATTACTGCTCGGCTGACGGGCTGCTGCTGCGTGATGGGCGGGTCGAAGGTGTGATCGCCAAAGATGCGCTGAGCGGCAATTCGATCGAGTTGCGCGCCAGGATAGTCGCCAACCTGAGCGGCCCGTACGCGCCGGCCTTCCTGCAGCAGGCGAAGGCGTGCGCGACACTGAACGTTCCTTTGTCGCGCGACATGGCGATCGTCATCAACCGCAAACTTTTGCCGGGGATGGGTATCGGCATCCAAACCAAGTATAAAGACCCGGATGCCTGGTTGAGCCGCGGCAACCGGCATCTGTTCATGGCGCCATGGCGCGACTACACGCTGATCGGAGTGCACAGCCGCGTATACGAAGGCGATCCGTTCAAATTGACGGTCACCGAAGAGGAAATACAGGGATTCGTGGATGAAGTGCGCGAGGCCTGTCCGGCGCTGGGCGTGTCGCGCGGCGATGTCGTGGTCGTCAACGCAGGTCTGCTGCCTTTCGGCGAGAATGACCCGAGCGCCAAGGATCTGAGCTTCGGCAAGCGTTCGGTGCTGGTAGATCATGGCGCCTCGGGTGGTCCTGAGGGGTTGATCTCCGGCATGAGCGTGCGCTGGACCATGGGGCGTCTGCTGGGGGAAAAGGCCACGGATCTGGCGCTGCGTAAATTGCAGCTCGGCGCACGTGCATGCCGGACCCGCGCTACGCCGGTGCATGGCGGGGATTTTCAGGACCGCGAAGAATTGATGCGGGCGATAATGAAACACACGGGGCCGGCGACGCCCGCCAGCGCCGTCACTCACCTTGCCGACACCTTTGGCACGCATTGGAGCGAAGTATTGAAAATGAATGACAGCACCACCTTGCTGCCGGACGGCGCCACGCTGGCAGCGGAAGTCCGCTACGCCGCGCGCAGCGAAATGGCGGTGACGCTTGCGGATATCGTTCTGCGGCGCCTCGACCTGGGCACCGGTTCCACCATGAGTTCACAGCTGCTCAGCGCGTGTGCGCAGATTGCCGGCGAAGAACTCGGCTGGAGCGCGCAGCGGCAGAGCGCGGAAATTGCGCGCATTGCGCAGAGCTATCCGTTCGCAAACCCTGTCTCGCAGCAATTTGTGAGCGCATGATGGTCGAACCCTTGCGCATTCTGTGCCCCACGTATTGGTATCCCTCGTACGCGGACGATACTCAGGCTATCTACGTTCACGACATCAATCGCCATTTGGTGCGCCAGGGCCACAAGGTGTGCGTGGTCACGCCGGGCCGTCCGGGCGTTCCGGATCGGGAGACATTCGATGGCGTCGAAGTGGTGCGCTTTGCGTTCGAATTGCCGGAGGATCTGACCTACGGCCGGGTGGCGCAGAGCAAGGTCACCAAGCTTGCGAAACTCAACCGCCTGTACATCATGGCGCGCTATCTGTGGGCGCAATACCGCGCCTCGGTGCGTGAGGGCCGACGCTTCGGCGCGCAGATCGTGCATGGCCACTGGGCCATCCCCACCGGGCCTGCGCTGGTCGCCGCCGCCCGCCGGCTCAAGGTTCCCTCCGTCATCACGCTGCACGGCGGCGACGTGTATGTGAATGCGGCCGAAGGCTACGATTTCCCAACTCGCTGGTACGTGCGGCCGGTGCTGGAGCGCACCTTGCGGGCCGCCTCGGCGCTCACCGCCATCAGCGAGGATTGCAAAGAGCACGCGCTGAATGCCGGCGCCTACGAATCCTCCATCAGTGTCGTCATGAATGGCGCCGATCTGCGGCGCTTCAGTCCGGCGCCGGCCGGTGAGGGCGGCGTGGCCAAATTCGGCCCGCGCATGATCTTTGCCTGCCGCCAGTTGTTTCCGCGCAAGGGCATCCGCTTTCTGATCGAAGCGGTCGCGAAACTGCGGCCCAAGTATCCGGACATCAATCTCATCATCGCCGGCGACGGATTCGAACGGCCCGTATTGGAAAAACTCGCCCAGGATCTTGGCGTGGGCGATCGCACGCAGTTTCTGGGTTGGACCGCGAACAAGGATCTGCCGCAGTATTATCGCGGCAGCGCGGTCTCCGTCATTCCCTCACTGGAAGAGGGCTTCGGCATTCCGGCGGCCGAAGCGATGGGCTGCGAGATCCCGGTCGTGGCCACCGATGCCGGCGGCTTGCCCGAGGTCGTCGCCGACGGCGTCACCGGCTATGTCGTACCCAAGGGCGATGCGGCTGCATTGGCGCAGGCCATGGACACGCTGCTCGCGGATTCGGATCTGCGCACGCAGATGGGCAAGGCGGGACGAATCCGCGCGCTCGAACGCTTTGATTGGGATCGCACCGTCGAGCAGTTCAACGGCGTGTATGAGCGCGTGCTGGGCAAGAAGCTCCGTGTCACCGCGCCATTGGCGGGAACCCCGGCGGCGAGCCTGAAAATTCTTACCACTTCTTATGAATACCCGCCGCTCGGCGGCGGCGGCGCCAAGGTCGTGTACGGGCTTGCAACGCGCCTGGCGGCGCGCGGCCACGACGTCGATCTGTTCACCATGGCGTTTCGAGGGTTGCCCGGCCGGCAGGACGTGGGTGGCGTGCATGTGCGGCGTGTGCCGGGCATTCGCTTTCGCATGTCCACCTGCAGTTTTCCAGAAATGATTCCGTACGCGATGCTGACACCGTTTTACGTCCTGAAACGCTGCCGCACCAAGAAGTATGCGGTGAATCACACCCACTTCATTTTCCCCGGCGGCGTGGTCTCGTATTTCCTGAAACGCCTGGTCCACGTGCCGTATGTGATCACCGCGCACGGGTCGGACGTTCCCAACTACAACCCCGACCGCTTCAAGCTGCTGCACCGCGTGCTGCGGCCGATCTGGCGGGCGGTGGTGGCCGATGCGGATCTGATCCTGTGTCCCAGCAAGTCCATCGAGGACCTGATCAAGGTAAGCAGCCCCAACGCGCGCACCCGCATCATTCCCAACGCCATCGACACCAGCAAGTTCCAGCCGCGCGAGAAGAACCCGCGTAACCTGCTCATCGTCACGCGGATGTTCGAGCGCAAGGGCGTGCAGTTCGCCCTGCGCGCGCTGGCGGAGATGAGCGGGCAGTTCAACATCAACATCGTCGGCGACGGTCCGTATTTGGACACGCTCAAGAATCTGGCCAGGGAGTTGAACGTGGACGCCCGGTTCTGGGGACACGTGGACAACGACTCGAAGGAACTCAAGGACCTTTACGAGACCGCCGCCATCTTCGTGTTCACCTCCGAAGCGGAAAACTTCCCCATCGTGCTGCTGGAGGCGATGATCGCCGGCGCCGCCATCATCACCTCGAGCGGCACGGGCTGCGCCGAGGTGGTCGGAGATTCGGGCCTATTGGTGCCGGTCAAGGACGCCGCGGCCATCAAATCCGCCCTGACCACGCTGTCCCAGGACCCGCAATTGATGGCAAGACTCGGTACCTCGGCGCGAGCGCGCGTGATTGCGCGGTTTGGTTGGGACGGGGTCATCGATCAGCACCTGGAGGTCTACCGGCAGTTCGAGCGCCCGTAGCCACTCATACGTGTCGTCGGCGGCCTAGTTCTTTCATTTTCTTGACGAAAAACGCCCCTTGCGGTAACGTTCGCCGCCTTCTCGTGGGGCCATAGCTCAGCTGGGAGAGCGCTTCCATGGCATGGAAGAGGTCGTCGGTTCGATCCCGTCTGGCTCCACCACATTTGGCCGTTTGAGTTGTTGTTGATTGAAGTCTTAAGTCCCCATCGTCTAGAGGCCTAGGACACATCCCTTTCACGGATGCGACCGGGGTTCGAATCCCCGTGGGGACGCCATTTCCCGGAGGCGTCGGTATTTTGAGCAAGATGACGGTGCCTCTGCTGGATCTGAAAGGCCAGTTTGCGACCATCCGGGCCGAGGTCATGCCGCTGATCGACCAGGTGTGCAGCAGCCAGATGTTCATTCTGGGTGAGCACGTGCGCCTGCTGGAGCAAGAAGTCGCGCGCTACTGCGGCGCCGCGGAAGGCATCGGTGTTTCCTCTGGCACCGATGCGTTGCTGGTGGCGCTCATGGCGCTGGACATCGGTCCTGGCGATGAGGTCATCACCTCGCCATACACGTTCTTCGCCACCGCCGGGACCATCGCCCGCGTCGGCGCGCGTCCGGTGTTCTGCGACATCGACCCGCGCACCTTCAACTTGTCGGTGCCGCGCGTGCAGGAGTTCATCGAGCGCCACTGCACGGTGAAGGATGGCCAGCTGGTCAATGCCCGCACCGGCGGCCGAGTGCGCGCACTCATGCCGGTGCATCTGTATGGTCAGACGGTCGATATGCAGCCGCTGATGCAGATCGCGCGCGAGCATCGCTTGCGCGTCATCGAAGATGCAGCGCAGGCCATCGGCACTGAGTATCTGAACGGCGCGCGCATCGGCTCCATCGGCGACATCGGCTGTTTCTCGTTCTTTCCGAGCAAGAACCTGGGCGCATTCGGCGATGCCGGATTGTGCACGGCGAATGATCCGGAGCTGGCCGAGCGGCTGCGGGTGCTGCGCGTTCACGGCAGCAAGCCTAAATACTTTCATGCCCTCATCGGCGGCAACTTTCGCCTCGATGAGCTGCAGGCCGCGGTGCTGCGGGTCAAACTCAAACACCTCGATGCCTGGACCACGGCACGCCAGGACAATGCCGCTTTTTACGATGCGCAGTTCCAGAGCGCCGGCGTGAGCGGCCAGCTCACCACGCCCTATGCGATGCCTGGATGCCGGCACATCTACAACCAGTACATCGTGCGAGTGAAGAACCGCGACGGACTCAAGGCGCACCTGAGCGAGCGCGGCGTGGGCACGGAAATCTACTATCCCATGTCGCTGCACCAGCAGGAGTGCTTTAAGTACCTGGGCTACAAGACCGGCGATTTCCCCGAGTCGGAAGGCGCCGCGGCCGAAACGTTGGCATTGCCCATTTATCCAGAACTGTCTCCTGAGCAGCTGGCGTATGTGGCGGCCAGCGTCGCCGAGTTTTATACATAACACCGGCCGTGTTATCGTCAGCGCTTACGCGCGTCCGCGTAGCGAACAATTGTAGTGAGCGGGGAATCACGGACGAGCCATTGCCCTTAACGGACACTGGGCATTGCCCTGTCCAAGGAATTGAACCATGCGTCGTATTGCCGCGCTTCTCGCCTTTACCCTTGTCTTGACCGCCTGCGGTGGCGGTGGTGGAGGCGGAGGCACTGCGCCCCTGCCGGCGCCCTCAATGCTGTCGTATACGTCCCCGGTGGACGCCACCCTGGGTATCGCCCTGAGCGGGGTTACTCCTACGGTGACTGGCACAGTGTCCAGCTATACCGTGTCTCCGGCGCTTCCTACGGGTTTGTCG
>JANXOV010000070.1 GCA_025357635.1 Pseudomonadota bacterium
CTGCGCCTTGAGCAGGGCGGCCGCATCGCTGCGGACCCGGTTTTGCGGCGGGAACAGAATCAGCACTTTGTGCTGCTTGCCGTCGGCATCCTGCAGGTTGGACAGCCCGTCATAGCGCAGCAAGGTGCGCTGCGCATCGGAGTAGTAGACCTCGATGCCGGGCAGCAGCAGCCCGAGGATGCCGGACAGGCGCAGTCGGAACAGTTGCGCAGGCACGCCGTCCACCGCCTCGGCGCGCACATGTTTGACCTGAAATCCATGCACGCCGAGCCGACTGGGCACGAGGAAATCCAGATCGCGGCTTTGCCCGCTCATCAGCGAATCCCAGTTGCCGCGAATGAATTCATCGAAGCCGGCATCCGCCACCAAGCCCGCAGTGGGCTGCAGCAATTTCCGAGTTTCCTTTTCGCCGGAGTTTTCGCGATAGAACACTTCACGCTGGCCGGAATTTGAGCGCAATCCCTCGTGCATGCCGCTGCCGGCATCGATGGTTTCGAAATCCGGAGCAAAGCGGTCCACGTACTGCACGCGTTTGCGCGCGAAGGGTGCGCCGTCGGCACATTGGTACAACACCACGCGCTCCGCGATCCGGCCGTTCTGGTAACGCAGATAATGCTCTTCGGAATACAGCTTCTGATGCGTGGCGAGTTCCGTCGCCATGCCCCGATAGGTCAGGATCCCGTCCGCAACCAGCGCCGGCTCCGCAAGAACGCCGGCCGCGGCACCGGCCAGAATCAGGATTGCAGCGGCTTTGGCAGGTACAGTGGTCATCAACTGCTCTTCGGCTCAACGCCGCGACTGGATTCAAGAAACCCGCCCCTTGGCGCCAAGCGAAAGGCAATGTAACAATTCCCACCCCCGGCAGGTCTATTATCGTGCAAAGCCGCCGTGGGCGGCTGCCGACAACAACGTCAACTAGAGGTCCAATTTCCATATGAACAAGTTAACCGGTTCCGCTTTGGCCGCCGCCGCGGCGATGATGATGACTTCCGGCCTTGCCAGCACCTCCTTCGCGGCTGAAACCGCCAAGGTGCATTGCACGGGCGTGAATTCGTGCAAGGGCACTTCCGAGTGTTCCACCGCGAAGAACAGTTGCAAGGGACAAAACTCCTGCAAGGGTGAGGGTTGGGTGTCTTTGAGCAAGGACGAGTGCACGGCGGCGCAAGCCAAGGCCAAGTCCGACGCGCCGAAGTAGTCGCAAGCTTCGCTGCAACGAGCGGGACCGCGCGCGATGAGGCGCGGTCCCGCATCGAACCATGAACATCAGCGGTTTTGGGCTCGGGTTGCGGCCTGATCACTACGAGGCGATTCTCAGCGGGTCGCCGGCGGTGGATTGGTTCGAGGCCATCACTGAAAACTATCTCGTGCCCGGCGGCAAGCCGCTGCATTTTCTGCAGCGCATCCGCGAGCGCTTCGATCTGGTGCTGCACGGCGTGTCACTGTCCATCGGCAGCGTCGATCCGCCCGATCTGACCTATCTTGCCGGGGTGCGCCAGCTCGCGGACCGGTTCGAACCGGCATGGATTTCCGATCATCTGTGCTGGACCGGCGTGGACGGGCTGAACGCGCACGACCTGCTGCCGCTGCCTTACACGCAAGAGGCGTTGACGCTGGTGGTCGATCATGTCGGCCGCGTGCAGGACGCCCTGGGGCGGCAGATATTGCTGGAAAACGTTTCCAGCTATCTGACCTTCACCAGCTCGCAAATGAGCGAATGGGAATTCCTGTCCGAGGTGGCGCAGCGCGCCGACTGCGCCATCCTGCTGGACGTCAACAACGTCTACGTCAGCAGCGTCAATCACGGCTTCGACCCGCTGCAGTATCTGCGCGCGCTGCCGGCCGCGCGCATCCGCCAGATTCACCTGGCCGGACACAGCAACAACGGCGATCACCTGATCGACACGCACGATGCGCCCATCGTCACCGAAGTCTGGAATCTTTACGCGGATGCGGTTGCGCTGTTCGGCGCCATCCCGACGATGATCGAGCGCGACGACAACATTCCCCCGTTGGCCGAACTGACGGCCGAGCTGGATATCGCGCGGCGGATCAGCCGCGCCGGCCTGACCAAGGTGGCCTGATGCCATTGCACCGGCTGCAACAGGACCTGCAGGCGCATCTGCTGAACGGCAGCGTGGAGATCCTGCCGCACATTGCGCAAGCCCCGCCGCTGTCCCCGCAATCGCGGCTTGCCATCTATCGCAATGCCTATGTCAGCCGGCTGACCGAGGCGTTGCGCTCGAGCTTCGGCAAACTGCATCAAGTATTGGGCGATGAAGTGTTCGCGGCGGCGGCGGCAGCCTTCATCGCCGAGCGACCGTCGAGGACGCGCTCCATTCGCTGGTTCGGCCATCACCTTGCGGATTTTCTGGCGCGGACCGCGCCGTATGAAGCGCAACCGATCGTGGCGGAACTGGCGCGCGTCGAGTGGGCGCTGACGGAGGTGTTCGATGCCGGCGATGCATCCTCGCTGCGGCGAGAGGATCTGCTGCAAACGGCGCCGCAACACTGGGGCGAACTGACCTTCACGTTTCACCCGTCCGTGCGCACCTTGAGCCTGGCATGGAACACCACCGCCGTGTGGCAATCGCTGGATGCGGGCCTTACGGCGCCGGCGCCGCAGAAATCCGCGGCCGCCGTGACCTGGCTGCTGTGGCGGCAGAACCTGCAGAACCACTTCCGCTCGGTCGATGCCGTCGAAGCGACGGCCCTGGCCTGGGCCATGGATGGCGCGCCGTTCGCGCAAGTCTGCGAGCAGCTGCGTCACCTGCTCGCCGAAGAACAGATCCCGATGCAGGCCGCCGCGCTGGTCGCCGCATGGGCCGACAGTGGAATCCTGATCATGGGATGATGTGCGGATGACTGTTGCATCCGACCGGCCTCGCGCCAAATCACTCCATCCGCTGCGCGCCCTCGCGCCCTTCCTGCGACCTTACCGCGGCACCCTGGTTGCGGCGCTCGCGGCGCTGCTGGTGGCTGCCGCGGCGATGCTGGCGCTGCCCGTGGCCTTGCGCCAGCTCATCGACCACGGTCTGGCGGCCAACGATGCCAGCACCATCAACCGCTACTTCGTCGGCTTTCTCAGCGCGGCGGTCATTTTCGGCGTATTCGCAGCGCTGCGTTTTTATCTGGTCACCTGGCTGGGCGAGCGGGTGGTGGCGGATCTGCGCACGGCCGTCTACCGGCGCGTGGTGCGCATGGACCCGAGCTTTTACGAAGTGACCCGCACCGGGGAAATCCTGTCGCGGCTGACCACCGACACCACGCTGGTGCAGGCGATTTCGGGCGTGAATCTGTCCATCACGCTGCGCTCGGGACTCAATCTGCTGGGCGGGCTCATCATGCTCGGCCTCACCAGCGCCAAGCTCATGGGCATGATCCTGATCATGATCCCGCTCATCGTGCTGCCGCTGGTGCTGGTCGCGCGCCGCGTGCGCAAGCTGTCGCGCGAATCCCAGGACAAGATCGCCGACACCAGCTCGCTGGCTGACGAAACGCTCAACGCCATCCAGACCGTGCAGGCCTTCACGCTGGAAGAGCTGCAAAGTGAACGCTATCGCAAGGCGGTGGAGAGCAGTTTTACGGTGGCCATCAAGCGCTCGCGCGTGCGCGCCTGGTTGACGGCCGCCGGCACCGCCTTGGTGTTCGGCGGCATCACCTTCGTGCTGTGGATGGGCGCGCATGCGGTGCTCGCCAAGGAAATGACCGGCGGACAACTCGGACAGTTCCTGCTGTATGCGGGCTTCGTGGGAATCGCCGCCGCCTCGTTGACGGAAATGTGGGGTGAGATGCAGCGCGCGGCCGGCGCGATGGAGCGACTGGCGGAATTGCTCTCGGCCGAGCCGGCTCTGACCGCGCCGGCGCAGCCTGCGGTGTTGCCGGCGCGGGTCAGCGGCGCCATCGCCTTCAGCGCGGTGAGTTTCCACTATCCGTCGCGGCCGGCGACCGCGGCGCTGAACGAATTCACGCTGCAGGTGACACCGGGCGAAACCATCGCCTTCGTCGGCCCATCCGGCGCGGGCAAGAGCACGACGTTCGCCCTGTTGCTGCGTTTCTATGACCCGCAAAGCGGCACGGTGGCCATCGACGGCGTGCCGCTGAACCAGCTCGAGCCGCAGGCGATCCGCCGGCAGATAGGCTTGGTGCCGCAGGAGACCGTGCTGTTCGGCGCCACCGCGCGCGAGAACATCCGCTATGGCCGGCCCGATGCCAGCGATGCGCAGATCGAAGCCGCGGCCAGGGCGGCGGCGGCCGATGAGTTTCTGCGCAAGCTGCCGCAAGGCTACGACACCTTCCTGGGAGAGCGCGGCACGCGCCTGTCGGGCGGACAGCGGCAGCGCATTGCGCTGGCGCGCGCCATTCTCAAAGACCCGCCGATTCTGCTGCTGGATGAAGCCACCAGTTCGCTGGATGCGGAATCCGAGGCACTGGTGCAGGAAGCGCTGGAAAAACTCATGCGCGGCCGCACCACCATCATCATCGCGCATCGTCTGGCCACTGTGCTGAAGGCCGATCGCATCGTCGTGCTGGACCACGGCCGCAAAGTGGCGGTGGGCACGCACGAAGAGCTGCTGCTGACGAACCCCCTGTACGCGCGCCTCGCCGCACTGCAATTTGGCGACTAGGGCGCAGCGCCTTGTCATAATAAAGCATGGCTCTGTCCGACTCCGAACTGACCCGCTACAACCGCCACATCCTGCTGCCGGAGATTGGCGCCGACGGCCAATCCAAGCTCAAGGCGGCCAGGGTGCTGGTGGTCGGCGCGGGCGGCCTGGGATGCCCTGCGGCGCTGTACCTGGCGGCGGCCGGCGTCGGCACGCTGTACATTGCCGACGGGGATCGCGTCGAGCTGTCGAATCTGCACCGCCAGATTCTGTTTCAGACGGCGGATATCGGCGCACTCAAAGCCGAGGCGGCCGCCCTGCGTCTGCGCGCACTGAACCCCGACATCCGCATCGAACCCCTGGCACAGCGCCTGGATGCGGCGAACATCCTGGAGATCGTGCGCCGCGTCGACATCGTGGTGGACGGCAGCGACCGGCTCGCCACCCGCTATCTGACCAACGATGCCTGCGTCATCTTACGCAAAGCCTGGGTGTCGGCTGCGATTCATCGCTTCGAGGGGCAGGCGATGGTCTATGTGCCCGGCGCCGGCCCCTGCTATCGCTGCCTGTTTGCGCAGGCTTCCGACGACGTCATTCCCAATTGCGCGGAAGCCGGTGTGCTCGGCGTTCTGCCTGGCGTGCTCGGCAGCATGCAAGCCACCGAAACCCTCAAGCTGATCTTGAACCTCGGTACATCGCTGGTCGGCCGCTTTCTCACCTACGATGCGCTTGCCATGCAGTTTCGTGAATACGCCTTCAAGCGCTGCGCGGATTGCGCCGTGTGCGGTGAACATCCCACCATCAGCGCCCCGCTCGAGCCGGCGCCGGCGACGCGCGATTGGCCCGGCATGCGGCGCTTCAGCGCGCGCGAACTGGCGCAGGTTCTGCAGTCCGAGGCCGCTGGCCAGGCCCGCTGGGTTCTGGTCGACGTGCGCGATCCGCGCGAATTCGCTGCCGGTCATCTGAGCGCCGCCATCAATGTTCCGCTGGGGAGGTTGGATGCGGAATATCCGAACCTGCCGGCACAGTCGAATCTGGTTTTCCTATGCCGCAGCGGCGCGCGCAGCCTGCGGGCCTGCGCCATCGCTGCCCGCCATGGCAGCGCCGTCTTTGCGCATCTGGAAGGCGGCCTGCTCGCCTGGGCCACCGACATCGATTCAACACTACAGGTCATTGCATGAGCACACCCAGCACCCCGGCCATCATGACGTTGCAGTCGCATATTCTCGAACAGCAGGCGCATTACCCGGAGTCCACCGGCACGCTGTCCTGGGTGCTGTCGGCACTGTCGATCTCCGCCAAGATCATCGCCGACAAGGTGCGCCGCGCACGGCTGGAAAACGTGCTCGGCAGCGTTGGCATTGAAAACGTGCAAGGCGAGGTGCAGCAGAAGCTCGACATCATCGCCAACGACGTGCTGTTGCGCACGCTGGGCGGACGTGAAGGCGTCGCCATCGTCGCCTCGGAGGAAAACGAAGAGCCCGTGATCCTGCGCGACAACAAGGACGGTGACCGGCGCTACTGCGTGCTGTTCGATCCGCTCGACGGGTCGTCGAATCTCGACATCTGCGGCGGCGTGGGCACCATCTTCAGCATCCTCGCGCACGATCGTCGCGCTGACAATGCGCAAGTGTCACTGCTGCAGCCTGGCTCGCGGCAGATCGCCGCAGGCTATGTGCTGTATGGCTCCTCCACGGTGTTCGTGCTGACCTTCGGCAACGGCGTGGACATGTTCGTGCTCGACCCCGGGATAGGCGCCTTCATGCGCGTCGAACAGGGATTGAAAGTGCCCGCGCAATCAAAGTCGTATTCAGTCAACGAAGGCAACCGGCGCAGCTTTCCGCCAGGCTATCAGCGTTATCTGGACTGGGCTCAATCCAACGACTACTCGAGCCGTTACGCCGGCGCGATGGTGGCCGACGTACATCGCATCTTGTTGAAGGGCGGTGTGTTCATGTATCCGCCGACCAAGAAGGCCCCGCAGGGCAAACT
>JANXOV010000085.1 GCA_025357635.1 Pseudomonadota bacterium
CAAAGAGGGCCACACCGTGTCGCGGCTCATCGGCGCACCGCCCGGCTATGTGGGCTTTGATCAGGGCGGACTGTTGACCGAAGCCATTTCCAAGCATCCGCATTGCGTGTTGCTGCTGGATGAAATCGAAAAGGCGCACAGCCACGTGTTCGACTTGCTGCTGCAGGTCATGGACCACGGCACGCTGACGGACAACAACGGGCGCAAAGCGGACTTCCGCCACGTGATTCTGGTGATGACCACGAATGAAGGCACGAAGGAAATGAGCCGCGCGGGCATCGGCTTCATGCCCGCTGACAATGCCTCGGACGGCATGGAAGCCATTCGCCGACTGTTCTCCCCGGAGTTTCGAAATCGGCTCGATGCCATCATCCAGTTCGCCACGTTGGATCCGTCAACCATCGAACGTGTCGTGGACAAACTGCTTGTCGAGGCCGAGGCGCAGTTGGAACAGAAACGCGTCTCGCTGTCGGTGGATGAGGCGGCGCGCGCCTGGATCGCCAAGCGCGGCTACGATCCGAAAATGGGTGCGCGCCCCATGGCGCGGGTCATTCAGGAGTTCATCAAGCGCCCGCTGGCCGAAGAACTGCTGTTCGGCAAACTGGTGAATGGCGGACACGTCGAAGTGACCCTCAACGAGGAGGGCGACATGCTCAAGCTGGAAACGACGGCGGCGACGGATTCACCGGCGTTGTTGTCGCCGGCGCAGTAGCGCGCGGCGCTATCGGCCGCGGTAGATGATGCGGCCTTTGCTCAGATCGTAGGGGGTCATTTCGACGGTGACCTGGTCACCCGTCAGAATGCGAATGTAGTTCTTGCGCATTTTTCCTGAAATATGCGCGGTCACTACGTGGCCGGTCTTTAGTTTGACCCGAAACGTGGTGTTGGGGAGCGTCTCGACGACCTCGCCCTCGAACTGAATTGCCTCTTCTTTCGACATGTATCCTTGTGGTATGGACGCGACCGCGCGCATTGTGCATAAACCGCCTAGGTTTGGCAATTTAACCCCAGCGGCCCGGCGTCAGGCGCACCCAGTCCTGCAGATGCTCCGCAAACTCACTGCGCGGAATCTCGCGCGCCCCCAGGCTTTGCAGGTGCGGGCTTGCCACCTGACAGTCGATCATGCGGATGGCGCGCGATTCGCACTCCCTGACCAGCCTCGCCAGGGCCACCTTGGAGGCGTCGCGTTCACGGCTGAACATGGATTCGCCGAAGAAAACGGCTCCCAGATGCAGGCCGTAGATCCCGCCCACCAGCTGCGAGCCGCGGTAGGTTTCCACCGAATGGGCGAATCCCAACTCATGCAGGCGCTGATAGGCGGCAATCATGTCCGCATTCAGCCAGGTGCCGCCACCGGAGCGGCGCGGCTGCGCGCAGGCGCTGATGGTGTTGCCAAAGTCCTTGTCGATGAGCGTCTCGAACGATCCTTGCCGGATGGTCTTGCGCAGACTTCTGGCGCATTTGAATTGTTGCGGAAACAACACCATGCGCGGTTCGGGCGACCACCACAGAATCGGCTGAGCGTCCGAGTACCAGGGAAAAATGCCACGCGAGTAGGCGGCGAGCAGCCGGCGGGGTGACAGGTCGCCTCCCGCGGCCAGCAACCCTTCAGGTTCGCGCAGCGCCTGATCCAGTTCGGGGAACCACTCGGGATCCGCGTTTTCGCTCAACCACGCCAGCCGCGTCATTCCGCCAGCCGCAAGTCGGTGCTCTGCTCGCGATGAAAGGGCAGATGCTCATTGATTCCTTGCGCGTAGTGATTCACCGCCTGAGCCTCACGCGCGGCGAAATCGCGGATGGCCGCATCGAATTGCGGGTGCGCGATGAAATGCGACGAGGAGGTGAATGAGGGCGTGAAGCCGCGCGGCACCTTGTGCTCACCCTGGGTTCCGGGTTCGAAGCGCCGCAAGCCTTGCTTGATGCAGTATTCGATCCCCTGGTAGTAGCAGGTCTCGAAGTGCAGGCTGTGATAGTTGCCGCCGGCGCCCCAGTAGCGTCCGTACAGGGTGTCGCGGTCTTCGAAGAAAATGGCCACGGCGATCGGATCGGCGCCGATCCGTGCCACCTTCAACAGCAGATTGCCGGGCATGGTCGCGGCGATGCGTTTGAAGAAGGCCAGATTCAGATAGGGGCGATGCCCGTGCCGGTGAAACGTGTCGGCATAGAACCCGTACAGCGTCTTCCACAAGGCGGCATCGACGTCCCCGCCGGCGAGCGTGTCGAAGACGATGCCGGCATCGGCCACGCGGCGCCGTTCGCGTTTTGCCTTCTTGCGCTTCTGCGCGGTGAAGCCCTCCAGAAAATCATCGAAACTGCTGAAGCTGGCGTTGTGCCAGTGAAACTGGCAATCGCGCCGCTGAATCAAACCGGCCTGCTCCAGGCTCAGCGCCTGCGATTCACAGGGAAACAGCACATGCCAGGAGGATAGATTCTCCCGCAGCACCAGTTCGCGCGCAGCGGCGATGAGCGCGGCCTCCAGTTGCGGCCGCGCCGCTGTATCGGCCATCAACAACCGGCTGCCGCTCACGGGTGTGAACGGAACGGCTGTCAGCAGCTTCGGATAGTAGTCGAGCCTGTGCTGGTGATAAGCGTTGGCCCATGAGAAATCGAAGACGAACTCGCCCTGTGAATGGGTCTTTTCGTACAACGGCATGGCGGCGAGGGCCTGCTGCTGCGCATCGCGAAGCACGACATGGCGTGCGGTCCACCCGGTGGCGGGAACCGCGCAGCCGGTGATTTCCATGGCGAGCAGGAATTCATGGCGCAGGAACGGCTGAGCGGCGCCCGCGAGCGCGTTCCATTGCGCCGCATCGATGTCAGCGATGCTGTTGAGAAACTGCGCGGTGAGAATCTGCGTCTTGGCGCTCAAGGTACTTGTCGGCATCCAGCGCCGCCATGCAGCCGGTGCCGGCCGAGGTGACAGCCTGCCGGTAGATGTGGTCGGCGACATCGCCTGCCGCGAACACCCCGGCAATGCTCGTTGCCGTGGCATCGCCCTCGCTGCCGCCCTTGACCTGAATGTAGCCGCCGCGCATCTGGATCTGCTGCTCGAACAGCTGCGTATTGGGTTGATGTCCGACGGCGATGAACACGCCGTGCAAGGCGATGTCGCGCGTCTTGGCGCCTTGCACACTGACGATGCGAACGCCGTTGACGCCGCTGTCATCGCCAAGAAACTCCTGCACGGCATGGTTCCACACCAGGGTCACCTTGCCGCTGCGCTCGAGCGCGAACAGCCGGTCCTGCAGGATTTTTTCGGCGCGCAGTCTGTCGCGCCGGTGGATCAGCGTCACATGGGCAGCGATATTGCTCAAGTACAAGGCCTCCTCAACCGCCGTGTTGCCGCCGCCGACGACAGCCACCTGCTTGCCGCGGTAGAAAAAGCCGTCGCAAGTCGCGCAGGCGGACACGCCCTTGCCACGAAACTGCTCTTCCGAGGGCAGGCCCAGGTACTTGGCCGAGGCGCCGGTGGCGATGATCAGGGCATCGCAGGTGTACTCGCCGCTGTCGCCGGTCAGGCGGAACGGACGCTGCCGCAGGTCCACGCGATTGACATGATCGGCCACGATTTCCGTGTTGAAGCGCTGCGCATGCTGGCGCATGCGTTCCATCAGCGCTGGCCCCTGCAAGCCGTGCACGTCGCCGGGCCAATTGTCCACGTCCGTCGTGGTCATCAGCTGGCCGCCTTGCTCCAGGCCGGTGATCAGCAAAGGAGCACGGTTCGCGCGGGCTGCGTACACGGCCGCGCTGTAGCCGGCGGGACCGGAGCCCAGAATGACAAGCCGGCTGTGACGGGCGAGGCTCATGTATAATTTTTCCCTCTCAAATTAAGGACCGCGGGCTCATGGTAAGTAAATATGCCGGCGCGGGAAAGGACTATCGTTGGCAGAATCCACTGAAAGCAGCAAAGCCCGGCGCAAGCCGAAAATTTCGGCCGCGGTGAGCCGTTCATTGCGCGAGGGTACCTTGTGGGTGCTGGGCGCGCTGGCGCTCATTCTGCTGCTCGCGCTGCTGTCCTATCACCCGCACGATCCGGGTTTTGCCGACACCGGTGAGCCTGGTCCCATGGGCAATTGGATAGGGCCGGTTGGCGCGTGGCTGGCGGGCTTCTTCTTTTTTCTGTTCGGCCGGCCGGCCTACCTGTTTCCGTTAATGCTGGGTTTTGCCGGCTGGTTCGTTCACAAAGATCAAACATTGCCGGAGTCCAAGTCGCGCCTCAGCGCAGCGCTGCGGGCCGGCGGATTCGTGCTAACGCTGCTGACCAGCTGCGGCCTTGCCACCTTGCATTGGGACGGGTCGTCCTTTCCCAACAGCGCCGGCGGTGTGGTTGGCGAGCTCACCGGCAGCGGCAGCGCCCATGGGCTGAGTTTTCTGGGAGCCACGCTGCTGCTGCTGGGCCTGTGGCTGGCAGGCGTAGCCTTGTTTCTCGGTGTGTCCTGGTTCCAGATCATGGACAAGCTCGGTGCGTCGGTGCTGGCGGGCATCGAGTGGGCGCAAGAGAAATGGAACCAGCGCCGCGAGTTGTCCGCAGGTCAGGTGCGCAAGCAGGCGCGGCAGGGCGTGGTGCGCGAGGAACAGAAAAAAGTTGCCGCGCGTGCACCGCCGCGAATCGAGCCGCCGGCACCGGTGCCGGAGAAGAGCGAGCGCGTCGAACGCGAACGACAGGTGCCGCTGTTCGATGCGCCCAAGTCGAGCGAACTGCCCGCGCTGTCGCTGCTGGATGAACCGGGCCCGCGCGAGTCCTCGTATTCCGAGGAGGGATTGGAGGCCATGTCGCGCCTGGTGGAACTGAAGCTGCGCAATTTCGGCGTCGAAGCCGAAGTGGTTGCGGTGCAGCCCGGTCCGGTCGTGACGCGCTTTGAGCTGCGGCCGGCGCCCGGCGTCAAGGTCAACCAGATCAGCAATCTGTCCAAGGACCTGGCGCGCGAGTTGTCCGCCATCAGCGTGCGCGTGGTGGAAGTGATTCCCGGCAAATCGGTGGTGGGCCTGGAGATTCCCAACGAAAAACGCGAGATCGTGACGCTCGGGGAGATCATCAAGTCCAAGCCGTACGATGACCTCAGCTCACCGCTGGCATTGGCGCTGGGCAAGGACATCGGCGGTGTTCCCGTGGTGGTGGATCTGGCGCGCATGCCGCATTTGCTCATTGCCGGCACCACCGGCTCAGGCAAATCGGTGGGCATCAACGCCATGGTATTGAGCCTGATCTACAAGGCCACGCCCGAACATGTGCGCATGATCATGATCGATCCGAAAATGCTCGAGTTGTCGGTGTATGAGGGCATCCCGCATCTGCTCGCGCCGGTGGTCACCGACATGAAACATGCCGCCAACGCGTTGCGCTGGTGCGTGGCCGAAATGGAGCGGCGCTATCAGCTCATGTCCATGCTCGGCGTGCGCAACATCGGCGGCTTCAATCGCAAGGTCAAGGATGCCATCGAAGCAGGCAAGCCGATCAAGGATCCCATCCTCATGCAAAAGATCGCGCAGGGCGTACCCGGCGTGGTGGCCGAGGACATTGCGGATCTGACCACGCTGCCGTTCGTGGTGGTCATCATCGACGAACTGGCCGATCTGATGATGATCGTCGGCAAGAAGGTGGAGGAGCTGATTGCGCGCCTTGCGCAAAAAGCACGTGCTTCGGGCATCCACTTGATACTCGCAACGCAGCGCCCGTCGGTGGACGTGATCACCGGGCTGATCAAGGCGAACATTCCCTCGCGCATCGCCTTTCAGGTGTCCGCAAAAGTCGACTCACGCACGATCCTGGATCAAAGCGGCGCCGAGTCCTTGCTGGGGCACGGCGACATGCTGTACCTGCCGCCGGGGACGTCCATCCCAAATCGCGTGCACGGCGCATTCGTCTCGGACCAGGAAGTGCATCGCGTGGTGGCGGGATTGAAGAAGGGTGCGCCGCCCACCTATATCGACGAGATCATCACCGGACCCAGATCCCCGATTCCCGGCTTTCCTTCCGACGAGGAGGACGCAGAAGGCGGCGACAGCGACGGCGAACAGGACCCGCTCTACGACGAGGCGGTGCGCATCGTGGTCGAGACGCGCAAGGCATCGATTTCCGGCGTGCAGCGCCGCTTAAAAATCGGCTATAACCGGGCCGCACGGCTGGTGGAGACGATGGAAGCCGCCGGTCTCGTCGGACCGCTGCAATCCAACGGCGCCCGTGAAATTCTGATTCCGGCGCAGATTCAGGATTGATCATGCGATGTCTCGCAGCCGTTCTTGCCGTCATGGCGACTCTTTGCGCGCAGGCCTCGCCGGCCTCGCGCGTTGATCAATACCTGTCCGGTCTGACGACGTGGTCGGCGGATTTTGAGCAGAGCATCAACGATGCGCAGGGCAAGCCCACACGGGGCGCCTCCGGTCACCTGTATCTGCAAAAGCCGGGCAAGTTCCGCTGGGATTACCGCAACCCCAATGAACAACTGGTGCTGGCCGACGGCAAGAAGCTGTGGTTCTACGACAAGGATCTGGCGCAGGCCAATGTGCGCGATCTGGATGCGAGCATGGCGAGCACGCCGGCGATGCTGCTGTCCTCCGGCGCCGCGGTCAGCGCCGAATTCGACGTCACTGCGCTGCCTGAAGCCGATGGACTGGAATGGTATCAGCTGCGGCCAAAGCGCGAGGGCAGCGATTTCCTTGCCGCGCGCGTCGGTTTTCGCAAGGGCGAACTGGTCCGCATGCTGCTGGCCGACAAGCTCAATCAGGTCACGGCACTGAATTTCTCACACGCCGTCCGCAATCAGCCGCTGGCGGCGGATCTGTTCACTTTCACGCCGCCGGCGGGCGTGGATGTGATCGGGTATGCCCCGGGCGAACCATGAGGACCGATCTTCGATACGCCACGTTCTGGGCCATCGGCGGTTGGATCATGATCCTGGTCGTCATTGTCACCTGTCTGCTGCCCGGGCCGGATATCGCCGCGGTCGCCGGCCTGCTTCCCGACAAGGTCGAGCACGCGCTTGCTTATTTCGCGCTGACGCTGTGGTTCTGCGGACTGTATCCGCGATCTTCCTGGTGGAAACTGGCGGCGCTGTTTTTTTTGCTGGGGGTCTTCATCGAGATCGCCCAAGGCCTGTTCACCACGACGCGCGCCATGGAAGTCAATGATGCCGTTGCCGACACGGTGGGTATTCTGGCCGGGCTGTTGATCGCACGCGCTGGCGCCGCACGGTGGTGCGCAGTCGCCGAGACTTTCCTGCCGGCGGCGCGGAACTGACCGTTGAGTGGCGCAGCGCAAACCGCCTTTCGCCCGCTGGCGGATCGAATGCGTCCTCAGTCGATCGAAGAGTTCGTCGGGCAGACGCATCTGGTGGGTGAGGGCGGACCGCTGCGCCGCGCCATCGCCGCCGGACGTCCGCATTCAATGATTCTGTGGGGTCCGCCGGGCACCGGCAAAACCACGCTCGCCCGGCTGTTCGCGCACGGCATCCGAGCGCAGTTCGTCACCCTGTCCGCCGTCATGGCCGGCATCAAAGACATTCGCGCGGTGGTGGAGCAGGCGCGCGCCGTGCATGCAACACACGGCACGGTGCTGTTTCTGGACGAGGTGCACCGTTTCAACAAGGCGCAGCAGGACACGTTCCTGCCCTTCGTCGAGGACGGCACGTTGGTGTTCATCGGCGCGACCACGGAAAACCCCTCTTTCGAGGTCAACAACGCGCTGCTGTCGCGGGCGCGAGTGTACGTATTGAAGTCGCTGGCACCGCAGGATCTGTCCAGTCTCATCGACCGCGCGTTGCGCGACGCAGAGCGCGGTCTGGGCGCCGCGCAACTTCAGATCGATGAGGATGCGCGCGAGCTGTTGATTGCTGCGG
>JANXOV010000113.1 GCA_025357635.1 Pseudomonadota bacterium
GCTGGCGGCTGCTCAACGCGTTGGGGATCAAACCGGAAGTGTGCCACTTAAACGAAGGTCATGCCGCGTTTGCCATATTGGAACGCGCGCGGACGCTCATGGAACTGACGGACCAGCCGTTCGCAACCGCCCTTTCAATCACTCGTGCCGGCAATGTGTTTACCACACATACCGCCGTTGCCGCTGGGTTTGATTGCTTCGCTCCGCGTTTGATGGAGCGATACCTCGACAACTATGCGCACAACCACCTGCGACTCTCCACACACGAACTGCTCGCGCTCGGCCGCCGTGACCCCAATGACGACACAGAACCGTTCAACATGGCATATCTGGCCCTTCGTGGCAGCGGTGCAGTTAACGGTGTCAGTCGGCTGCACGGCGAGGTCAGTCGCAACATCTTTCTGCCGTTGTTTCCGCGATGGCCAGTCGATGCGGTGCCGATCAGCCATATCACCAACGGTGTTCATATGCCGAGTTGGGACTGCGCCGAAGCGGACGCACTCTGGACTTCCTGCTGCGGCAAAGACCGTTGGTTGGGTGAATTGGAATCTCTCGCAGGATGCCTTCGCTGCATACCAGACTCCGACGTATGGCAATATCGAGCCGCTGCACGTGAATCCTTTGTCACGTTTGCCCGGGAGCGGCTCGGTGCGCAATTAGCAGTCGCCGGGGCCACGGCGGAGGAAATTGAGCGAGCACGGCGAATCTTCAGGCCCGATGTGCTGACGCTGGGCTTTGCGCGCAGATTTGCCGCCTATAAGCGGCCCAACCTGCTGCTTCATGATACGGAGCGCCTGATTCATCTGTTAACGAACTTGCAGCGACCCGTGCAGCTCGTCATCGCCGGCAAGGCGCATCCGGCCGATCTGGCCGGCCAGGCATTCATTCAAGAATGGAATCGGTTCATCCAGCGACCGGAGGTCCGAGGTCAGGTCATTTTCTTAAGCGATTATGACATGCAGTTGACGGAACGCATGGTGCAGGGCGTCGATGTGTGGATCAACACACCGCAGCGACCGTGGGAGGCCTGCGGCACAAGCGGGATGAAGGTGCTCGTCAATGGCGGGCTGAATCTGTCAGAACTCGATGGCTGGTGGGCCGAAGCCTATAACCCAAAAGTGGGCTGGGCCCTCGGCGACGGCCGAGGAAACCGTGGCGGTGAAGCGGTCAATTCAACAGAGGCGTCGCAATTATTTGACCTTCTGGAGGGCCAAGTCATTCCGGAATTCTATTCGCGCGACGACGGCGGCATTCCGCGAGCCTGGGTGGGGCGCGTCCGGGAGAGCATGGCGAGTCTGACACCTGTGTATTCCGCCAATCGCAGCGTACGAGAGTATGTTGAAAAATCCTATCTGCCCGCCGCCGAGGCCTACAAGTCACGCGCCGACAGTGGTGGGCTCCAAGGACAACAGATTTCGGATTGGCGGCGCAAGCTCGATCAGCACTGGCCAACACTGCGTTTCGGTGAAGTCAGCATCGAAAATCGCGAGAGCCAATCCGAATTCACGGTGGAAGTCGCCCTGGGAGCACTGACACCGCACGCTGTCTGCGTGGAGTTGTATGCCGATCGTCTCGACAGCGCCGAGGCTATTCGCATTCAAATGACGCGGCTCGTCCCTTCGCAGGATCCGCACGGCATGACCGTGTATACGGCGTGCGTTCCCGCCACACGCGCACCCAGTGACTACACTGCTCGAATCGTACCGTTCTACGCCGGAGTCAACGTCCCGCTGGAGGCAGCGCATATCCTGTGGCAGCGATGAAATCGGCGATCAATTGTGTCTATGAGCACGGCATAACGCAGTGATGCGTTTCCGCGGTGCGCCATCCATGGGAAATTATGATTTGGATTACGCCTCTTGATAACATTTGTCGACGACTTAAAGCGGGGCCTCGATTGGCACTAATTGCTCAGCAGATGCAGCTACATT
This sequence comes from Pseudomonadota bacterium, assembly GCA_025357635.1. Taxonomy (GTDB): domain Bacteria; phylum Pseudomonadota; class Gammaproteobacteria; order Steroidobacterales; family Steroidobacteraceae; genus TMP-86. The sequence continues at coordinate 1,932 of JANXOV010000113.1, forward strand.
ATGAGGTACAAGGATATGCGTAAGACAATTCAGTGCCTAGGCGTTGCGGTCATGATTCCGTATCTTTGTGCATGCGGACCGGAGTCCGGCTCTGTTACCAAATCATTGCAGACCACGCCGGCGTCATCTTCCATCGCAACGGGGTTACCGACCGTATTTGTCAGCAAGAGCGCAAGCTGCGGGTGTTGTGGTGCTTGGGTAGAGCACATGCGACGAGCCGGCTTCAACGTGGAGATACACAATGTCGACAATCTGGAACCGATCAAGCAAGGCTCCGGCATCCCGGCTAACATGCAGTCCTGTCACACGGCGCACGTGGGACGCTATTTCGTGGAGGGCCACGTTCCTGCGACTGATGTAAAGCGCTTGCTTGCCGAACACTCTGATGCGAAGGGACTCGTCGTCCCGAACATGCCGGCGGGCTCGCCAGGCATGGAAACAGAACCCGGTAAAGTGGAGTCTTACAATGTTTACGTTGTGGCGAATGACGGCACGACATCGGTGTACGCGCACTACGGCGATTAGCGGCGCATCGAATCTGTCGCTTGGCCGCTGGTGGCAGCCGTCCAGCGGCTGCGTTCCGTACGTCGTGCGTCGATCTCAAAACGATCGCGCGTGAAGAAACGTGACTATGATAACTCCTGTCAGCAGTATGTCAGGCAATGCACCCTCCTCCGCTCCTGACGTAAAAGTCATAGGCTCCGGGCTCGATTCCGCGATACTGACACCCGGTGAGCCATGGCCGCTCGGCGCCCACCGCGACGCCAACAAGACCAATTTCGCCGTCTTCAGCCGCCACGCTGTGCTCATCGAACTGTGGATTTTCCCCGATATCGATGCAGAAGTACCCGTCCTACGAATCGCGCTTGACCGAAAGTTGCACAAGACGGGAGATATCTGGCATATCGGAGTTGGTGCCGATCTGAACGGGCACTGCTATACGTATCGCGCCTTGGGTCCGACAGCGACCGATTCTCGCCATCGGTTTGATCCGCGGCGGCTTCTGCTGGACCCGTATGCTCCGCTCATTGCCGCTTGGAACAACTCGATCACGAAATCAAGCGACACGCGCCTGCCGGGCGACTTCCAGCGAGCTTTTGCTGGCATCGTCGCCCAACATCACTTTGACTGGCAAGGAGTCGTCTGTCCGCGCCACCCGTGGTCCGACACTATCATTTATGAAACTCATGTACGCGGCCTGACGATTCATCCGTCCTCTGGCGTTGAATACCGTGGTCAATACCTTGGATTGATCGAGAAGATCCCGTATTTAAAGGCGCTCGGTATCACGGCCGTCGAGTTGCTCCCCGTGCAGGCTTTCGATACCGATCACGTTGGATGCAACGTCACCGATGGTACGAAACGGGCCGACTACTGGGGCTACAACCCGATAGCACTCTTTGCTGCGCATGCGGGCTACGCATCTGGAAGGACTTTTAATTCAACTCTGACCGAGTTCAAAACCATGGTGCGTGAGCTGCATCGTGCCGGCATCGAGGTGATCCTCGACGT
>JANXOV010000128.1 GCA_025357635.1 Pseudomonadota bacterium
CGCCAGGGTTACAAATTGCTCGTCGTTCATCTGGATCACCATGCCTTGCATCGTGATCGATCCCAGCCAACCCTTCAGACTCATATCCCGTTGGAATCACACCCCCCGCTTCAGACTCAAACCCCATTGGACAATGCTCTCATTTGACGCGCCGGTCCTTTTCGGGCAACTTATCGCCCGCGCGACAAGTTCCCCCCACGGGGATTCAAAGGGAACTCGGGTTCAATGCCCGGGCTGCCCCCGTAACTGTAAGCGGTGTGCCCCGCGTCATCAGCCACTGAACCGATCCGGTTCGGGAAGGCGACGCAACGGGGTGTGAGCCGCAAGCCAGGAGACCTGCTTGCCGTCGTCGTCCATCTGACAGCCGGGGTGTGCTGAAGGAGCGGGAAATCCCGAGCGGCGACAGGTACATGGGTTGCGCTCGCAAGAGCAAGAACCCATGCGGTTGCAGTTCTATTGACGGGGTTTCCAACGCCATGCGCATTTCCATCGCTTTACTTTGCTTCGCCTTTGTTTTGTCCAACGTCGCCGCTCGCGCCGACGATGCCGACTCGCTCGATCTCGTCGTCGTCACCGCCACGCGCTCCGAACAACCGATTTCCAAGGTCGGCAATTCCGTCGCGCTGATCAGTGCCGAGGATATCCGCAGCAGCCAGAAGACCGTGTTGTCGGACCTGCTCTCCACCACACCCGGCGTCACGGTGACGCGCAACGGCGGCCTCGGCGGCACCACCTTCCTGCGCATCCGCGGCGCCGAGACGGATCAAACCGTGGTGCTGTTCGATGGCATCAAGCTCAACGATCCGTCCTCCCCCGGCGGCGGCTACGACTTCGCCAACCTGGCGACGAATGATTTCGCGCGCGTCGAAGTGCTGCGTGGGCCGCAATCCACGCTATGGGGCAGCCAGGCCATCGGCGGCGTGGTCAACATCATCACGCCGGAACCTGCCGGCCCCCTGTCGGGCGCGGTGAGCGCCGAAGGCGGGCAGCTGGGCACGGGCATGGCGCGCGCGCGGCTTGAAGCCGGGGGGGATCACTTGAACTGGCGAGTCGGCGGCAACTACCTCACCAGCAGCGGCATATCAGCCTTCGACAAGAAACTCGGCGGCACCGAGAAGGACAGTTTCCGGAATCTCGGATTCAATGCGCGCGCAATGTACAAATTCAACGATGCGATCAGCGCCGAAGTCCGCTCGATCTGGTCCAAGAGCCGCTTCGACTTTGACGGCTATGCGCCGCCCTCTTACAACTTCGGTGATACCAAAGATTACGGAAATGTCGAAGAGCTGGTCACGTATGTCGGACTGAACGCCGAGGGCCTGGATGGCCGCTGGAAGAACCGCCTCGGATACTCCTACACCAACACCGACCGCGTGGATTTCAATCCGGACCTGACGGTGCGCGAAACCTTCAATGCACTCGGCCGCAATCGCCGTTTCGAATTTCAAAGCACCCTGGAGTTGACCAAGGACTATCAAGCCGTGTTCGGGCTCGAATCGGAGCGGTCCAATTTCCGCACGGCATCGCCCGCCGACTACGATCCCAATCCGATTCCGCTGGCGGCCTCAACGCACATCAACAGCGTGTACGCAGAATTGCAGGCCTCGCCCATCAAACCCGTGGCGCTGACTCTCGGGCTGCGGCATGACGATCATGCCACCTTCGGCGGCCATACCTCGCCGCGTGCGGCGTTGGCATGGGCATTGGGTTCCGCGACCACTGTGCGCGCAAGCTACGGCGAGGGATTCAAAGCGCCATCGCTGTATCAATTGTTCAGCCCCTATGGCAACGCAGCGCTAAGACCCGAGGAGGCCAAGGGCTGGGACGCGGGCGTGGAGCAAAAACTGGCGAACGATCGCATCGCCCTGTCGGCGATCTACTTCCACCGCAATACGCGCAACATGATCGACTTCGTGTCCTGCTTCGGCGCCGCCGACCCGCGCTGCGACGCTCAGCCCTTCGGGTTCTACGACAATGTGCAGAAGACATCTGCCAAGGGTGTTGAACTGAGCGCGGTCGCCAAAGCGGGCGATCGCTCCCGCCTTTCGCTCAACTACACGCACACGGATGCCAGGAACGAATCCGCCGGCAGCGCCAACTTCGGTCTGGAACTGGCGCGGCGCGCGCGCGATACGCTCAATGCCGGCATCGACTATCGCTGGCCGGCGGCGCTGACGACCTCGGTATCGGCGCAATACGTGAGCCGCACGTTCAACGACGCCGCCAACACCACGGTGCTGAGTTCCTACACGTTGCTCGACCTGCGCGCCGCCTACGCCTATTCGAAGAACATGAGCCTGTATGCGCGCGTTGAGAATGCGCTCGACAAGCAATACGAAACCACCGGCGGCTACGGCAATATCGGCCGCACGTTTTCAGCCGGTATCCGCACCATCTTCTAAAGGACTCTGCGGAAGGTCAGATTGATGCGTTGAGATCCGAATACGGGGTGCTGTCCGTCCTTGAGGGGCAGCACCCCGTGGAAGCGCAGCCGCGCGGGACCACCCCACACCACCACATCGCCGTGCGCCAGCGGCACCCGCAGCGCCTTGTCTGAGCGCAGCGCGCCGCCGAACTGGAATACGGCGGGAAGTCCAATCGACACCGACACGATGGGCTGCGTGAAATCACGCTCATTCTTATCCTGGTGCAGCGACATGCGCGCGCCGGGCGCGTAGCGATTGATCAGGCAGGCGTCGGGCTCGAAGTGTGCAAACCCGCAGCGCGCTGCGGCGCCGCGGGCCAGATCGCGCCAGGGAGCGGGCATGGGGGGCCACGGCCGCCCCGACTCCGGGTCCTGCGGATCATAGCGATAGCCGCGGCGGTCGGTGACCCATCCATGCGCACCGCAATTGCTCATGCCCACCGACATGAGAAAGCCGCCGGGAGTCCGCATGTGGCGCAGCGACGCCTCGGCCAGTATCACCTGCAGCTGCGCCGTCAGCTGGCTGTTTGACGAGGTGACGAAGCCGCGCAGCAAAAATGCGCCGGGTTGGAACTCCTCCTCAAGAAGCGTCTGGTCCGCGAAAAGATCCGCCGTCACCAGATCCCCGGTGGGGCGTTCACTTCGCCACCGCTGACGGCCGCGCTTCCCGCTGCAACAACGCACGCTTGCGCTCGATTCCCCAGCGATAGCCGGACAATTCACCGTCGCTGCGCACGACCCGATGACACGGAATAGCCACCGCCAGCGTATTGGCTGCGCACGCGCCGGCCACCGCACGAACCGCTGAGGGTGCCCCGATGCGCTTGGCAATCTGCGCGTAGCTTGCGGTTTTACCGGCGGGGATGCGCTGCAGCGCCTGCCAGACGCGCTGCTGGAACGCCGTGCCACGCACATCCAGCGGCAGATCCAGACCGATGCGCGGATCATCGATGAACCCCACCACTCGCGCCACCGTCGCTTCAAATGACGCATCGCCGCCGATCAGCGTGCCGCGCGGAAATCGATCCTGCAGCTCGCGCGTCAGCGCGTGCGCATCCTCGCCGAGCGAGATGGCACACACACCGCGCGCACTCATCGCGACCAGAATGGCGCCCAGCGAGCACTCGCCGACGGCGAAGCGGATCTGCACCTGCTCGCCGCCGCTGCGGTACTGCCGCGGTGTCATTCCCAGAATTCCGCTGGCATTTTCATAAAAGCGCCCGTTGGAGTTGTAGCCCGCATCGAAGATGGCAGCGGTGACCGACCCACTGCGCCCCAGTTCACGCCGAACCCTGCCGCCGCGGTGTGCCGCGGCGTAGGCGCGCGGCGTCACGCCGGTCATTTTTTTGAACAGACGGTGGAAATGATACGCACTCAAGTTCACACGTTTGGCAAGATCTGCGAGCGTCAACGGGTCCTCGGCGCTTTCGATGATGCGGCAGGCGTCTTTTATCTTCTTTATATGTTGCCGGGCCGGTGAATCCTGATCCGGCTTGCAGCGCTTACAAGGCCGGAAACCCGCCTTCAACGCTGCCTCCTGCGTCGCATAGAAGCGCACGTTCTCAGGCCTGGCCAGACGCGCAGCGCAGGAGGGGCGGCAATACACGCCCGTGGTCGTGACGGAATAAAAAAACTGCTCATCCGCTTTATGCGCGCGCGCGACCACGGCGGCCCATCGAGAGTCTGCGGTGGTGGCCGCGGCACGCTTCGCAGCAACTGACGAACTCTTCATGGCCAACTCCGTGATTTCATCATGTCGATGGCGGGCAATGTATCAACCCCCATGGCCGTGCGCACTCCGCGCCTTGCTTTCAAATTCGCGAACTTTGGCGCGTCCCAACGGCCGGGTAATGCTAATGTTCCAGTTGATGATCGCCATCGTAGAAGCCTACAGGGCCCGCCTTTTCAAACGCCAGTTCCTGGCATCGAACCTCATCGCGGGCCTGATCGTTGGCATCGTCGCGTTGCCGCTCGCCATGGCCTTTGCCATCGCCTCCGGCGCCAAGCCCGAACAGGGGATTTACAGCGCCATTTTCGCCGGCATCACCGTCTCCCTGTTCGGCGGCAGCCGCATTCAAATCGCCGGTCCGACGGGTGCATTCATCGTCATCCTCGCCGGCATCACCGCCAAACACGGCATCGACGGCCTGCTGGTGGCGACGCTGATGGCCGGCGTCATGCTGATCCTGCTGGGCGCGGCCAAATTCGGCGGCGTCATCCGCTTCATCCCCGACCCCGTCATCGTCGGATTCACAGCCGGTATCGGGGTCATCATCTGGGTGGGACAGTGGCGCGATTTCTTCGGCCTTCCCAAGCCCGGCGCCGAACAATTCTACGCCAAGCTGTTTCAGCTGCTGCTGTCATTGCCGCATCTGCATCCCGCGACCACCGCGCTTGCAGCGTTGAGTCTGGTCATCACCGTATTTGCCTCCAGGATTGGCCCCTTGAAGCGCATCCCGGGACCCTTGTTGGCGATGGTTACGGCCACGGTCATTCAAGCCGTGTTTCAGTTCGATGGCGTCGCCACCATCGGCAGCGCCTTCGGCGGAATTCCGCAGGGACTGCCGAGCCTGTCGATACCCGGCATCAGCTTCGATCGCGTGATGATGCTGCTGCCCTCCGCTTTCACCATTGCGATGCTCGGCGCCATCGAATCGCTGCTCTCGGCGGTCGTGGCCGACGGCATGGCCGGAACGCGTCACGATTCCAATCAGGAATTGATCGGTCAAGGCATCGCCAACGTGATCGCACCGTTGTTCGGCGGCATTGCTGCGACCGGTGCGATTGCGCGCACGGCAACCAATTTCCGCAACGGCGCCAACAGCCCCATCGCCGGGATGGTGCACGCATTGACCCTGATTCTTGTGCTGCTCATCGCAGCGCCGCTGGCGGCGCGCATTCCCCTGTGTTCGCTCGCCGCCATCCTGTTCTTCGTCGCCTGGAACATGAGCGATCTGAAGCGCTTCTCGCGCATGCTGCGGACCGCGCCACGCGCCGACGTGATCATTCTGCTGATCACCTTCACCTTGACGATTTTCACCGACCTGGTGGTTGCGGTGAACATCGGCGTCATCTTATCCATGCTACATTTCCTGCGCCGCATGTCATCCTCGGTCGAGGTCGTCGCGCAGTCCGAACATCAGCTGCGCGCCGAACTGGGCGCTGAAGCCGGCTCCGCGCTGCCCAAGGGTGTTCTGGTGTATGCGGTCGAGGGTCCTCTGTTCTTCGGCGCCGTGGAGAATTTCGAACGTGCACTGGTCCATACGCACACCGACCCGGCATACGTGATCATCCGTCTGTCGCGCGTGCCCTTCATGGACATCACCGGCATACAGGCGCTGGAGCTGGCGATGCAAAACCTGACCCGGCGCGGCGTGAAGGTGCTGATTTGCGAGGCGAATGAACTGGTGTTGGGTAAGTTGAAGCGGGCCGAACTGATTCCCGAGATGGATGCGAAGAATTACTTCGCGGACATCGAGAGTGCAGTGGCGTTTTGCAGTGCGGCGATCGGCCGTAACGGCTGAGCACTCGTAGGTCCATCGCACGCCGGACTGGACTGGACCGCAGGCAGCCCGATTCATTGTTGCCGCTGTCGAAATAAGTCGAGCGCATCCTCGGTCTGCTGGACAGAGTTCACCAATTGGAGTCGCCATGAAGCCATTTCTCGCCGCCTTGCTGTCGTTCCTGTTTCTCGCTCCGCTGCTCGCGGCAAGTGCCGCGGAGGTCCCCTTCGATCAGGTGCAGTTCGATGCAGCGCGCAGCGCCGGAAAGGCCGTTGCCGTCGTGTTTCATGCCGACTGGTGCCCTACCTGCCGCGCGCAGGCGCCGATTCTCAGCGCACTGACCCGCTCTGTCGCATTTGAGCCATTGACCCTGTTCGTAGCGGACTTCGATACGCAGAAAGCATTGAAAAAGTCGCTCGGCGTCACCAAGCAAAGCACGGTGGTGGTGTTCAAGGGGGGCAAGGAAGTTGCGCGTTCCACCGGCGACACTCAGTCTTCCAGCCTCGAGGCGCTGCTGCGCCAAGCCGTACCCGCGAAGTGAACTTCGGGCCCGCAACCTATGGCCTGGGGCTGCTGGCCGGAGCCCTGTCGACGCTGTCGCCGTGTGTTTTGCCGCTGGTCCCCTTGCTGATTGCGTCGGCCGTCAACGCGCATCGTTGGGGTGCCTTCGCGCTCGGAGCCGGACTTGCGCTGTCATTCACGATCGTCGGGATATTTCTCGCGACGCTCGGTGCATCGCTCGGTCTAGACCCGGACACCTTCAGACTGGTCGGCGCCGTCATACTCACCGGGTTCGGGATCGTCTTGCTGGTGCCGAAGTTTCAGGATGCGTTCGCGCGCGCGACCGGCTCCTTGAGCAATTCCGGAACACAACTGCTGAACCGCGTGACGCTGGACGGCCTGCCCGGACAGTTCCTGGTCGGTTCCCTGTTGGGCATCATCTGGAGCCCCTGCGTCGGGCCGACACTGGGCGCAGCCACAACGCTTGCCAGCCAAGGCAAGGACCTGGCGCAGATCGGCCTGCTGATGCTGCTTTTCGGTCTCGGCGCCGCAGCGCCGCTGGTGTTGTTGGGGTCGATATCGCGCGCCAGCATGCAAAAGGTGCGCGGCCGGCTGATGAGCGCGGGCAAGCACGGCAAGCAGGTGTTCGGCCTGGTCATGGTGTGCCTGGGTGTGTTGATAGCCACCGGCCTGGACAAATCCGTGGAGGCGTGGATTCTGGATCGCACGCCGGACTGGATCACCGCCGCTACGACGCGCTACTGACCGGCGGCGCGCCGGTGCCGGTGCGACTGGTCCGGCGCAGCGCACGCCGAACGCCAGTAGAGGCCGAGTCGAAACTGGCCTCCGCGATTTTCACCAGGTCGCGTCCGTTGCTCTTGGCTTCATACAACGCCACATCCGCCTGTGCGATGATGTCATCCAAGGTTCTGATGCCCGATTCATTGGTGGCAAGGCCCGCACTGAAACTCACATGCAAGGCTTCATCGCCCTTGACGGGCAGCTTGATCTGCAGCGCCGCGGTGCGCAGCCGCTCGATGCTCGTCATCGCGATGTCCAGCGTCATGTCCGACAGCACCACGATAAATTCCTCGCCGCCCCAACGTCCCAGGAAATCCGTTGCCCGCAGCGATTCGCGTCCAACGCGCGCGAATTCCTTCAATACGTTGTCGCCGGCCGCGTGGCCGTGCCGGTCGTTGATCAGCTTGAAATGATCCAGATCGATGAGGGCGATGGCGACGGGACGATGCTGCTCCTCGGCGGATTCCAGCGCGGCGGTGGCGACCTCGACACTGCGGCGGCGGTTAGGAAGGCCCGTCAACCCATCGTGGCCGGCCAAATCGACCAATTGTCTCTTGTGGCGCTGACCGGTGAAAAGAATATAGGCCATGAGCAGAATTACGCAGGCGCCGGCGAGAATGGCGGTGACCGTCCAGCGCAACTGATCCGTCTGGCGGTGCACGCGTTCCTTGGCCAGATCCAGCTGATTTTGCAGCGATGCGTTGCGTTCAACCTGCCGGTCCGTTTCAAAGCGCGCTCGCAGCACTGCGGTCTGCTTGACCCGCTCCGCGCCGGCTTCCTTCGCGTTGCGGCGCGCATACTCGTCCAGGTCGCGGAACGCCTCCTCGAACCGCCCCAGCGCGGCCAGGGTCCGCGCCCGCTGCTCGAACAGCATGGCCACCTGCCGCGGCGGCATGTCCGAGCCCTGATGATCCAGCACCTCGTTCAATGTCTGCAGGGCGCGGGCCGGCCGGTTCTGGGCCAGATCGATGCGCGCCAGCAAGGTCCTGGCTTCCTTCAAAACATCCTTGGACTGCGACGCGCTGAACACCCGCAGCGCACTTTCGCAGCGGATGCGTGCCGGGTTCCATTGGTTGATCTCAGTCTGCACCTGGCAGGAGCGCAGGTCGGAGAAGGCGATGCCTTGCTGATCGCCGATATCTTCACTGATGCGCCGCGCTTTCTCATACGCCGCGATCGCCGCCGGGTAGTCGCGCATCGCCCGGAAAATTTCACCGCGCAGATACAAGGCGACGGACAGATCCAGCGACAGATTGCGCGCGTCAGACCAGTCGATGACTTCCTGGTTCAGAGACAGCGACTGCTCGAAGTCGCCCGAATTGCGCAGGGCGTGTGAAAGCCCTTCCGCGGCGAGCACGCGCTGCGAGCTCCATCCGGCCTTGTCGCTGATCCGGTAAGCGCTGGTCAGATTGAACGTGGCCAGATCGTCGCGATCCTGGCGGTACTGGAGATTGCCGAGCGTAATCTGCAAACACACGTCCGTAATCGAACCTGAGGGCACGGTCGCGCGGGCGGTTTCGATCATCGCCGTCGCGTCCTTCAAGCCCTGCACGTCGTAGATGTTCGCGGCCAGCGCCGCCAGCAGATTCATGCGAACTGATTCGTCCGCGCGCACCGCGTACTTTAGGCCCTCAGATGCGGCGCTTCGCGCCGCGCCGTCAAGTTCAAGTGCCTCATTCGCATCGGCGAGCACAGCGTACAAGGCTGCGATTTTCGGCGCATTGGGTTGCGGCGCCGTCATTTCAGAGTGGATTGCCGCTTGAATCCGCCGCACCGCATCGGCAGGTTCACGATGCGCCAGGGTCTGCATCGCCCGTATGCCGGCATCCGGACTGCTCAGACAGGCGGCGCGCGCCGGAAACTGCAACGACAGCAGCAGCAACGGCGCGATGCGGCCGGTGAACCCAGCCACACACCGCAAGACACGGGGGGTGTCAAGGCGCTCATTGCACATAATCGACGGAAGGATACCTGTCTCAGCCATCATCCCGCGTCAAAGGCGTTCACGCTTCTGGGAAAGTTAACGGCCCTGCGATTGGCAAAAGTGAGGACCAGTCCCTAATGTTCCGCGTGGGCCGGCCGCCGGGCAAATACGCCGAATCCAAGAATCCCGGCATAGCAGACGGCTGGGACAATCAGCGCCGCCTTCAGACCGGTCATATCCGCGGCGTGCCCGGTGATCAGCGGTACGATCGCTCCGCCGACGATCGCCACGCAGATGACCCCGGAGCCTTCCGCAGCTCGTTTACCCAGCCCCTCACAGGCCAGTGAGAAAACCGTGGGAAACATGATCGAATTGCACAATCCGATCGCCAGCAGCGACCAGCCCGACACAGCTCCGGCGGTATTGGCCGACAGGATCAGCAGAGCAATGGTAGCGCCTGCGGCGCACGCCAGAACCTTCCCCGGTGAATACAATCGCAGCAAATACGCACCGATGAATCGCCCGACCATGGCGCCGCCCCAATAGTACGGAACGTGCTTGCCGGCCGCTTCGCTGCCCAGACCCATGACGTTCGATTGCATCAGGTAACTCACGATCAGCGAACCGATCGCCACTTCCGCGCCGACATATAAAAAGATGCACAGGGCGCCGTATCCGAATCGCGGCCGCCGCAGCAGGTTGAACATTTGAAGCATCGGCGTGCGCGGCGCCGGCCATTCGACCAGCCGCTTGCGATGCCACCAGACGGCCGCCGCCACCAGCAGCAGTGCGCCGGCCAGGTTCAGATAGGTCCAGACCACCACATGGGTTTCCTGCGTGCGAAATCGATTCAGCGCCTCGCCCGATAGCGCGGCCGGATCCACGGTGGCCAGTGACCCCAGAATGAAGATGGAGCCGACATACGGAAACACTGTCGTTCCCAGCGAATTAAACGCCTGCGCAAACGTCAATCGGCTGTGGGCCGTGCGCGGCTCACCCAGCAACGAAATGAGCGGGTTCGCGACCACTTGCACGATGGTAATGCCGGAGGCCAGCACGAACAGCGCCAGCAGAAAGGTGACGAATACTCCCGAGGAAGACGCCGGCACGAACAGCAGGCAACCGGCGGTCATGGTCAGAAGACCGAGGACAGCCGTGCGCATATGACCAATTCGCCTCAGAATTTCGGCGGCCGGGATTGATACGATGAAATACGCTGCAAAAAAAGCCGACTGCACCAGCATCGCTTCCGCGTACGACAGGGTGAACAGGCTTTTCAGCTTGGGAATGACCACATCGTTGAGGCTGGTGATACCGCCGAAGATGAAGAACAACGCGAAGACGAATATGCGCAGCTCCGCGGCGTCGGCCGAAGGTGCAGTTGCGCCCGCCGCCGGCGCTGCATTGAATCCCGCCATGTAGCGTCGCCTTGTTGATATCCCGCGCAGCAATATAGCGCACTGAAGTGATCCGTCAACGGCGTGAGGCGCGACTAACCAGCGACTCAGTCGTCCTTGTCGCGGCCATGGCCGTGACCATCGTCGTGACCGCGGCCGTGATGTTTGTCGCCGTGTTCGTTCCGGTCGCCACTCTCACGCCGAGCCGGCACATACACCTCGTTGTACCAGCGCTCCTCGACGAAAAAGACACGGCGCCCACAGGCATCGTACTCATGGCAATGCTTACGCCAATGCTTCGCATGCCCGGCCGGCACGTGCAGATACAACGGCTCATCGACCACCACGACGGTCGGCGGCGGCCGTACGACCACGACGGGACGGGCGTAGATGAGACGCGGCGGCGGAACATTGCCGATATCGATGCGCCCATACAGACCCGGTTGATCGACCGTGATGGAAACACCGACGCCCACATCGCCGGCGGCGGCGGGAGCAGCGGCGCACAGCATTGCCAGTGCGCAGAACATAACCTTCATGTGGGAACTCCAATGCCTATGAAAGGCATGAAGTTAACGTAACGCGTCATCCCTGGACGAGGACTGCGTCACAGCTTTACCACCGCCGGCCCGCACGAGCCACGTGTTGCGAATGCGCTCGGAAGTGAGCCCCTGACCATCCGGCCGCCAGCCGGGTGGGCCCAGCCTCACGCCCGCCGCCTCGCGCCAGGAGTGCGCCGCAATCAACTCGCGCAGCATGGCAGCCCATTCGTGGAAGGCGATGCGAACGGGATTGAACGTGTCGATGTTTTTCACGATGCCGTATTGCACCGGTTCATCGTCGCACTCGGGCACGAACGTGCCGAACGGTTTGTCCCAGATGATCAGCACGCCCGCGTAATTACGGTCCAGGTAGCGTGGATTGGATCCGTGATGAACGCGGTGATGCGAAGGTGTATTGAAGATCGACTCGAACCACGCCGGCAGCCGCCGCACACTCTGGGTGTGAATCCAGAATTGATAGAACAGATTGAACGTCTGCTGCAGCAGGATCATGGCGGGCGGGAAACCCAGCAAGGCCAGCGCGATCCACGGGGTCCAGGTCCCCACCAACAGCCCGGTCCAGTTCTGGCGAACCGCGGTGGATAAGTTGTACTCCTGCGAGGAGTGATGATTGACATGCGAGACCCACCACAGGCGGCACTCAGCCCGGCCAGCACCACCCCACCCATGAGCACGCCAAGCGCCAGGTTGCCCAGCGACATGCCAAGGGATGCCGCCGTGTCCCATGCCCGGTACGGCGCGTTGATGACGCCCGCACGGCCCAGCGCAGCCTCAAGCGCAATCGCACTCAGGTAGATGGCTGGCAGCGCAAGCGTCAGCGTATGTTCCAAACTCATGGCCGTGAACCCTTGCGCGAGCGCATCATGGCGCCGCGCCCCTGCTATATTACGCCTGTGCGATTCGCAATCACCCTCTCCAAGGAGCGACTCATGCGTTCTCATGCTCTCCTGACGGCAATTCTGTTCCTCAGTCTCACCGCCGGCTGCTCCAAAGACAGCGAAATCGGCGGCACGACTCGGGTCAACGGTTCCATCCACGTCATGGCAGGCCAGCAGAATGGCAACGTGACCACCGTCAACGGCGCCATCAGCATCGATGAGAAGGCCACTTTCGGCAGCGCCGATACTGTCAATGGCGACATCTATGTCGGCGCGCACGCATCCGGCGCGTCCGCAAAAACCGTCAACGGCAACGTCACGCTCGACACGGACGCACGCATCGGCGGAGAGATCGCATCGGTCAACGGCTTGCTGAGACTCAACGACGGCGCCGAAGTGGCCGGACCACTGGGCAACGTCAACGGCGGCATCTCGCTGACTAATGCGCACGCGGCACAGGGCATCGACACCGTCAACGGCGACATCAGCATCCTCGGCGCATCCAGGGTCGAAGGCGGTCTGCGCGTCAAGAAGCTGTCCATGGGCGTTTTGACCTACGACAAGAGCGAACCGCGCATCATCATCGGTCCGGGCGCCACCGTGCAGGGCGAGATGCGCTTCGAACGCAAGGTGAAGCTGTACGTCAGCGACAAGGCAACCATCGGACCCGTCACCGGCGCAACCCCCATTGCCTTCAGCGGCGACAACCCTCCCGCATGACCAAGCCCTGATGTCAACGCGAACTGTGCAAGCCGCGTTGCTGCTCCCGTGGCTGACGCTGCTGCCGCTGCGCCTCGCTCAAGCGCAAGTGCAGGTGCTGGTGGGCGCCACCCCCATCATCAACGGCAACGCGCACTCGCCGGGAGACATCACGGTGGTGAACGAGCATCTCGCCTTTGCCATCGCGGTGAATTCGCCGATGCCCTACGGCGTGCCGCGCGGCGCCATCATCGATGTCGCGCCGGTGGTGAACGGTCTGGTCGGCCGCGACCGCGTGGTGTTCGCGGACTTCATTCCCAATCATTGGTCAGCCTGGCCCAACACCTACCAGCACATCGACATCGTGGAGCAGACTGCGCTTCGCGCCGTGATCCGATCCACGCGCGACTGGGGCAAGGTCACCATTGCCACGCAGTACACGCTGCGGGCAGGCTCAGACGCCGTCGAGATTCAGACCACCATGACCAATAACGGCCCCGCCGCCCTCCCCGGTCTGCTGTCCGGGCTGACGCTGTGGCCCAGCGCCGGCTATTTCTTCAGCGTGCCGGGTACAGCGGGGATCGAGGACGGCAAAGCCGACGGCGCGTTGTCGGATCGCGCCAGCGCCTATGACGAGGATTGGGCCATCACCTTGCATGCGCCCTACGTCAGCCATGTCGGCGCGGCGTCGAAGGATCTGGCGCTGCTGCACACGCTGGCGCCGGGTGAAAGCAGAACCTTCGACGGTTGGTTGCAGGTCGGGTCGAGCGGTGATCTTGCGCCCGCGTTGCGCGCGGAAATCGAGCACAAGCATCTGCCTGCCGGAACGCTGCAAGGCCAGGTGCGCACCATCGACGGCAAGCCTGTGAGCCTGCCCATCCTCGTCATCGAGAAGCAGGGCAAGCCGTTCGGCTGGGCGATTGGCGCGAACGGCCGCTACGAGCTGCAATTACCGGCCGGGGAGTTCGAAGCGTATGCCACGGCTAAGAACTACTCGCAGAGCGCGCGCGCGCACGTGACGGTCAGCGAAGGCGCCACCACCACCCTCAACATCGGCGCATTGCAAGGACCCGGACGCATCGAATTCGCCGTCGCAGACGCCGCCACCGGCAAGCCACTCGATGCCCGCATCGTCATCGATGAAGGACAAAAGCCACTGGTGGAGTTCCTGGGCAAGAAAATCTTCTTCACTGAGATCGACCGCAAGGGCACCACCAGCGTGTCGATCGCCCCAGGAAAATACCGGTTCACGGTGTCATCCGGCGGCGGCTTCACATCACAGAGCCAGAACACCGGCATCACCGTATTGAGCGGCAAGACAGTCAATGCCAGCGTGTCGCTGACGAGGATGTTCGACCCGGCGCAGCGCGGCTGGTACGGCGCCGATCTGCATCATCATTCGGATCAGGCGGAAGCTGTGACACCTCCCTCTGATCTTGCCCGCTCCCAGTTCGCTGCCGGCCTGGATTTGTTGTTCGTCGGCGATCACGACTCCACTGCCAACCATCTGGAACTGCAGCGCATCGCCGACCGGCGCGGCGTGCCCTTCATTCCCGGCATCGAGCTGTCTGCATCGTGGGGGCATTTCAACGCATTCCCGCTGATGCTCGGCCAGAAGCTGGCCATCGACACGAGCATCGCATCCGCAGCGGACATCCTGCGCGAAGCAAGGCGGCAAGGCGCAATTGCGGTGCAAGTCAATCACCCATTCATTGCCTATGGCTATCTGACCAGTGTCGCAGGCGGCGTCGCCACCGGCGGGTTCGTGCCCGGATTCGATCTGCTGGAAATCAACGCATCGACCACGGATGACGACAAGGTGCTGCGGCAGTTGTGGGCATTCTGGAACGCCGGACATCGCTATTACCTGACCGCGGGTACCGACACACACGATGTATGGAACGACGAATCCGGCCGGGTGCGGGCGTTTGCGCATGTCGATGGCGCCCTCAGCGCCGCTGCATTTGCGCAGGCGCTCAAAGACGGTCACGCGTATGTGAGTTATGGCCCGCTGATGTTTCCCGCCGTCATGTTCGGCTCCACCTTGAAGGTTGCGCCAGAACAGTCCATTGACCTGAGCTTCGACTTTACATCCGTGAGCGGCATGAAGAGCGTCACCTTGATCGGCGACGGCGCAGTTGCGCAGGTGCGGCAATTCGATGACGCACCTCAGCAGGCGCACCTGGATTTCAACCTGAAGCCTGCCATGGCGCGCTGGTACGCGCTCATCGCTGAAGATGCTCGAGGTCACAAGGCCTACTCCGATCCCATCTGGATCGACACCGTCCGCTACCCGCTGGAATCTGCGCCGCACTAGGCGCCGGCAATGAGCAACTTTTCATGAGCGTTGAGGAGCACCGCGGCGCCCTCGTTGACGCCGGCTTTGCCAGGATTCGCCAGGTGCTGCTGACCGACGGCATGGTGCTCCACCATGCGAGCTGAAGCGCCCGCGGCACGCTCGCTGCGCGGCGGTCAGGTGCTGACCGTACTGCTGCTCTTCGGCGGCTACGCGGCCTGCTACTTTTGCCGTGCTGATCTGTCAGTGGCAACCCCGTTGCTGGTCGAAGAACTCGCACTGCACGGCATCAGCCACGGCGAGGCGCTGGTGCGGATGGGATCGATTTCCTCGCTCGGCGTGCTTGCCTACGCGCTGGGCAAGATATTCCTGGGCGGGCTCGGCGATTTCTGGGGTGGACGCCGTAATTTTCTCATCGGGGTCGGCGGCGCAACCGCGTTCACCTTGTTGTTTGCTTCAGGCGCGGGCCTGCCGCTGTTCACGATCGCCTGGCTGGGTAATCGCCTGACGCAGTCCATCGCCTGGGCGGGACTGATCAAAGTGTCTTCCAAATGGTTCGACTATTCTTCGCACGGCACCATCATCGGCATCCTCAGCATCAGCTACCTGATCGGCGACGCGGCAGCCCGCCAATGGATGGGTATGCTGATCCAGCATGGTTACGGATGGCACGCGCTGTTCTACTTCGCTGCCGCAGTGGCCGGCATATTCTTTGCCGCCAATTTTTTTCTGCTGCGTGAATCGCGTACGCAGACAGGTCACGCCGAAGCCAAAGCCAATCCGCTGAGCTTGTTCTCCGGTTCGGAAACCCGGCCGCGCGATCTGAAATCACTGCTGCTGCCCCTGCTGCGCAGCCGCGCCTTCATTCTGGTTTGTATGCTCTCGCTCGGATGCACGATAATCCGCGAAACATTCAATGTCTGGACGCCGGTGTATCTGCGTGACTACCTGGGATTCAGCATGAGCAACGCGGCCGGCATGAGCGCGGTTTTTCCCGGCGTTGGCGCCATCTCCGTCCTGGCTACCGGCTGGCTGAGCGACAAGCTCGGCGCGAATGGCCGATCGCTGCTGCTATTTCTGGGTCTTTGCGCCACCGCTGCTGCTTTGCTGCTGCTGATGTCGATGCACTCCAGCACGAGCGGACCACTGCTGCCGCTCATCGCCATCGGCGGCATCGCCTTTTGTCTGCTCGGCCCCTATTCCTACCTGGGCGGCGCCTTCGCGCTGGATTTTGGCGGCAAACAGGCCGGCGCGTTTTCATCCGGGATCATCGACGGCGTGGGGTATCTCGGCGCCGTGATGGCCGGTGATTCGGTGGCACGCATCTCGGTCGCGTTCGGCTGGCAGGGCGTGTTCGTCGCGCTCGCCGTCGTCAGTGCGGTGGCGGCGGCCGGCGCAGGCTGGTTGTTTGCACTGAATGCTCGGGCCGCTGCCCAAGGAACTCACCTGCCATGAGCAAGCCTCAAGTTTCCGCAATCCCGGAGGCGTTGACCTTGCATTGGCTCGACGGCAGCGCGGCCGAATTCTCCAGTCTGTGGCTGCGCGACAACCGGCGCGAAGATCGCGATGCACACAGCGGCCAACGCCTGATCGACATCATGGATCTTCCCGCTGCGCCGCGGATTCAATCGGCGGCCATTGCAGACGACGCCGTGAGCGTGACCTGGGAGGACGACCCGGCGCCCGCCCGCTTTGCGCTCGCCTGGCTCGCGGCGCAAACCGCGGCGATCGATCGCACACGGCCTGAACTTGCCACGCGCCGATGGCTCGAGGGCGCAACATTAAACGCCGCAAGCGACTTCGCCTGGATTTCGCTCGACGATGCGCAGCGCAATGCACCCGTGCGGCTGGGTTGGATGATCCGTCTGCTGCAGGATGGCGTCGCCTTCTTTAGCGAGGTGCCTTGCGCAGATGATGGGATTCTCCAGGCGATGGCACAGGTCGGCCAGGTCAGCACGACCAACTACGGGTTGGTATTCGACGTACGCTCCGTGCCGAGGCCGGAGAACCTCGCCTACTCCGACCGCGGTCTGGGGCTGCACACCGACAATCCGTATCGCGAGCCCGTGCCGGGGTTTCAATCCCTGCACGCGCTGCTCACCTCCACCGAGGGCGGCGACAGCGTGTTTGCGGACGGATTTGCGCTGGCGGAGTATCTGCGCGCATCTGATCCAGTCGCATTTGCGTGCCTCACCCAGACACCGGTGCCCTTCGCGTATCGATCCGCAGACGCCGATCTGTACGCAGAGCGCCCGCTGATTCAACTATCCTGCGCCGGTGCCGTGGCCGCCGTTCATTACAACAGCCGTTCGATCGCGCCGCTGCGTCTCGGCGCGCACGCCGCAGAGCGGTTCTATGTCGCCTATCGCCGTTTCGCGGGCTTGCTGCGAGAGCCCCGCTTCCAGCTGAAGTTCCGATTGCGCGACGGCGACCTGGTAATGTTTGACAATCAGCGCATTCTGCACGGACGCACGGGTTTTTCTTCCGACCGGTATCCGCGGCATCTGCGCGGCTGCTACCTGAGCCGTGACAGCGTGTACAGCGCTGCCGCGCTGCTGCGCCGTAAACTGGAACACGAAGGGATCGAATGAGAATCATCGATGAGGTATTTGCGCTGTTCGGTGCACGCGGCTCAGGAGCCTACTTCGGCGAAGCAGTGTCCATGACCGAACATGCACTGCAGACGGCGCACTTTGCGCATGCGGAAGGCGCATCGCCATGGCTGGAACTGGCGGCGCTGCTGCACGATGTGGGCCATCTCGTGGAAGCCGTGCCCGACGACATAGCCGATTGGGTCACCGATGCGCAGCATGAGGAAATTGGCAGCCGCTGGCTCATGCCGCGTTTCGGGGCGCAGATCGCCGAACCGGTTCGTCTGCATGTGCCCGCCAAACGCTACTTGTGCGCCACGGACGCCGGCTATTTCGCCAAGCTCAGCCCGGCATCGGTGCAAACGCTGAAACTGCAGGGAGGCCCGATGTCGGCGCTGGAAGTGACGGGCTTCGAATCGCAGCGCCATTGGCGCGAAGCGGTGCAACTGCGCCGTTGGGACGACCGTGGCAAAGTCGCTGGCCTGGCCACCGTGCCCCTGTCCCAGTACAAGGATCTGATCCAGAGCCTGGCAGAGAAGGCCTGAAAACCTGCAAGACTAGCGGATTCGCGAATCCTCGACCCGCTTCAGCTTCTTGACGAAGCGCCGGTTTTCACCTTCCACGCTGACCAACAGGGTCTCACCCG
The DNA here is from genome assembly GCA_025357635.1 of Pseudomonadota bacterium. Taxonomy (GTDB): domain Bacteria; phylum Pseudomonadota; class Gammaproteobacteria; order Steroidobacterales; family Steroidobacteraceae; genus TMP-86. The sequence continues at coordinate 18,225 of JANXOV010000128.1, forward strand.
GGAATTCGATCTGACGAAGGCGCACCATCGCATCCGCGACCCGTCCGCGGTTACGCAATTCAAGCAGTCTTGAACAGCTGAATCCCAACAGGTACAAAGGCTCCTCAGGAAAATGCTCGAGCGTCTTCTGCACCAAATACACGCGCCGCAACTCCGGCGCGTTGTTGAACTGACGCACCAGTCGCGCCACGATCAGCGGGTCCAACCCATGCGGACGCAGTTCGTCTGACAACAGCCATTGGCTGCGCTCGGCACGGGCGGCCTGCACTTTCTGCAGCTGCCTCTCATACCGCCGCTGCCAGCGGCCGGCCTTTTCGGTTTCGCCGCTTCGGAGGTAGAAGTCGCGCAAGAGCTCCGCGCCTTCCAGCACAAACGGCGAATAGTTCGCCACCACATGCTGCATCATCGGCACGCCCGCCGCGTCAGCCCGCTGCAGAAGCTGCCGCGCAACGGCAAAGCGCACGAGATAGGAATCCGGAAATCGAACCAGCGTTGCTCCGCGCAGCGCCAAAGCCGCTGCAGGCCCGTCACCGATGCTCTCTTCCAGATCCGCCAGTTCCAGCGCAGGAATCTCTTCCAGGTGTGCCATCGCCGCTTGAGCGCGATGTTCCCTCAGACGGGCACGGTCTTGCTGACTCTTGGAAAAAAACTGCTCCCACGACTCGTTGATCTGCTCACGCCACTTCGCATCAAACGACTCCTGCAGTGCGTTGAGCGACGGTCCGAGCAGCCGCTCTGCTCCTTCGCCCGCAGCGGGCGGCGCGAACTCGATCTGCGCGCCCATCTTTTGCAGCCGATCGCTCAGCGAAGGATGTGTATCGACATGCGATGTCTGCCGCGCCAAGGCGATCTTCTGCCATCGCTGCCAGTCATCCTGCGCAACATCGCCGATCGCGGCGGCAACGAATCCGCTGTACGGCGAGAAGGCGGGCTTGGCCACGTCCTTGGCGCGCGCATGTATTTGCGGCCAATATTTTTCTTCGAAGAAGTGATCCATGAGATTGACGCCAGTCAGCGCCTGGGCGGCGGTTCGCGCAGACGTCAGCTTCACCGCCGCTGCGTCCGCCGCGTATTCATTGGCGCGCGCCAACGGAAATGAAGCAGCGTTAAAATACGGCACATACCACTTGAAAAACGACCGAATCAACTGCGAACCCCAGCGCGGATTGCGTGCGAACGCAGTGTCGAGCCGCGTCCAGATCAGCCGCAGGCGGTAGATGCGGTTGCCGGCGCGTCCATGTCCTGCCGACAGATGCCCCAGCTCATGTGCAACGACGGATTTGAACTGCGGCACGTTCAATGATTTCATCAGCGGCAGGCCCAGCATCAGGTAGTTTCGATGCCAGCCGAACAGTCCAAGCCGAGGCAACTGGGTGATGCCGGCATTGAAGTCCGCGGTCAACAGCACCTCATGCGCCGCCGGGGTCTGCAGACGCTGCTGCAGATCCTCGATCATCTCGAACAGCGCCGGCGCCTGCGCACGGATGATTCGCTCGCCTTCGGGCGGTTCGAGTCTGACCCACAATGCACGGATGACGGCCCACAGCATGACAGCGACGAACAAGGCGAGCTTCAGGGCAAAGGCCTTGAGGTAGACGACGCTGGCCACGGCTGCCAGGGTCAGCGCCAGGAGCACGGACACGACCAGGATCAAGTAGCCGTAACCCAGGGCCGCAAGACCGAACACGCGCCGTCGATAGGCCTGCGGCTCCTGTTCGGCAAGCCGCTCCATTCGCAGGACGAATGATTCGAAATCAGCCTGCCGCATGACCCAGGCGGTTCATGGTCCGGATGTTGACGTGGTCAAACCCTGTGATTGGCATCGCGGCTTCTTGTCTGGAGTATCATGTCTGCAATTCGCAATGGAACCATTCTATGAGCAATGAGAAGATCAGAGAACTATTGACGGCGCTGCGGCAGGAACTGGACTCCGCGGACGTCGACCCGGCAACGCTGTCATTGATGCGCGAATTGGATGGGGATATCAAGGGTGTCCTGGAGTCGAGCGAAAGTCCCATCGATTCCCTGATCAACCGCGCCAAGGAACTGGAGGTGAAGTTCGCTGTCAAGCATGGCGGCGTTGAAAAGGCATTGCGTCAGCTGGTTGAGACTTTGGGAAGCATTGGGGTTTAACTGCAGTCGATTGGAACAGGAGTATTTCGTGGAATCCAAGACCGCCGCACAAATGGTGCAAGAAGCAAAGCAACGCGTACAAAATCTGACTGTAGACCAGGTCGCCGCTGAACTTGCGACCGGCGCGGTCACCGTGATCGACATCCGCGAAGCGGGTGAACTGCACGCAGGAATGATCCCGGGCGCTGTACACGCCTCGCGCGGCATGCTCGAGTTCTACGCCGATCCGACGAGCCCTTATCATCGCCCCGAATTCGACCGCAAGCGGCGCATCATTTTGCATTGCGCTTCGGGCGGGCGCTCGGCGCTGACCACCGATATGCTCAAGAGCATGGGCTACACGAACATCGCGCATCTGGACGGGGGATTCAAGGCGTGGGAAGCGGCGGGAATGCCCACTAGGAAGCCTTAGGCTTGAACCCCTTCCCAACCAGGTAAACCTCGCGCGAACGGGCCCGCGACGCCGCCGGCTTTCTGACGATCACTTTCTCAAATGACGTGCGAAGATCCTTCAGATAGGCGTCCGACCCTTCGCCCTGAAAGACCTTGACCACGAAGTCTCCCTTGGGCTTGAGTACTTTGCGCACCAGGTCCAGCGCCAGTTCCACCAGATACATGCTTGCAGCCTGATCGGCGGAATCGATGCCGCCGATGTTGGGCGCCAGATCGCAGATGACGAGGTCAGGCTTCTTTGCCTGAAGCCGTTCGAGGATCTGATCCACGACCGCATCTTCCATGAAGTCGCCCTGAACGAATTCCACGTTATTCACGGCGTCCATGGGGAGAATGTCGGTGGCCACCACCCTGCCCTTGCCGCCAACCAGGCGTCCGGCAACCTGCGACCATCCGCCGGGCGCGGATCCCAGATCCAGAATCAACATCCCCGGGCGAATGAGCCTGTCCTTCTCATCCAACTGGATCAGTTTGTAGCTGGAACGCGAGCGATAGCCGTCCTTCTGCGCCTGTTTGACGTAAGGGTCGTTGATGTGTTCCTGCAACCAGCGGCTGCTGCTTTTGGATCGTGCCATCGGTACGCCTCAAACCTGAAGGAAACTAATGCAGGGGCTGCGCCCAAGCGGCTATATAATTCGCCCAACATTGTAGCCCTTGAGACTCTTACGCTGCTCAGGTGGCCGGCCAGGATACCATTTTGATCCGCATCACCGAACTGTCGCTGCCGCTTGATTATCCGGCAGACGCCTTGCGCAAGGCCATCCTCAACCGGCTGGGAATCGACGACACCGAGCTTCTGGAATTCACCGTGTTCAAGCGCAGCTATGATGCTCGCCGCAAGAACAACACCATCAGCTTCGTGTACATCGTCGATCTGAACGTGCGCGACGAGGCCACGCTCTTGAAGCGTCTGGCGCATGACCACAACGTGCGCCCCGCGCCGGATACGAGCTACCACCCCGTGGCGCATGCACCGCTCGGTCTACAAGAGCAGCCGCTGGTCATTGGATTTGGACCGTGCGGATTGTTTGCGGCGCTGCTGCTGGCGCAGATGGGATTCAGGCCCATCGTGCTGGAGCGCGGCCGGAATGTACGCCAGCGGACGCAGGATACCTGGGCATTGTGGCGCAAGAAGACACTGACGGCAGAATCCAACGTGCAATTTGGCGAAGGCGGCGCCGGTTTGTTTTCTGACGGCAAGCTCTACAGTCAGATCAAGGATCCGAAGTTCTACGGCCGCAAGGTGATGCAGGAGTTCGTCCGCGCCGGCGCGCCGGCAGAAATCATGTACATCAGCAAACCGCACATCGGCACGTTTCGACTGACCGGAGTGGTCGCGACGATGCGCGCGGAAATCATCGCGCTTGGCGGTGACGTACGCTTCGACAGCAAGGTGACGGATCTGCTGCTCGCGGACGGCCAGATCGAAGGCATCATGCTGGCGAATGGGCAGACTCTTCGCAGCCGCCACGTGGTGCTCGCGCCGGGCCACAGCGCCCGCGATGTGTTCCGCATGCTGCACGCCCGCGGCGTGTACCTGGAAGCCAAGCCTTTTTCCATCGGCTTTCGCATCGAACATCCGCAATCCCTGATCGACAAGTCACGGCTGGGCAAATACGCCGGCCACCCGGCATTGGGCGCCGCCGACTACAAGCTGGTGCACCATGCCAAGAACGGGCGGGATGTGTACAGTTTCTGCATGTGCCCCGGCGGCACCGTCGTCGCGGCGACGTCCGAGCCGCAGCGCGTGGTGACCAACGGCATGAGCCAGTATTCGCGCAACGAACGCAACGCCAATGCCGGAATCGTCGTGGGCATCAGTCCGGAGCAGGATTTCCCAGGCGGTCCGCTGGCAGGCGTGGAACTGCAGGAACGTCTGGAATCGCGCGCGTATGAACTGGGAGGCAGTGACTATTGCGCGCCCTGCCAATTGGTTGGAGACTTCATCCGTGGCGTGCCATCGTGCGAGTTTGGCCAGATCGTGCCCTCCTACCAACCCGGTGTGCGTCTGGGTGACTTGTCGAGCGCCCTTCCCGATTATGCAATCGAGGCGATTCGCGAGGCGCTGCCCGCATTTGGCAGGCAGATCCGCGGATTCGATCGCGATGACGCCGTTCTCACCGCCGTCGAGACGCGCACGTCTTCGCCGCTGCGCATCACGCGCGATGCCGGGACGCTGCAAAGTCTCAACGTGCGCGGCCTGTACCCGGCCGGTGAAGGCGCGGGCTATGCCGGCGGCATCCTGTCGGCGGGCGTCGATGGCATCAAGGTTGCCGAGGCCGTGGCGACGGCCATGCTGGCCGATGCGCCGGCCGGCCGTGTGGTGAATCAATGAATCTCGACGACGTCAAGAAACTGCATCAGAAAAAATACCGTGAAGCGCTCGGATACTTCCTGGTGGAAGGCGAGCATCTGGTTCTGGAAATGCAAAAAGCCGCGGCGCGCAACCCACTGTTGCCGCAGTGCGAGCTATACGTGACCAAAGAGCATGCCGACTGGCGCAGCCCGTATCAAACGCATGTGATCAGCAAGCTGCAGATGGCTCGGATCTGCGATACCAAGACGCCGCAGGGAATCATTGCGCGGGTGCCGCTGCTGACGGCGCCTGCGCCGCGCGCGGGCGAGCGCACAGTCTATCTGCACGAAATCCAGGATCCGGGCAATCTGGGCACCATCCTGCGCACCCTGGCGTGGTTCGACAATTTCCGCTGTCTGCTCAGTCCGGGCAGCGTTGATCCGTACAACTCCAAAGCCGTTCGCGCCAGCATGGGCGCCATTTTTCATGTGCCGGTGGAATCGGAAGTGGAACTGGATGCATTGCGCGGCCGCTTTGAACGCATTGCCTGTCTGGACATGACCGGCGCGAACATCCAGTCGACGGGATTCAAGGCCTTCGATTGCTATGTGTTCGGCAACGAAGCTCGCGGACTGCCCCGCGAGAAAATGATCGCGCTCGACGCGCAGCCTTTTGCCATCGCAGGCTGCGGGGTGATTGAATCGCTGAATCTGGCGTCCGCGGTCAATATCTGCGTTTACGAACTCAACCGTCTGGAGAAACCGAACCGGCTCAGCAAGTGACGATGACCGTGATGGTATCTCGTCAGCTGCTGGGCCTGTAGGCGTTGAAGTTCAGCGCCGCGGTGGCATCTCACTTCCTCGCGTCAAACCACCTCGAACAACCCCGCCGCCCCCATCCCGCCGCCGATGCACATGGTGACCACCACATGCTTCGCGCCGCGCCGTTTGCCCGCCAGCAGGGCATGACCGACCAGCCGCTGACCGCTCATGCCATACGGATGGCCGACCGCGATCGCGCCGCCGTCAACGTTGAGCCGGTCGTCAGGAATACCCAGCGTGTCACGGCAGTAGAGCACCTGCACGGCGAACGCTTCATTCAGTTCCCACAGGTCGATGTCCGACACCTTAAGACCGGCGCGGGCCAGCAGCTTCGCGACCGCGTAGACGGGACCGATGCCCATCACGGCGGGTTCGCAACCGGCAACCGCGAAGCCGCGGAAGATTCCCAGCGGCGTAAGCCCGCGCTTCGCCGCCAGATCGGCGCCCATCACCACGCAGGCGCCGGCGCCGTCGGAGAACTGGCTGGCGTTTCCGGCTGAAATCAAGCCACCGGGCAATGCAGGCTTGAGTTTTGCCAGCGCCTCGATCGTCGTCCCGGCGCGCAGCCCCTCATCGACCGACAGCGTCACTTCGCGCCTCGACAGCCGGCCCGTGTCTTTGTCCATCCCCGCCATCTTGACGGTGATGGGAGCGATTTCCGCCGTAAACGCTCCGGCCTCCTGCGAGGCGCAGGCGCGCTGCTGACTGCGTGCACCGTACTCATCCATGCGCTCGCGCGTGATCGAGTAGCGTCGGGCCATCTCTTCGGCGGTCTGCAGCATGTTCCAGTAAATCTCCGGCCGGTGTTCGATGAGCCAGGCTTCCTCGCCAAAATGCTGATTGGCCTCGTTCTGCACGACTGAAATGGCTTCCACGCCGCCCGCGACATAGACATCGCCTTCGCCGGCGATGATGCGCTGCGCCGCCAGGGCGATGGTCTGCAAGCCAGAAGAACAGAAGCGGTTGACGGTGACGCCGGATACCGTCACCGGGCAGCCGGCGCGCAGCGCGATCTGCCGCGCGATGTTGTTGCCGGTGGCGCCCTCGGGCAGCGCGCAGCCGATGAGCACGTCCTCGACTTCAGCCGGATCAACGCCGGCGCGCTCGATCGCGGCCTTGACCACGTGCCCGCCCAGCGTTGCACCGTGGGTCAGATTGAACGCACCGCGCCAGGATTTGGCCAGCGGCGTGCGTGCGGTGGATACGATGACGGCGTCGCGGCTCATGAGCGGGCTCCCATAGTGTTGAACGCGCCATTCGAGGCGGCAAGGTCAGTGATCATTAGTGCCGGCGTCCAGAAACCGGGGTCGCCGTAGGGGTTGCGGGCCAGTTCACGCATGCGCTGCGCGACGCCATAGAGGCCGACCTCATCGGCATAGCGCATCGGCCCGCCGCGCCAGACGGGGAAGCCATAGCCGGTCAGATAAACGACATCGATGTCGGAGGCGCGCGCCGCGATCCCTTCGGCGAGCAACTTGGCGCCCTCGTTGACCAGCGCATACACAAGGCGATCGACGATTTCACGCGCATCCAGCGACCGCGGTTTTACGCCGATGGCCGTGCGATGCGCGCCGATCAATGCATCCACGACCGGGGAAACATAGGCCTGCCGGTCGCCGGCTTTGTAGTCATACCAACCGGCGCCGCTTTTCTGACCGAAGCGGCCCAGTTCACAGAGCTTGTCGGCAATCGTCGAGTAAATGACCTCGGGCTGCTCGATCGCGCGCCGTTTGCGGATATGCCAGCCAATGTCGTTGCCGGCCAGATCGCTCATGCGAAACGGTCCCATCGCGAACCCGAATTTTTCAACCGCGGCGTCGATCTCGGCGGGGCTTGCGCCCTCATCGATCATGAACAAGGCCTGGCGCGAGTATTGCTCGATCATGCGGTTGCCGATGAACCCATCGCACACGCCGGAAACCACGGCCGTCTTCTTCAATGTCTTGGCCAGCTTCATGGTGCTGGCGAGCACGTCTTTCGCCGTGGCCTTGCCGCGCACAACTTCCAGAAGCTTCATGATATTCGCCGGACTGAAGAAATGCGTGCCGATCACATCCGCGGGACGTTTGGTCACGGCCGCGATGCGGTCGATGTCGAGCGTGGAGGTGTTCGTGGCGAGGATGGCGCCGGGCTTCATGACCTGATCCAGTGTGGTGAATACTTTTTCCTTGACCGACATTTCCTCAAACACCGCCTCGATGACGATGTCCGCATTCTTGATCGATTCATACGACAGCGTCGGTGTCAGCAGCCTGGCCTTCGCCTCGGCATCGGCGGGTTTGAGACGGCCCTTCTTGACCTGACCGGCGTACACCTCACGGACACGTGCGACGCCCTTGTCCAGCGCCGCCTGCCCCACCTCGAGCAGCATGACCGGAATGCCGGCTTCGAGGAAATTGATGGCGATGCCGGTGCCCATGGTCCCGGCGCCGATCACGGCCGCGGATTTGATTGGACGGACCGGCGTGGAGTCGGGCACGTCGGCAATCTTGGCGGCTGCGCGTTCGGCAAAAAACGCGTGCCGCAGCGCGCGCGAAACCGGCGTAAGCATCAACTCGCCGAACAGGCGGCGCTCGGTGGCGAGCCCCTGATCGAAGGGCTGCGTCACCGCCGCCTCGATGGCATCCAGACACTTGGCCGGCGCCGGAAAGTTGGGGTAGGTTGCCGTTACGGTGGTGCGTGCAAATCCCAGCAACGCCTCGGCATCGGGATCGCGCACCGTGAGCCGGCGCGCCTGCGGCAGCGGCTCGCCGGGCTTGCGCGCGGCAGCCTTCGCAGCGGCCAGCTTGACGGCGGCGCCGATCAGATCATCGGCGACCACGGCATCCAGCAGCGGCGTACCCTTGAACAGCTTGGCCGGGACCGGCACACCGCCCAGAATGACATTGATCGCCGCCTCGACACCGATCAGCCGCGGCAGTCGCTGCGTTCCGCCGGCGCCGGGCAGCAAGCCGATCTTCACCTCGGGCAATCCGAGCTTTGCGCTCTCCAAGGCGACACGGTAATGACAACCCAGCGCCACTTCCAGACCTCCACCGAGGCAAGTGCCTTCGATCGCCGCGACCACCGGCTTGGGGCTGGACTCGATGGCGGTGATCAGATTGAGCAGATTCGGCGCCGCCATCACCGCGGCGCTGCTGAACTCCTTGATGTCGGCGCCGGCCGAAAACAGTCCGTTACGCCCGGTGATCACGATCGCCGTTACCGCGCTGTCGGCGATGGCAGTTTCAATGGCCTCTGTGAGGTCCCGCCGAGTGACAGCGCCAAAACTGTTGACCGGCGGCTCGCCGAAGCGGATGACCGCGATCGTGCCCTCGCGAGAACTCTCTGCTGTGCTCATGGGAAACTTCCTCGCTGCAATGTCTTGGGGCTTCGATTCATGAATAGCGCTCGCGCAACAAGCGCTTGTTGATCTTGCCGACGCTGGTCCGTTCCAGCGCCTCGACGAATTCCACCCGCTCGGGTACCGCATAGACCGGCACGACTCCGTCACTGGCGGCGGCCGCGACCAGCGAGGTGATGTCCGGGGCGCTCACGCGACCGCGAAAATCGGGGCGCAGGACGGCCAACACCAACGGCCGCTCGCCCCACTTGGCATCCGCAATGCCGACCACGGCGACATCCGCAACGCCTGGATGCTTGGAGATCAGGTTTTCCAATTCCAGCGATGACACCCATTCACCGCCGGTCTTGATGACATCCTTCATCCGGTCGATGATCCGCAGATTGCCGTCGCTGTCGATGCGGCCGACATCCTGCGTGTGCAGATAGCCGCCGCGCCAGAGTTCTTCCGACGCTTCCGGGTTGCCGACGTAACACTGCGTCGCCCACGGCGTGCGCGCCACGACCTCGCCGACCGACACCCCATCGCGCGGCACGTCAGCGCCGCTGGCATCCACGACCCTCAGATCCACCAACGGCAGCGGGATGCCGGCGCGCGAACGCAGGTCGATTTCCTCGTCCGTCACATGCTGCGGGAACGCCTGATTCAGGCGGCTGATCGTCAGCGCCGGGCCGGTCTCCGACATGCCGTAACCGGCGTACACGTCGATGCCGCGCCGCCGCGCCTCGCGCGCCAGTCCCGCCGGCAGCGCCGAGCCGCCGATGATGATCTTCCAGCCGCTCATGTCCGCATTCGCATCCGCGCTTAACAGCATCTGCAGGATCGTCGGCACACAATGCGAAAACGTCACGCCTTCGCGCGTGCGCAACGCGAGCATGTCCAGCGGCACATAGCGGCCGGGGTAAACCTGCTTCAAGCCCAGCAGCGTGGCGACAAACGGATTGCCCCAGGCATGCACATGAAACATCGGGGTCATGGGCATGTACACATCGCCCTGGCGGATCGACTGTCCGTAGCGCGCACCCCCGGCTCCGGCCGCAACCGCCAGCGTATGCAGAACCAGCTGCCGGTGACTGAAGCAAACGCCTTTGGGGTCGCCGGTGGTACCGGTGGTGTAGAAGGTCGAGGCGAGCGCGTTTTCGTCGAAATCCTGAAATTCGAACCGATCCGAGGACGACTCGACCAGCCGTTCGTACTCATCGACGACCCAAGCCGGGCTTTCGCCGCCCACGCCGTCATCGATCAGAATCACCGACCGCAGGGCCGGCAACTCAGCGCGAATGCTGTCAAGCACGGGAACGAAGTCCCGATGCACCAGAACCACTTCGGCCTTTGCGTGCTTCAACGTGTATGCGATCTGCGCCGGCGACAGGCGGATGTTCACCGTCTGCAGCACGGCGCCCATCATCGGGATGGCGAAGAAGCACTCCAGGTAGCGATGGCTGTCCCAGTCCATGACCGCGACCGTTTGGCCCGCCTCGACACCTTGCCCCGCCAATGCGCACGCCAGCTTCGCGATGCGGGCGTTCAAGGTCACATAGGTGTAGCGGCTGCGGTCTTTATAGACGATTTCCTGCTGTGGCGCGGTGGCCAACGGCGTGTGCAGCAGCTGGCGGATGAGCAGCGGGTAGGCGTAGGCATTGCGTGCACGATCGGCAAGTCGTATGGGCATGGCGGCTCTTTAGTTGCGAAGCATGTGACCCGCGTAACGATCAAGGTGCGCATCCCCGGAACCGAAACGCAATTCGGCTGCCAGCAGGCGCTTGAAATAATGGCTCACGCTGACTTCATCGGCCACGCCCATGCCGCCATGCAGCTGCACTGCCTGCTGTCCGACATAGCGAGCCGCGTCGCTGACCAGCACTTTCGCAGCCGACAGCGCGGACTCACGCTCTGCGGCATCTGCGCTCTCGCAGCGCGAGGCGGCCAGATAAACCAGTGAACGCGCCTGCTCGATGTGCGTGTACATGTCGACCATGCGGTGCTGCAGTGCCTGAAACCGTCCGATGGGCCCGCCGAACTGATGCCGGGTCCGTGTGTATTCCACCGTCAACGCAAGACTCTTGTCGAGTACGCCCAGCGTTTCAGCACACAGCGTCATGAGCCCGAAATCCACGGTGGCGGCAAGGCCCGCAACCGCATCGCCGCCCACGCGCATGTCCGCATCGACGCTGACCGCTGCAAACTCGACATCCGCAGCAACTTGCGCATCCACAGTCGTGCAGCTGGAAAGCGTGACGCCCGGCCTCTGGTGCGTGATCGCGAACAGCGCATCCGGCTGTCGTCCGTCCGCCGCCGTGCAGGCCGCCACCAACAGCAGATCGGCAAGCGGCGCATGATAGACCACCGGCACCCGGCCACTGAGCAGCCAACCATTGCCGTGCGCGGTGGCGCGAATCGCAGATGCGCGCCCGCCGGAGGGCGCCAGGTCATGCACGAGCACTGCAATCATCTCCCCGGCACTCAGACGCGGCAGCCAGGATTCCTGCTGAGCCGCTGAGCCGAGCGCGGCGATGGCGCGCGTGGCGAGCACCGCGCTGGATAAATAGGGCTCGACCACCAGCCCTTCGCCCAGCGCACTCGCCATCAGCAAGGTTTCGACGGCGCCGCCGCCCATTCCACCCGCGGCCGCCGGCACGTTCAGACCCAGAAGGCCCAGCCCGGCAAAGTCCTGCCACACGGCGCGAGAATACCCGTCCGGACCGGCGAGAATTTTCCTGCGCTGATCGAAGCCATAGTGATCGCCGATGTAGCGGCGGATGCTGTCGAGCAGAAGCTGTTGCTCGTCCGTGAATGAAAAATCCAAGATCGCGTTCCTACAGCCCGACCAGCGTCTGGGCGATGATGTTTTTCTGAATCTCGTTCGAGCCGCCGAATATGCTCAGCTTGCGCAAGTTAAGGTAGGCCGCAGTGAGGTTTGCCGCATCGCCCTGATCGGGCAGCGGTTCGTGCTGCCCGGCCGGGTCCCGGCCTGCGAAACGCAGTGCATCGGCGCCAACAGCCTCGACCAGCAGTTCGGAAATCGCCTGGCGGATTTCCGAACCGCGGATTTTCAATATCGATGCCTGACTGGAAGCCGAGGAAGAATCCGGCGGCGCCGACAGCACGCGCAGATTGGTGTACTCCAATGCCAGCAGATCGATCTCCACGCGCGCCAGCCGTTTGCGAAACGACGGATCCTCGATCAGCCGTCCTGCGCCGTGCGGCCGTGTCGCCGCGATGCGCTTCAGGCGTTGCAGTTCAACTTTGGAAGCGCCCACACCGGCGATATTGGCGCGCTCATGACCCAGCAGGTACTTGGCATAGGTCCAGCCAAGATTTTCCTCGCCCACCCGGTTCGCCACGGGCACGCGCACGTTCTCAAGAAAGACCTCATTGACCTCGGGAGAGCCATCCAGCAGCAGCGTCGGCCGGACCGTGATGCCGGGAGATTTCATGTCGATCAGCAGCATCGAGATGCCGCGCTGCGCCTTCACCGCCACGTCGGTGCGCACCAGGCAGAAAATCCA
>JANXOV010000138.1 GCA_025357635.1 Pseudomonadota bacterium
GCATGTCGGTGGCGTTTGGTTCGCCGCCAACGATCAGACAGAAAATGCGATCCTCGCGTCCCAGGCGCTTGAACGCGACGATCTCCTCATTGACCCATTTTGACTTCGCCGCCTGCGGTGAGCAGATCACTATCTGACAGGCGGACCCCGACAGTGCCGCATTGATCAGGGCGCCAAGGTCGGTAGCGCTCGGCAGTTCATCCCGGTCTCTGAATATGGGCGCGATGCGCTTGGGCACCTCGCCGCGGTCGGTGACCGTGCCGATCAGGGCTTTCGGCGGACGGTACTTCTCGAGCGCACCATGCAGCCAGGACGCCCAGCCGGAATCACGATGGCTGTAGCTGATGAAGGCACGGTATCTGGGCGCGTCCATCGCGGCAATGAGCTCCGCTAAGGCGCGCTCGCAGCGACTGCGCGGAAGACAATAATCTGATCGGACGTTCTGAGCAGCGACGGCGTCGTATAGGTAGTACCGGTCGCCGTGAACGATGTCATGTGGGTGGCCTTGCCTCGGTTTGCATTGAAATTCGCGGTCGGAACCGCCAGGGCCGCCGCCGTGCCGGTATCGGCTCCCGTCAGCGTCGGAAAGTCGTATTCGTACAGATTGTAGGCGACACCGGTCTGCAGGCTGTTGACAGTCGCTTGCAATGTCATCTCCATTGCGGGCGGCTGGGTGTTGGTCACGCAATTGCCCATGTCGCAGGAACCGACGGCTGCGCCTATATAGGGGCTTTCATAGTTGTTTCCCGCGTTCGGCGACGAATTCGCATCCCAGGGGTTTGATTGCCAGAGGCCGTTCACCAGGCGCTTGGTCGATAGTATTTTGACAATGATGCGCTTCGTGACTGCCTGGGTGTCAGCCGGGCCAGAAACGGCGAAACCATAGTTATGCGGTCCGGATATGGTGACGGTTCCCGTTCCGCTGCTTGAGGTATTGCCGGCAATAGTCCACGTGGCCACGTTACTCGGGATCACGATCGAGTAGGCGGGCGCGTGGCTTGCGTTGGCTGCCGAACGAGTCTTCCCAAGCGATCCGAAGCTGTAGGCGAAAACATAGGGCGTACAGCCGGATTTGTCGGAACCTGCGCCTGGGGGGACGGATGGATTCCAGGTGAAATCCCACACACCCTGGCTGTTGACGATGAGGGTGTAAGCACCATGATCATCGAAGTACATCACGTCGTCGGCGTAGTAGGTGGGATCCGTCGGCGAGTGATTGGTGCCGATCTTGATGACGGAGACTTCATGATCGTACTGAGGGTCGTCAAGGCCGTTGAACAAAACGGCGATCGTCACTTGATCGCCCGCAATCACCCGGCTCTTGATCCAACTCATGTAGTCCTTGTAGCCGTTGATGCCAATATTGGCCGTCTTGTACCCGCTCGTGTAGGGGTAAGTAGTCATCTTCAGCCGCGCATTGGACCCGCATAGTGAGGCATGGGCGAAGTCATAGGGTCCGCTGACGTTGGATTTCGGATTCTCGATCAGCAACTGGGCGTTCTGATTGAAGTTCTTGGTCAGGGGCGTTCCGGCTTGTTCGAGGCTCGCGCCGTAACCGTTGGTCTCGTATCCGAAGAAGGCTCCGCAGATCAATCGCGCGTTGTACTGGGACATCCACTGTCCATTGTTCAGTCCAGCCATGATCAACGAAGTTTCACCGCAGTATCCGTTATTGCTTTCCCATTGATAGAAAGGCTTGATGCTGCTGCGAGGATAAATGTACGAGGCGCTGGCGCCGGGAGGCGCCGGAGCGCCCAACAACTTCTCAACCTGGGCCTGCCCGCAGCCCGTCGCCGCGGCTTGCGCGTGATTCACCGCGAAATCGGCCTGACTCATGATCAGAACGAGGATCAACCCGATAGCGTGTTTTTTCATCTGTCCCCCAGTATCAATTAAGGCTATCCAAGGCATGATCATCAAGGTGGCCGAATGGTCATAATGTAATCCATCTAGCCGAATAAGTTCTCGAAAAGCAGCCTGAATAACCCGGAGGAATTCCGATGACAATGCAATACAAGCGAAGCACTATCGCGGCGTCCGCGGCGCGTGGCTTGATCCTCGCTGGCACACTGAGCTGTTATGGGGTTTCCGCGGCAGTTGTCGGCGGTACCGATCAGGCTGCAACCTTGGCACGTATCCGTGACGGCGCAATGAACGGCAAATGGGCGTGGAAGCATCTGGCAGCGCTGACCGACACCATCGGGCCGCGCCTGTCCGGATCGCCACAATTGAGTGCTGCCATCGCCCAGGTCGCAGAAGCCATGCGCTCACTCGGTGCGCAGGTGACACTGCAGCCTGTGAAAGTGCCGCATTGGGAACGCGGCGCCGAACTGGCTGAGCTGATCGAATATCCGGGCAGACCGCCAGGCCTCACGCAACGCCTGCATCTGACGGCACTGGGCTCCTCAGCGGCTACGCCCGCCGAGGGACTCAGCACACACGTCATTGTCGTGCACGATTTCAATGAGCTGACTGCCCGCTCCGGCGAGGTTCGCGGCGACATAGTCCTGTTTGACGAGCACTTCGATCAGCGCCTGGCGGACAACGGCGACTCCTCTGACGCGTACAGCCAGGCGGTCTTGTACCGTCGCTCGGGACCTTCCAGTGCTGCAGCCCTTGGAGCGGTAGCGGCGCTGGTGCGCTCAGTGGGCGGCGCGATCTATCGTCTGCCGCACACCGGCTCGACCGATTGGGAGGACCCGCAGCGGGCCATCCCGGCCGCAGCGCTCGCGGCGGAGGATGCCGATCTGGTGGCGCGCCTGGCTGCGGCCGGCCCCGTGACGCTCAAGTTGCTGCTTACGCCCAGGACGCTGCCCGATGCCGACAGCAACAATGTCATCGCCGACTGGCCCGGGTTCGAAAAACCCGGCGAGTACGTGATCGTCTCCGGGCATCTGGATTCCTGGGATCTTGGTACTGGGGCGACGGACGATGGTGTGGGCGTGATAGCCGCCGCTGCGGTGATTGAGGTGCTCAAGCGGCTTGATCTGCATCCACGGCGCACGATCCGCTTCATCGCCTGGACCAATGAGGAAAACGGCGGCCGCGGGAATCAGGCCTACTGCGATTCAGTCTGCAAGAAGATCGGGACGCAGGCGGCGGCCATCGAAAGCGATGATGGCGCCGGTCGCGCGCTGGGTGTGAACGCCGCTGTCACCAAAGAGTCGCTGGCTGCGCTGCAACCGGTGATGGATGCCTTGGCCGCCATTGGCGCTACCGCACTGTCACGCCATGACGGCGAACTCGGCTCCGACATCAGGCCTCTCCAGTTCGCCGGCGTGCCTGGATTTTCACCACGGGTCGATACACGGCACTATTTCGACTACCACCACACTGCAGCCGATACGCTCGACAAAGTCGAGCCGCAGAATCTCAACAGCCAGGTCGCCACCATGGCGGTGCTGACCTATTACCTGGCAGAGTTACCGGACCCGCTGCCGCGATTCAGAATCAGTGAATAAGACGGCGGGCAAATCCCGCAGGGATAGTAACTAGTTAACAAGCCTGATCGACATCAATCGTCGCGGTGATCCGGCATAAAGGCTTGATCTCAAATGACCCTGCGGCCGCCGATCATGGTCCTGTTGACTTAATGGCTGGACACATTATTATAAACATACCTATGCCGCAAGACAGAGTAAATCGTGACCGCTCTTAAGCTCACCGCAGTCGGTACCTCGACTGGACTCGTCATTCCCAAGGAAATGCTCACCCGCATGAAGGTCGAACGCGGTGACATCCTCCACGTCGTTGAGACGCCCGATGGCTTCCTGCTTACGCCCTACGATCCCCAGGTCGCGGCGCAAGTGGACGCCGGCCGCGCCTTTATGAAGCAATATCGGGACGCGTTCAAGGTCCTCGCTGAGTGAGCGCCACGCCGTTTTGGATCGACGCGCGGGCCATCCTGTTCCTCCACGACGAAAGTCTCTCAATGTTCGGCGGTGGACGCGGTCTTCGCGACGCCGGTCTATTTGAATCGGCGCTCGCCCGCCCGGTTAATCAACACCTCTACAAACCCGATTGCCATATCGCCGAACTTGCTGCTGCGTACGCATTCGGCCTGGCCAAGAATCATCCGTTTGTGGACGGCAATAAGCGAACGGCGTTCCTCGCGCTCGGACTCTTCCTCGCGGTGAACAGATGGCGATTGGAGACGACGCAGATCGATGCGATTGAAACGATGTTGTCGCTGGCGCGGGGAACGCTCGATGAAAGCGCACTCGCGAACTGGGTTCGCGACAGGATTGTTCGCGCGGAATGAATTGGTAGCGGGGGTAGGATTTGAACCTACGACCTTCGGGTTATGAGCCCGACGAGCTGCCAGACTGCTCCACCCCGCACCGGTTCGAGGTTCTCATTGTACTCACAAAGGCATTTAAAGCAAGGCGCAGCATTGTCCAATGGGGTTTGAGTCTGAAGCGGGGGGTGTGATTCCAACGGGATATGAGTCTGAAGGGTTGGCTGGGATCGATCACGATGCAAGGCATGGTGATCCAGATGAACGACGAGCAATTTGTAACCCTGGCGCAA
>JANXOV010000144.1 GCA_025357635.1 Pseudomonadota bacterium
AACGAAGTGACCGTGACGGTCCTGGGTGTCAAAGGCAACCAGGTGCGCATCGGCGTCAATGCGCCGAAAGATGTTTCCGTTCACCGCGAAGAAATCTACGAGCGCATCAAACGCGAAGAAGGCCAAGGCCAGAGTGCGGACCCAAAGGGCGCGAAGCTGGCTGACCCGCTCTGAGCTTCAACGGCCAGCGCCGAATCCAGGCGCCGGTCGTCTTTCCAACCAAATTCGTTGATTGCTTTACGCAGCCTCACCTGGGCAGTTATGATTGCGCGCCCGTGAGTGGGGTCGATCCCGCCGGAGAGATGGCCGAGTGGTCGAAGGCGCGCCCCTGCTAAGGGCGTAAGGGTCAAAAGCCCTTCGAGGGTTCGAATCCCTCTCTCTCCGCCAATATTCTCTTATAAATCTGAGCGTTAGCGCTTCTCCTCGAGCGCTACTGCCAAATTCAGTGGCGAATTCTGGAGAGAGCAAGAATCCCTCGCACGGAACAGGCGAAATCGTTCCCGCTTTGTGAACTGCCTGGCGACTGCTGAACTTCAGCCACGGTTACGCGCCGTCCAATTGCCGCCTTGCTTCCATAGCAAATTGATCGCTGACGCATAGCGAGCCTCGTCTTCGGGAACGAGTGCTTGATCATCGTGTGTTCCTGCAACGTGCAGTACGGTCGCAACACCGGCGTAACTGGCGACGACCGCATCTTGCATGTGTGGCCATGAGAGGCGATCAGCCGTCGAGATCACGAAAAGGGCTGGACAATGACTGCGGTGGTCCCACAACCGCGGACGAAATTCGGCTGGAATGCTTGACTTGATCGCGTCTGTAATCGGTCTTGGCACCCACCGACTGACCCGTTGGTGCACCGTTGCCTGAACATCAATCAAGTTCTTCACTACCAGCGCGGATAGGGGGCGATGGGCCGCGAGATACATTGCCGCGGTCCCGCCGATGCTCTTGCCGTACACCCAAATTAGCGCGCCCGCGTAGCGGGCCGCCAAGAAATCGTAAGCCGCGACCACGCTGCCGAGATAGGTGGCGACGGTTACCGGACCGGAACTTCCCCCGAATCCCGGAGGATTCAGCGTCCAAGTCATGGACCGAATGCCCACTAGGCGGTTCGATGGATCTTGAGTAGCAAGTTCTGCGCGGCCCCGCCGGCCGAGTAGGCGCAGGATGACTAATTCGGGCGCACCTTCGTCGGCGAATTCTCCGCCAGGACTCGGTTCGGCCCACAGTTGCACTGCTCCATGTCGATATGGGACCTGAACTTCCTGCTTCTCGCAGGGGATGCGTCGCGAACTGGGGGCCAGTAGCATCCTCGACCACAGACGCTGTCGCCATGCACCGGACGTTTCTGATCTGCCCATCGGTCCACCGACCGTTACTGTTGGGCGAGCGTGGCGGTCGCTCGTTCAAGATTTGCGCGAGCCGTTGCCTCATAACGATCGTGAAAGGGCGCAAATCGGTAGATTTTAGGTCGCGCTTGGAAATACCTCAAAATCTGACCGCGAGTGCGCGCAAAGAGCCACGATGGAACCCACCAGTACTCTCGCCGGACATTGCGTTCGAATTCGTCGTAGATTTCTGGCGCTTGCCCGAGGATTGACAGATCAATGTCGACGATGAGGGCGGCATCGCCCATCAGTTGGTGGTCCCCTGGCGTCGTAGCCAGAATGAGGTTGCGAATTCGCGAGACAACTTCCGCGGGGGCGCCGCGCCTGGCAAGCAATCGTGCCGCCCAATTCGCGCTAAGGGCTTCATTGTCCCTGCGCCATGTTCGATATATCGCGTCATGAAACCATAGCGCGAACTCGACCTCAGCGGGATGCTCGGCCAAGTGCCGTGCGCCGTCGAGTTCACGGAGGCAAGCAGACAGGTGTTTGAGCGTGTGGTAACGACGCCCCCGCCTGGCCCACGCGCGAATGAGGTTACCGTGGTCCACTGCAAGGCACGAAATTCCCAACGCGACGCATGAGTCTGTCCATCGCTGCAGTGAGACTACGTCCATCGATCCCGTCGTCACTCCCAACTCCATCGGGCCGGGACCCACGTGCCGTCCAGTCCGGCAAGGACAGGATCGAGGAACGCCGCCACTGATGCCGTAAGTTGTTCGAGACTTGTCCAAGGCAGTTCATTGTCGTGCGCCATCCGAAGATAAGGCGTTGACCAGGTCGTCGGCGGAAACGGCAGAGCGGTCGGCAGCGGATGTGTAGCGCGGTGCTCGAACGTCTTTTCAAGTGCTTGTCGAAGTCGCTCGGCCTGCAGCGGGCGTATCGTTGCCAGTAGTGCGATATCAGGCAGATCCTTCAACCGCGTGTTCGGTCGCTCACGGGGCATCGTGTAGGCGTGCAGCTTCTCCGCGATGTGAGTCTCCACGGGATAGAGCCAAAGAACCGGCGATGCAATGCCGGCAAAATCGAGCACGTCGTCGGCTGTGACGCTGTCGACTACTCCGATGATGGGATCACCGAAGGCAACGTCGACGCCGAATCGCTGTCCGTAGAGTTTTCCGGCCAGCCGGCACTCGGCGCGAAACCGCTGGCCCTCGTACTGCATGCCGTCGTTCTGGATCGTCGGGTGCTCCGCGTCGTGGCCAATCTCAAAGGCCATGAAGTCACCGAGATCCAGGCGGCCAGCCTCCTGAAGTTGGGCGAGGACCGTGTCGGAGGGGCTGACCAGCCGTAAGTCGACGTCTTTGGTGGTGCGGGCGCGCTCCAGCCGGAGTTCCAGCACAAGTCCGCCCTTGAGCATCACTGCGTCTCCGAACACGGCGGACACTCGCGCCAGAAATCTGTCGAAAACCAGTAGTTGACGCCGGCGTGCGAAATCGAGACCGTTTATCGATGCGGCCTTCATGCGTTGCTCCAGCGCCTGCTTGAACGCCGGCGGCGAGGCGTATGACCGAATCGTCATGGCTCGAGGCCGCCGTAGGGTTTGAGTGTCCTGCCGATGTGCTTAAGTTCGGACTTGGCTACCAGCCCGCGGCTGAGCGCCTGCTGTGCGGCCTGCCGAAGCAGGTCGGGCGTGATGCCAGATTCGGCGCAGTCCATGAGCGTGCAAAGCACAGCCGTCACAGGCACGGGCCCGGCCCAAGCGCGCTGTCGGGAGGGGACGTCCGCGAAATGTAGGGTCAGACCCTTGGGCACGCGCAGCCGTCGCGCCTGCCAGTTCGTCGGCAGGGTCAGGTGGATTTGCGCGGGCAGGACATCCGAAAGGGCGTGTAGCGACAGCGCCGTCTGGTGCGAAAAGACGCCCGCGGCGTCGGCCCAAAGCCACGCGGCGACAAGTTCCTCGTGCTCCCCAGGTGGAAAGTGAGTCAGGCGATAGATGCTGCGGCGAACGCGCGCGAGACGACCCGCTTTCTGGTGGTGCGCCAGCAGCGGGGCCGAATATCCGGCTGCCGCGGCTTGTCGGGTCGTGAAGAGCCCCTCCTGCGAAGCGGCTGTGTCGTAAAGCGCCTGCCAGGCGGGCTCAATAGCGCGCTTCGATGCCATGCACCAAAGTTAAATAGAATTTAAGGTTTGTGCAAGCGTCGAATGTGACCTTTCAATGCTATTTCGCGGGCTGCGACCTCCGCGGCTATTGCCAAATCTACTGCCAAATCGGGGGATTCGAGGGGGTCGCAGGGAACAAAATTATCTTTGAAGTCAGTAAGTTATTGATTCTGCAAGCGCCTCCGCCAAGTTCGAATCCCTCTCTCTCCGCCAATTCTTTCCCGTTCGATGTCATGGGCTTAGGTACAGGCGCCGCGTTCCTGGTGCCAGATCCAGTGCCAGACGCTGAATGACTTCGACGCTGACCGTTCCAGCGTACCCTCCGGAAGCCATCGCCGCACTAGTCGCCGGAACAGTCCACGACGGGGGCTTTGCACGTCGCCGACGGGCAGCTCCATCGCGCGACGGATTGCTGCCACGTCCGATTCGACGGCACCCTCGGCCCACGCGGCGTAGACCTCAAGCATGGTCCGCACGGTGTGACCGTGCTGCCGCGCCACCCACAGCGGGTTCTTGCCGAGCATCAGGTTCCAGCTCACGCTCGAGTGGCGCGCGCAGTAGGGCCGGCGCGGGCGGATGGGCAATCGCGCCAAGGTCTTCGCCCACCGTGCACCCGACTCTTTGATTGAGCGGAACGGCGAGCCGTCTTCGGTGAAGAACAGGTGCGGATGCCGAATGGCGCCTTCCCGAATCAATCGCTCGCGCAGTGCGAGTTGTCGCCGGAGTACGGCGAGGGCGCGAGGGCATAGCTCGAAGACGCTATGGACGCCGGTCTTGGTCGTCGCTCTATCAACTCCCGCGACGCGCGCCTTGCTCACGCTCAGGGTACCGCGTGCTGCATCGAGATCCGACACCGTGAGCGCGATCTGCTCCGAGGGCCGGACCAGATTCCATTCAGGATCGTCCGGTAAGAGCTCAGCGTCACCGAGGCCATGTCGAGGCGGGCGACGCGCTCCATGGTCGGGGTGAGAGCGGGATATGGCGCGCGTTTAACATCTTTCATGTCAGCGTGCAAAATCGTGTTGGTAGTCGCGGCGCCGAAGTGCCATTGGATAGGGGTCAGTTGAAGCAGGACTGATAAAGGACTATATTCAGTCCGATACAATCCGGGAGTCCCCATGCGGTATTCGACCCAGATCCGACCGATCAGCTACCTTAAGGCCAATGCCGCCGAGGTGCTACAGGAACTGACAGACCAGCGGCAGCCTATGGTCATTACCCAGAACGGGGAAGCCAAGGCTGTAATCCAGGACGTGGCCACGTACGAGCAGACGCAGGAGACCTTGGCGCTGTTGAAGATCCTGGCGCTGGGCAACCAGCAGGTCTCGCAGGGCAGGGTCAAGCCGCTGGCCGATGTCGCCAAGCGAGTGCGGGCCAAGCTGGCAACGGAAGACTGATGCGCTTCGAAGTCGTCCTCACCGAAGACGCGGAGCGCGACCTGGAAGGCATCGTTACCCATATTGCGACGCACGATTCGCCCCAGAGTGCCGAGCATGTCCTCGGTCGAATTCTGGAGATCGCTGAAAGTCTCTCGGCTGAGCCGACGCGCGGATCGCAGCCAAAGGAACTGCGCGGCCTCGGTGATCAGGAGTACCGGCAGGTATTCTTCAAGCCCTACCGGTTTATCTATCGGGTCGTTGGGGAGCGGGTGGCCATTTACCTGATCGCCGATGGGCGACGCGATATGCAATCCCTGTTGGCGCGCCGACTGCTCGGTGGCGGTTAGCCCGTCGTCTGGTGCGGGAGCGACTGTGGCCGTGCGCGAACGCAGTGATTTCTCTCTGCTGTTCCCAGGTTGTTCGCAGCCGGCTTGGAATCACTGGCCGGCCGTCCGCCGCGTCCGAACCCACGACGCGCCTCGGCAACTGGTATGTGCATCTGGTGCGCCTTGGGCCCCAGCAACTCGTCCTCGCCACCAGCGAACGTTCATTGCTGACTGTCATTCTCCCGGCGCGTGAGCTGCGGGCCACGATCGAAGGAAATCTCCGGATCGGCGCCGGCATCACGTTCGAGCAGCTCGTGGCGCAGGCCAGTTCCGACATCCGTGAAACCTTCGAAGGCTTCGTGATGCGCGGGGCACCGCACGAGGTCTCCGAAGCAGTCTACGCCGCCGCGCGCGACGTGCATCTGCCGGCGCTGCGCCGCTTGTATCAGGACTTCTTCGCGCGCAACATCTCTCCCGGCAGTACCGCCGGGGTGCCCAGACTGGTGATGCCGGCGGGACTGACCAGAGAGGGTCTTCCCGTGGGCATCGAATTCGACGGACTCGCCGGCAGGGCCCGCGCGCTGTTGCAGCTGGGTGAGGCGGCGGAGCGCGTGTTGGGAAAGCTCGCTCCGCCCAACTGAGTCGGGATTACGTCGCGCCGCGCGCCTTGGCGAAATCAATAAACCAGTCCATCGACTGCGGATTGCCCATGGAATCGCGATTCACGGATTTCTCGACGGAGTGGCCCAACAGTATCTTTTTTACCGGCACTTCCAGTTTCTTGCCCGACAATGTGCGTGGCACCTGGGCAATGGCAAAGACTTCGTTGGGAACGTGGCGCGCGGAAAGTCTGGTGCGAATGGCATCCAGCAATCGCTTGCGTCCTTCGGCCGTCACGCCGGTTTCGGCCGGCAACGGATTCGCAGTATGCGATGCGCGGCCGGCAATGGCCGGATCCGACGCAAACCCATCGCGCAACACGACAAACAAAGCAAGGTAAGACTCCCTGCCAAGATATTCAAGGTCGATCACCAGTGAATCGAGTACGTCGGGAAACTCCTCGATGACACGATACAGTTCGCTGGTACCCATGCGAATGCCATGCCGATTGATGGTGGAATCCGAGCGGCCAAAGACGATCCCGCCGATGGCATCGGGACGCTCGATCAGCTTCAACCAATCACCATGTCGCCATACGCCAGGATAGGTTTCGAAGTAACTTTCGAAATAACGTTTTCCGTTTTCGTCATTCCAGAAATACAGCGGCATGCTGGGAATTGGCAATGTCATCACAAGCTCGCCGACTTCGTTCAGCATGGGCTTGCCTGTATCGTCGAATGCAAATGTCGCAACGCCGAGTTCGCGACAGGCCATCTCTCCCGCGTAGATCGGCAGCGTCGGACACGCAGTCAAAAAGCACGCCGCCGGATCAGTGCCGCCGGTGATGCACGCGAGCATTACATCCGGGTGCACGTGCTCATAGACCCAGCGAAAACCGGACTCGGTCAGCGGCGAGCCGGTGCAGCCCACCGTGCGCAGCGATGACAAATCGAATTGCGCGCGCGGACTGATACCCGCCTTGCTGCACAGGGTAATGAAGGCAGGGCTGGTGCCGAAGGAATTTGCGCGCTCACGTTCTGCAAACCGCCACAACGTGCCGAGATCCGGATACCCTGGATTGCCGTCAAACTGCATGATGGTCGCGCCGTTGATGAGTCCGTTGACCAGCGAGTTCCACATGATCCACGTGGTCGAGGTGAACCAGAACGCGCGATGACCGGGTTTGACATCAAGATGCAGTACGCCGGACTTGATTGTTTCCAAAATCAACCCGCCATGCGAATGCACGATGGGCTTGGGCATGCCGGTGGTGCCTGAGGAGTAGACCACCCACAACGGATGCGAGAACGGCAGTGCCTTGAATTCAAGCGATGCAGGTTTAGCCACCGCATCGGCAAACGAGACGACAGTCACCGCACTGCCAAAATCAAGGCCTTCGAAGGTAGATTGCGCATCAAGATACGGTACAAAGATCACGGCCTGCACAGTCGGCAGTTGGCTGACCAACTCGCGCACCGTCTGACGGCGATCGACATCCTTGCCACCGTAGCGATAGCCATCCACGGCAAACAGCACTTTGGGTTCAATCTGTTTGAATCTGTCGAGCACACTGACCGGACCCATGTCGGGTGAGGTGCAGGACCAGATCGCTCCGTGGCTTACCGCCGCGAGAAGTGCCATCGTCGCTTGCGGAATATTGGGCAGGTACGCCACCACGCGATCACCCGGCTGCACACCCAGTTGCGTGAGCGTGGCCGCGAGCGCAGCTACTTTTTCGGCCAGCTCGCCCCACGACACTTCGGCTCGCGGCACGATCTCTGATTGAAAAATAATCGCGGGCGTATTTACAGTACCGGGATTCGCAGCGTGGCGCAGCGAATGCTCGGCGTAGTTGACGGTGGCGCCTTCGAACCATCTGGCGCCCGGCATCGTGCGCTTGTCCAGGATCTGGCTGTACGGGGAATGCGAAATCACCTCGCCAAATTGCCAAATCGTTTCGTAGAACGCTTCAATCTCGTCAATCGACCAGCGCCACAGCGATTCGTAATTCTTGAAATCCAGGCCACGATGTTCTTTGAGCCATGCCAGATAGCGCGTGATGTTGGCATTGGCAATGCGCGTCGCTGATGGCGTCCACAGGGGGCTGCAACCTTCTTTGACATTCAGCATAGACAATCGGTACTTTCGTGAACCTGGACGCGTTGCACGAGCTGATTGTAGTCGGGTGCGAACAGCATCCGAAAAATGTCCTAAACAACCCAGGACCAAGCCCCCGCATCAAGTGATGCGGGGGCTCGAGTTCCAGCTTGAGTTGCGCCTCAGGCTGAAGCGGGCCAGACGAAGTCCGGCCTCAGACCGGCGTGCACAGGACGACCGTCGCTGGGGCGCGGTACGCCGGTCGCCGGATCGTAAAACGCGTGGTACGTCGCCGGCAGGTTCTTCGACTCATAACCCATCAGGTTCGGCACGATGGCGCGGATTCGATGCTGCTTGTCGTCCAGCATGATCGGCTTCCCGCACTTTGCGCAGGTGCACAGCTCGAGCGGGCCGTTCGGGTTCTCGCTGTTGAACGGCTGCCGCTTCAAACCCGCCACATTGTCGACCGACAGGTCCTCGTAATTGAAGAAGACTACGTGCGTCGTGGGCTGCGCGGTCACGCGTTTGCAAACCGAGCAGTGGCAAGTGTGATTGTCGATCGGATTGTGATCGGAATGCGTGTGGACGTGCTCGCATCCGCCAGCGTACTTGTGTGACATGGCTTGTTACCCTTGTTGTTGAGGTCAGATGAGTTGAATCCTCGCAGGGCGCCAATCATATAGAAATCCCACTTACGGGTCAGCCGTTTTTCGCTGAGCCGCCCACAAGCTTGGCCGACCGCCCCAGATGGCGCCTGGAGCGCTTCGAATGCTCCGACCGGCTCGCCAGCCGGTGCGCAACCATGCGAACATCGGTGCGATGGCAAGACACTGCGCACTGCTGATTACGTCGTGGTTGGTCGTTGGTGCTGCGGCGGTGGGAGCGACGCCGGCATTTGAATTTCCTGCGTTTCATTCGAAAGATCCGCAGCAGCCCGTGCAGATCGTCGCGCAGAAAATCGTCGGACCTGAAGCTGAAGGGGGCAGGCAGACCCTTGGCAAATACGGGCCGCTTGATCCTGCCATCGGTGGGTGGCGCATCGATCCGCAGCGTCCGTTCGGCGCGGTGTCGCTGCCCTTGGGTTTGGTCACGGCGCGCGGTTCTGCGCCGATGCGTATCGTGTTCGACTATGCCGGCTATAGCAACGATGCGCTTGGCGGAGATTCCCGGCGGCAATTGGCTCGGTTTGTGGGGGCGGCTGTGTGTGAGCCAGCGGCGCTGGCTTGTTTGGTTCGCGACGATACCGGCATCTGGGACAGTGATGCCGAGATGAGCGGCGTCAAACACTTGACCGTCCGCGTCGATGGCATCGAGAGGCATCTTCTGGTTGGCCGCGCGGAGCTGACCTTGGAGAATCCTGCGGCCCTTTCTCGCAACGTGTTCATCGCCGTGCACTCGACCGCGCATATGGAACTGGTGCAATTGCGCGCGACCGCATTGTTCGGCGAGTACTCGAGCGAAGATCCCGGCAATACGAAAACGTTTCGTGCGTGGATTAGGGCTCAGCGCGTCGGCCGCTTCACGCCGTTCGGGGTGCTTGCCGCTGTGCTGCTGGTTGCGGGGTTGGCGCTGCACGCGAAGCGTCGCGCGCCACCCAACCCGGCCGCGCCACGTTTGCTCGGCGTTTTGTTGGTGGTGCTGGGTCTGAGCGCGTCGATTGGAACGCTGGTTGCGAACGATCCGGCCTCGCCGAGTTCACTTTACTTCGTGATCATCGGACTTTTGTGGTCATTCGCCGGGGTACATCTGTTTTTCGGGCGCGTCGCCGCCCGCACCTGGTATGGCTGGAGTCTGGCCCTGGTGTGGTTCTGGTCGCTCGCCGAGTTCGAGCTTTCGGAAAGTCAACTTTACCTGCAGCTGATCATGCCGACGCTGCTGGGCCTGTACCTGTTTTCGAACCGCGTCACCGATCGGCTCGATTGACTTAGGCGTCTGGCGCGAATTGACAGTCGATTCGAACCCCGGCTCTGCGCACGGCGGATCGGTGCAACCCTTGTGCACGCGAATTGAGGCGCGTAGTCTCCCGGCCACGCCGTCCAAAGGCGCAATAAGAAACCCGGCCTCATTACCGAGGTCTTGCAGTCTGTTCACTTTCCCGAGGGACCCATGAAAACCATGCTTAAAACTCTCTTGATCGGAGCCGCTCTCGCGGTCGGATCCACGTCACTGGTCACGACTGCGCAGGCGGCGGACTCCGTGGTTGGAACCTGGAAGCTCGATGTCGCCAAGTCGAAATTCACGCCCGGCCCGGCGTACAAGAGCCAGACCCGCGTGTATTCTGAATCGGCAAACGGTTTGACTTTGATAACGACGACGACCGATGCGAGCGGCAAGGAAATGACGAATCAGCTGACCTTCAAGTACGACGGCAAGCCCTATGCTGCCACCGGCAACGCGGACTTCGACATGGTGTCGGTGACGCGCGTGGACGCCATGACAGTTCACAGCACGCAGACCAAGGCGGGAAAGACCGTCGGCAGTGGCATCCGCACCGTTTCCAAGGACGGCAAGACGCTGACCTTCAAACAGAAGGGCACGCATGCCGATGGAACCAAGTACGACGACGTACTGATGTACGACAAACAGTAGAAGCCGCGTTCGATTCGGCCGCGGGTGGCAACAGCACTCGCGGCCCAGCGCGCGGCCGCGTTGCACTGGGCTCGCGCCGCTCGCTCACGCCTCAGACAAAGCTGGCAATAGCGCTCGGGAAACTCCCGATGTTGGGCAATATGCCCGGCAACTCACCGGCGCTGACGCCAAACCATCGTGCCAGCGTCGCTGCGAACTGGTCTACGGCGGTGCTTGGCAAGAGCCGACCCTGGCCGACCTGATCATCGCTACTGGTTGAGACATGCGGCGCGGTGCCGTAGAAGCGGCCGCCGTTCACCGCGCCGCCCATGATGAAATGATGACTGCCCCAGCCGTGATCGGAACCATCAGAGTTCGATGTCAAAGTGCGCCCGAAGTCCGAGGCCGTGAAAGTGGTGACATTGCCGGCGATGCCCAATTCCACCGTCGCCTGGTAAAAAGCGCTCATGGCATTGTTGACGCGCGACATCAGTCCAGGATGATCCTTCATCAAGGAATTGTGGTTGTCGAAACCGCCCAGCGACACAAAGAACACCTGGCGTTTGACGCCGAATGCGTTGCGCGCGCCAATCAGCCGCGCCACGATTTTCAACTGAGAGGCCAGCGGATTGGGCGGATCAGCTGCGGGAAACGGCGTACTCAGGGTCACGCCATCCAGGGCCGCATTCACGGACCCTTCCAGCTGGATCGAGCGCCGCGTAACGGCCGCATACGCATCCTCCAGTGAATGAGAGCTGCTCTGCGTGATCAACGTGGACATGGCGTCGCGAACGCTGTCCAGGCCATAGGGCGAGGACTGCAGTGCATTGACCTTGATGGCGCCAGCCGGGCTGATCTGGTATTGCAGCGCATCGCTGCCTGCAACGAAAACGGCGTTGCCGGCGGCGGAAATGCAGGTCAGCAGGGCGTCGCCATTGTTGGACATGGCAAGATCGCCAAGTCGTCCACCCCAACCGATTGTCGATCCTTCGCTGCTGAGCGATTGCCAGGTCGACTGCTGATCGTTGTGCGAAAACAGCTTCGGCGGCAGCGGGTAGAGGGTTCGATTGGGGCTTTCGTATTGCGCCAGCGTCAGCGGCACGATGAGCGGACCGACGTTGAGTTGTACGGCGAGCTTGCCGGCTTCGAACAGCGACTTCAATCCGGAAAGCGAGGGAGC
Organism: Pseudomonadota bacterium; assembly: GCA_025357635.1. Taxonomy (GTDB): domain Bacteria; phylum Pseudomonadota; class Gammaproteobacteria; order Steroidobacterales; family Steroidobacteraceae; genus TMP-86. The sequence goes on from JANXOV010000144.1 coordinate 11,639, forward strand.
CAGGGCGTATTGCAGATCATCGGTAAGGGTCTGTGCGCTGATGGGCGTCAGCGCCGTGGCGGTCAGGTCATCGCGGCCGATGGCAATGCCGCCGGTGGTGCGATTGGCGCCGCCACCGCGGATGGCGCTGTACAGATCGTAATTGGGGATGTCGTAGGGTATGAGCGTATTGGCGTAGTCGTTGCCGCCATATAGGAACACACAAACCAGCGCTTTGTAGTCGGTGGCATCGAACGCCGCCGCTTCACCGATGGCCGCGAGGTTGACGGCCAGCGGACCGGCAACTCCCATGGTTCCTAACTGCAGGGCGCGCTTGATGAGCAGACGCCGTGTCCATAGATTGGGTTCGTGTACTGACATGATTACTTTTGCACCAGGTATTCAGGACAGCTCAGGATCATCAGACAAGCCGCCGCGAGCAGATAGAGCTTGAAGTCCTCGGAGCTGGACGCGGTGAGGCCAAGCGCAGTCAAAGCGGTTTGCATGGCGTTGACAGAATTGCCGGACAGCTGATCCGCGCACAACCGCAGGTTGAGCCAGGCGATAACCTTCGGCACGTCGTGCGCCATGGGCAGCAGTTCTGCGTAGCTGGGCTTCACGTCGCTGTAGCCATAGCGAATCACCCACTCCAGGAAGTTGATGTAACCGGCCGTCGTCGTCTCGTTGTGCAGTTGAAACTCAGGCGCCTGTTTTTGGCTGGAAGCGATGACGGTATTGGGCGGGACGTACCCGGGTCTGAAGAAATTGAAAACCGACGGTGAGCGCAGCGCGCTCTGACCCAGGCCATTGTCGCTGGAGGACAGATCGTAGATTTCAAACCCGCCATTGCTGGACGTCACGCCGACGGTGCGCGCCCATTGCACAAACCGCACCATCGGTTCGCGCAGTTTGCCTGCGAGAGTGGCGTTCGATGCCGGGGCGGCATGCGCCTCCGCGTCGGTCAGAATGGCTTTCCACACCGCGCGCAGGTTGCCGCGCACCCCGGTGCCATCGTCGTTGAATGCGCTGCTCACGCGCTGAACATAGGCGGGCGAAGGATTGCTGGTTACCAGGCGTTGAATCATCTGCCGGCCGAAGAATGCGCCGGCATTGGGGTGATTGAACAAGGTGTCCAACGCGATGCGCAATGCCTCTTGCCCGGGTGTATTGGCGGGAATGGTGGTGCCGAGGAATGTGACCTCCAGATTGGAGTGGTCACCGGGATTGAACCGCATCGGGTCGAGCGTGAATTCAGTGCTGGGTATCGCATAGTTGACCCAGGTGACGTTGGTCAGCTTGACGCGCGAGAAGTCATAGTCATAGCCGGTGAACACCCGCGCAAGATTGGATACGTCGCTTTGGGTGTAGGTCTCGATGGGTTTGCCCGATGAATCCATTTTTTGAGTGCCATCGCCGTTCAGCTCATACAGCCCTATCGTAAACAGCTGCATGACTTCACGGGCATAGTTCTCATCCGGCTGGCGCCCGCTCGCGGTGTCTTCCTTCAGATTGCCCTTGGTGTTGAGAAAGAATCCCATGGCGGGATTCAGGGTGATTGCCTCGAGCAGGGCACGGAAGTTGCCGAACGCGTTGGCAGCCAGCAGATCCCAGTAGGCGGCGATCATGTAGGGTGGATAGAAGCCGTCGATCAGGTTCAGCGACACGACGAAAAATTCCGACAACGCCAGCGCCATGCGCTTGCGCATCTGGTCGGCGCCGGTCAGCAGCTGATTCCAGATCATGAAATCGCCGAACTGCGGCCAGAAGTAGCGTTGTTCGGCGGTGATCGAATTGTGGCCGCGGCTGTTGAGCCATGCGACGCCGGTCTGTCCACGCGGAATATTGAATTGAGCATCCAGCCAGGCCGCATAGCCTTGCGATTTGACGGCAGCGATATCCGCGCCCGATGCTGCGAACTGTGCCTGTTGCAGGAAGCGCGAGGCCGCCGCGTCGGTCGGGGTTTCGGTGGGCGTGGGCGTCGTCGAGGGTGAGGACTCCTTACCGCCCGAGCAAGCTGCCAGGGCCAATGCAGCGGCCGCCAATGCAGCCGCCGGCAGCGCCTGGGGAGCCTCAGGATCCTCGATTTTCAACGGTGATTGGACGTCCACGATTGGCGAGACCCCTTCGGCGAACCACAGCTTTCACCCTTACTGTCTTGCTGCCAAAAAATCCAGTCAAGCTGTTGCTCAAAGCAGACGAGGCGTATCGACATAAGACGGTCTGTCTTGCCGGTCAGGGCCCATGACTGCTAGTTTGGGCGCATGAAAATGTCAGTCCCTGGCCTTTGCGTGCCGCTGCTGGTCATTGCGTGTGGAGCCTGTGCGCAACGGATAAAAGCGGATCAGCCTTTCGCGACAACGAAGCGCGCGGTTTTCAATCAGCCCTGGGCGATGACCTTCCTGCCTGGCAGCGGTGTGCGCATAACGTCGATGGCACTGGTCACTGAAAAAGCCGGCCGGGTGTTGTTGGTCGACACGAGTACCGGGCAGGTGACGCCGGTAGCCGGGGCTCCAGCGGTTGCCGAAGGCGGGCAAGGCGGTTTGGGCGATGTGGTGGCCGATCCGGATTTTGCCGGCAATCAGCGGATCTGGCTCAGCTGGGTCGAATTGGGCGAAGGTGGATTCGGCGCGGTTGTCGGCAGGGGGCGATTGGTGCTGGGCAATGCGCCGCATCTTGAGGGTCTGGCCATTGTGTGGCGACAAGACAAGACCAGCGGCACTGGTCATTTTGGCCACAGGCTTGCTTTCGCGTCCGATGGCTCGCTGTTTGTTTCGTCGGGTGAGCGCCAGAAATTCGATCCTGCGCAAGACCCCAAGACCAATTTGGGCAAGATCATCCGGATTGCCCCCGGCGGTACGCCGGAAATCTGGTCGATGGGCCACCGCAATCCACTGGGTCTTGCCTTCGATGCCAGCGGCCGGTTATGGGAAATCGAAATGGGGCCGATGGGCGGCGATGAGTTGAATTTGATCAAGCACAATGCCAACTACGGCTACCCGCGCGTCTCGAATGGCACGCACTATGACGGCCGCGATATTCCCGATCATGCACCGGGCGATGGTTTCGAGCCGCCGAAGCTCTGGTGGAATCCGTCCATCTCGCCTGCCAGCCTGATGATCTACTCGGGCTCGCTGTTCCCGCAATGGCAGGGCGATGCCTTTGTCGGCGCACTGTCGGGTCAGGCATTGATCCGGGTCCACCTGAATGGCGAAGAGGCAAAAAAAGCCGATCAATGGGACATGGGTGAACGCATCCGTGAGGTGGAACAGGGCCCGGACGGCGCGATCTGGGTGCTCGAAGATGGACCCAAAGGGCGGCTTCTCAAGCTGACGCCTCAAACCCACTGATAGCGGAAGCATCAGATTTCATGGGCCGCGGATAGCTGGAAATGGCCTTCATAGCGAGTTGGGTTCATCCGCTCGATTTCGCAAGCGGACGCCGCGGCGCTGCGAACAAACGCCCGGACTCCGTCGCAATCACGATCAACAGTCCCGCCAGGCCAAAGCCGAAAAATCCAACCGTCAACGGGATCGTGGTCTGGTCGTAGTGCTGGCTCACCGCCAGACCCAACAAGGCGCCGCCGCCGGTGGCGATGAATCCTTGCAGGGCGGAGGCGCTGCCGGCCACGGCGCCCAAGGGCTCCATCGCAATGGCGCTGAAGTTGGACGTGACCAGCGAAAAGCAGCCCATGATGCACGACTGAAGAACGATGAAAGTGACTTCGGTTTCCTGCCCGCTCCAGGCGATCCAGGCATGGACACCCGCAAACAGGACATAAAGAACCGCCGCGGTGTGGGACACACGTTGCATGCCCACGCGCACGACGATCTTCGAGTTCAACAGCGCGCAAACGGCCATCATGCCGGCGACGAGAGCGAACATGATCGCAAAGCGATGCGGCGCGTGGAAGATATCGGTGTAGATCTGCTGAATCGAATTGATGAAACCAAACAGCGCGCCCAGAAACAGCATGCTGGCCAGTGTGTAGCCCATCGCCACTCGATTGCCCAGCACGAACTTCCAGGCTTGAATCAGCTGCGGCATCGACATCGAACGCCGGTACTCCGGATGCAGCGTTTCACGAAGTCGGAAATGGGACCAGATCAGAATGCCGACGGTGCTGACAGCGAGAAAATGGAAAATATACTGCCACGGCGCCGCCTGCAAGATGAGCTGCCCGAGCGATGGCGCCAGGATGGGGACCAGCAGGAACACAATGAATGTCAGCGACATGACGCGCGCCATGGGCGCACCGGAATACCGATCGCGGACGATCGCCACCGCCATGACGCGCGTGCCCGCGGTGGCGATCCCCTGCAGAGTGCGCGCGATGAGCATGCCTGCCACGCTGGTGGTCAGGCCGGCGAACAAGCTCAAGAGGGCATAAGCGGCCAGACACGCGAGCAGAATCCCGCGTCGACCATAGCGGTCCGAGAGCGGCCCATAGAACAACTGCCCAACGGCATAGCCGAGCAGATACGCACCGATGACCCACTGCGATTGGTTGGTGCGGTCCATGCCCAGGGTTTGCGCAATGGCGGGAAGCGCCGGCAGCATGGTGTCGATGGCCAGCGCGTTGAGCGCCATGAGGGTGGCGATGAGCGCCACGAATTCACGAAAGCCGATATCAGGTCGATTCATCGCAGGTCGAGGTCAGGGTACGTGGGAACAAGGCCGCCCAACGCCAGATAAGACAAGGCGTCTCGTTGTGGTAGGATGCGGCCCGCGACAAAGCAGGCAAGGGTATTGGCAGTCGGCATTGATGACGAGTGAAATCCAAACGCCGGCCTGAATGTCGTATTATATCATTGATTTTTCGTCGGTTTTTGTCGTTTAGTTGCCCGGCCGCACTCCGCTTGCCGGGGAGCCATGCGCCCGTAGCTCAGCTGGATAGAGCACCACGCTACGAACGTGGGGGTCGGCGGTTCGAATCCGTCCGGGCGCACCATTATCCGCAAACCTCATCGACCGATCGAAGCTCACCGCGTCGGCAAACCAAAATTCGAACCGCCGACAGACAAACAAGCCGGTTCGAGCGCCGCGTAGCGGCGCATCGGCCGAAGGCCGACCCCGAAGGGGCGAGGGCCGCAGGCCCGAGTAATCCGTCCGGACACCCCAAGTAGTTCGGGTCTTCTCCATGGACGAACCGGCCTGGGTCGTGTTGTCGACGGTTCTCGCGGTGCACGACGAACAGCTGGCCGATGCTTGCGGCGAGTCTTGCGTCTGGCATCGCGCGAAATCATCCCTTCGTGGACGGGAACAAACGAACGAGCCTTATTGCAGCCGAACTTTTCCTCGAGTTGAATAGTTGCGAGCTCGTCGCCTCTGACGAGGAATGTATCGTAATGTTCTTGGCCCTTGCCGCCGGCGAGCGAACTGAAGAGCAGCTTGCTTCGTGGAATCTCGAGCGCGCCTGATAGCTGCCGGCCGCCAGGTTCTTGGAGTCAAACGCGTTGGTGGCATTGACCCTGTGCAGCGCTGAGGTACGCTGCATACACGCCACTGCTTCTCGCGACGCTGGCTCATCGATAGACATGGGATGATCATGATCGTAGCCCGATGGTGAACTCTCGCTGGCGGGCCTTCGCACTTGCCGCCGGCGCGGCGGTGAGCGTGGGCGTCGCGCGATTTGGCTACGCGCTCATTCTCCCGGCAATGCGCTTGGACTTGCGCTTGAGCTACGGTGCCGTGGGATCCCTGGGTACCGCCAATGCCGTCGGCTATCTGCTGGGCGCGGTGGCTGTTACCGCGGTGGTGCGAAGAACCGGCAGCCGTCGTCTTTTCCTATGGGGCCTTTGGCTGACAACACTTGCACTGCTTGCCTGCGCTGCCACGCGCAGTCTGGGATGGCTGGCGTTGTGGAGAATCCTGGCGGGGGTCGGCGCGGCGGCGACATTCATCAGCGGCGGCGTGTTGGCGGGCGCGCTCGGCGGATCGGCAATTGCCGTCTTCTTCAGCGGCGCGGGAATTGGCATGGTCGTGACCGGATTGTGCGTACCCTGGCTGTTCGCACTGGCCGGGAACGCCGCATGGCCCTGGTCGTGGGCGCTGCTCGGTGTCCTTTGTGTTCCGCTGTCGGTGGCAGCCGGGCGCGCCGCGGGATTCGCACCGGATCATCCGCCAAGACTGGACATAGCTCCTTGGCCGTGGCGTGATTGTGTGCCGGAACTGGTGGCTTACGGATTGTTCGGGCTCGGGTACATCGCGTATATGACGTTTATCCTCGCGTTGCTTCAAGGCGGGCGACACTCTGCGACTGAACTTGCGCGGACGATGTCTCTTACCTGGTGTGTGCTGGGGATTGCCAGCATCGTCGCGCCCCGGCTCTGGCGGCGTCTCCTGAGTGCAAGAAAGGATGGCGTACCGATGGCGTGTTGCATGGCGGCCCTGGCCGGTGGCGCGGTCATGCCGGTTTTCTTTCCGACGATGGTCGGAATGTTGCTTTCCGCCACGCTCGTCGGGCTGTCCGTTTTCATGGTGCCTGCGACTGCGACGACATTCATCAAGCACAATCTTCCGCAGGTCTCTTGGGGGGTCGCCATGTCGGTTGTCACCGTCGTGTTTGCAATCGGGCAGGCGCTGGGGCCGCTGGTGACCGGGCTGTTGACAGACCTGACCGGATCATTGTCTCTCGGACTGGCCGTATCGGCTGCTACGCTGTTGATGGGGCAGCTGTTGCCCTGATGCAAAAGTCCGTGCCGGCTGTCCGGCAGACACGCGCATGATCCGCATCGGGCCTGCGCTTCGCCTCTGGTTGGGAGATTCATAGATGCAAAGTTTCGTCACACCCCGCTCAAAACTACCCGACGTCGGCACGACGATTTTCACCGTCATCGGCCAGCTCGCCGCCCAGCATGATGCGCTGAACCTGTCGCAGGGCGCTCCGAACTTCGAGTGCGATCCGGCACTGGTGGATGCAGCCGTGCGCGCAATGCGTGCCGGACACAATCAATACGCACCGATGACCGGTCTGGCCACGCTGCGACAGGGGATCGCCAACAAGGTCAAGCGCCTCACCGGAACCTCGTATGATGCCGACGATGAGGTCACGGTCGTGGCCAGCGCCAGCCAGGGCCTGTACGCGGCGATCAGCGGACTCGTGCATCCCGGCGATGAGGTCATCTATTTCGAGCCGGCCTTCGACAGCTACGCGCCGATCGTGCGTCTGCAGGGCGCCGTCCCCGTGGCGATCAAGCTCTCCGCGGCCGCGGGCTTCCGCGTGGACTGGGCGCAAGTCGCGGCGGCTGTGACGCCGCGAACGCGGATGATCATCGTCAACACGCCTCACAACCCCTCTGCCACGGTGTTCGCGCCGTCGGATCTCGAGCAACTCGCCGCGCTCACGCGCGAAACCGGAATCGTGATCCTCTCGGACGAGGTCTACGAGCACGTTGTATTCGACGGCGGGGTTCATCAGAGCATGGCCTGCAGCGCGGAACTGGCCGCGCGCAGCGTCATCGTGTCCTCCTTCGGCAAGTCCTACCATGTCACCGGCTGGCGGGTCGGCTACTGCCTGGGGCCCGCGCCGCTCACCGAGGAAATCCGCAAGATTCATCAGTTCATGATGTTTGCGGCCGACACGCCGATGCAGTACGCCTTCGTCGAGATGCTCGCCAACGAGCGCACCTACATGGGTCTGTCGGACTTCTACCAGAAGAAACGTGATCTGTTCGCCGCTGCATTGGCCGGCTCACGTTTTGAACTGCTGCCAAGCGAGGGAAGCTTTTTCATGCTGGCGCGATTCAGGCACTTCTCCGATGAGGGCGACAGCGACTTCGTGTTGCGGCTGATCCGCGACTTCCGCGTCGCGACCATTCCACTGTCGGCGTTCTACAGCGACGCAACCGATCATGGTCTGATCCGCCTGAGCTTTGCCAAGGACGACGCGACGTTGATTGAAGGTGCCCGACGCCTTTGTTCGGTGTGAGGCGCGCCGCGTCCGCAACGGATCGCAACGATGAAACTCGCCCTCTACTCTGACCTGCACCTTGAGTTCCAGGATTGGACCCCACCGCCTCTGCAGGCGGATGTCATTGTCCTGGCCGGCGACATTCACATCGGCGATGCAGCGTTTGCCTGGGCGCGGCGGCATTTCCCCTCCAAGCCGGTCGTCTATGTGGCGGGGAATCACGAGTTCTTCGGCTCCTGCATTCCCGCGGTGCTCGGCGAAATGCGCGCCGCAGCATCGCAATCCGGCGTTCACTTTCTGCACGATGGCGAGTTGCGTATCCAGGGCGTGCGGATCCTGGGCACGACTCTGTGGACTGATTTTGAGTTCTATGGCGCGGACGCTGCGCGCATCAGCCGCTCGATGGCGCATGCGCGGCGCGGCATGCGCGACTATGCGTTGATCGAGCACGCGCCCGGCTGCCCGCTCTCACCTGAACTGACGCGGCAGATTCACCTGGAGCAGCGGCGCTGGCTGGAGAGGCAATTGGCGCTGGAGTGCGATGTGCCGACGGTGGTTGTGACCCACCATCTGCCTCATCCCCTGTGCGTACATCCGAAATACGAGCACAGCCCGGTCAACCCGGCCTTCGTCAGCGATCTATCCCCTTTGTTCCGCGATTCGGTCAAACTGTGGGTTCACGGTCACACGCACGAGTCGCGGGATTTCACGGTAGGCGCAACACGCGTGGTGTGCAATCCGCGCGGCTATCTGCCGCATCAGCCCAACCCGGATTTCGATCCGGCGCTCGTGGTTGAAATAGAGGGAACGACATGAGATTTGCTCCGCTGGTTGAGCGCATCGCCGGCAAAGGCGCGGACGCCTGGATCACGCATTACGAGGCGTGTGCGGCGCGCGAACGCGGCGAAGATGTGATTTTGCTGAGCGTCGGCGATCCGGACCTCGATACGCCGGCGCCGGTGCTCGAGCGTGCCATCGAGCGGCTGCGCGCCGGCGATACGCATTACACGCCGTCGCTCGGACGTACGCCGCTGCGCGAGGCGATCGCCGCGGACCATTCGCGCCGCTATGGTCATACAGTCGGGTTGGACAATGTCATCGTACTGTCCGGGGCGCAGAATGCCTTGTTCGTGACTTCGCTGTGCGTTGCCGGCCCAGGGGATGAAGTCATCGCGCTGGATCCGATGTACGCCACGTACCCGGCCACCGTTGAAGTGAGCGGCGCGCGGCTGGTGCGCTCGGGTTCCACTGCTGCGCGGGGTTTCCGCGTGGATCTGGATGCGCTCGCGCGTTCGATCACGCCGAGGACGCGAGCGCTGATGTTCGCCTCGCCCAACAATCCGAGCGGCGTCATCTTGAACGAGGAAGAGCTGGCCGTCATTGCCGAACTCGCGCGCCGGCACGACTTCTGGATCGTTGCGGATCAAGTGTATGCGGGGCTGGCGCCGGGCGGGCGCGTGCCCAGTCTGGCCAAGGCCCTGCCGGACCAGGTGGTTACGATATGCAGTTTGTCCAAATCGCTGTCCATGCCTGGGTGGCGCGTTGGCTGGCTGGTGGGTCCGCAGCCGATGGTTGCGCACGCCGAGCACCTGGCCATGTGCATGCTGTTCGGCTTGCCGGGCTTCATTCAGGATGCTGCCGTGACGGCATTGTCGATCGCGCCGCAGGCCGAGCAGAACGTGCGCGACTATTGCGCGCGGCGGCGCGACTTGATGCACGCCGGCCTAGCGGGGATTCCGGGGCTTCGATGCCATTTGCCCGACGCGGGCATGTTCATACTGGCGGACGTGAGCGCTACCGGGCTGACGGGCGAGCAGTTCATGCGCGCGCTGTACGCGGCTGAGAAAGTTTCCGTGCTGGATGGCGGCGTATTCGGCCGCGAGACGGCCGGCGTAGTGCGCATCTGCTTTGCCACTGAGGAGCATGCGATCAAGGATGCCTGCGAGCGAATCCGCCGGTTCGTCAAAGCGCACGGCGCGGGATCCTGAGCACGTCTGTCGCATCCAGCAAGCTGGCATCCTCGACCATGAACCCCCGCGGCATCGCCACCACAGGCATCCGTGGCCGGCCATCCAGCCAGCGCTCCAGATCCACAACCGGCATGGGTTTGGCAAACAGGTAGCCTTGCGCCAGATCGCAGTCCAGGCCGAGCAGGCGCGCCGCCGACACCTCGGTTTCGATGCCTTCGGCCACTACAGTGAGTCCCAGATTGTGGCCCATGTCGATGGCCGCGCGCACCACCGAAGCAAAATTGCTGTCGCTCTCCAGTCCTTGCACGAAACTGCGGTCTATCTTTACTTCGTCCACTGGCATCCGCGCCAGGTAGCTGAGTGAGGAATAGCCGGTGCCGAAATCATCGATCGACAGCCGCACGCCCAGGACCGACAGCGCCTCGAGCATTTGCAGCGCGCGCGCAGGGTCATCGATGAAGCCACTTTCGGTCACTTCCAGCGTGAGCAGCGTGGGCGAGAGATCATATTTCGACAGCACGGCGGCCACGCGCTGATCCAGCATCGAGTCGGCGATGTCCTCGGCGCTGATGTTGACGGCGAGCGGCAGCGGCGTGCCGGCTTTTTCCCACGCGGCGGCTTGCGCCACGGCCTTGTCCAGCGTCCAGCGCGTGAGTCGCCGGATGAAGCCGGTCTGTTCGGCGAAGGGTATGAACTGTGCGGGCGCCAGCAATCCGCGGCTGGGATGTTGCCATCGCAGCAGCACCTCCGCGCCCGCCACATGGCGTGACTTGAAGTCCATCTTGGGTTGGTAGAAGAGCACCAACTCATCCCGCTCGAGTGCATGCTGCAGATCGCCGAGCATCGACAACTGATCCCGTGGCGCCGGGTTGAGCATCGGCTCGTAGACTGCCAGAGAACGTTTTGCAAATTGCCCGCGCTCCAGCGCCAGATCCGCGCAGCGCATCAGTTCGTCGGCGACCTGCGCATGCTCCGGCGCGGTCGCAAGTCCCACCTTGGCAGTGATGTCGATCGGCTGAGATTCAACGATGATGGCTTCCTTGAAGCGCTCCAGCAGCGCTGCGCCCCAGGCATGTACGTTCATGTTCTTGTCGATCCGCACGAAGGCCGCAAACTGATCTGCGGCCAGCCGCGCCACCGCGTCGGCGACGCGCGGCTTGGTATTCAAGCGGCTGGCGATGGTCTTCAGAACCTCGTCGCCGACGCTGTATCCCAGGCATTCGTTGATGCGGCGGAAGCGCTCGATGTTGATCAAAGCCACGGCGATCGGCATATCGCCTTCGCGCTGGCTCAAGGCGTGGTCCAGTGATGCGACGAATGCCGTGCGATTCATCAGTCCGGTCAGAGCGTCTTCATAGGCAAGCTGTCGAATGGATTGGTCGCGTGTCTGCACCGCCTGCTGCATCAATTGCAATCCCTCGGCGAGCACACCGAGCTCGTCGCGGCGTTGCACAGGAAACGAAGTCGAATAGCGTCCGTGCCGGATGTGATCGACGGCTTCGGTGAGGTCTTGCAGCGGGCGGGTGATGTTGCGCGCCAGCAGGTAGGCGGCCAGACCTGAAGCTGCAAGACTCACCAGCGCCACCAGGTACAGCACATTGGTGAGACGTTCAAACGGCGCGCGCGCCTCCGACAGGGAGCGCGACAACACTGCCACGACCTGTGCCGGCTGATCGGCTGACAGCTGCAAACGGCGTTCGATGATATCTGCCGAACGGCGCTGCTGCGGCGCCAGGGTACTGACCGCTTCGATCCATCGGTCCGGCGAACCCACGGACAACGTGACGCCCAGCCCGGTGATCGCCGCCATTTCCTTGGCCGCCGCGGCGCCCAGTTCAAATCCCATGGCGATCCACGCCACGGGCAGCGGGCTGCGCACTGCCACCATGACAACCTGGTAGACATGCCCGCCGTCCACCATGATGGTCGCCACATTGGCCGGCACGGACTTCCCGGCGAAAAGCCCGGACGGAGCGAACTGCGAACCGCTCTGCAGCGCAATGCCCGATGCCGCCAGCACCCGGCCTTCCAGCGAGACGAGCACGACCACATTGGCGCCGATTCGCGCACCGCTGTTTTCCAGCGCCGACACGACGGTGTCGGTGTCGCGCGTGGCCACCGCTTCACGAAATCCATAATCGGAGGCGACGGCCTGGGCGGCCTGCATCAGCTGCCGCCGGTTGGTATCGAGCACACGCGAGAACACCAGCGTGCCGACGTCCAGCTGCCGCTGCACCTCGCCTTCTGCGTTGGACCGATTGGCGGCGGATACGATGCTCAGCGCCACCGACAGCACGGTGGTGAGCAGGAGAATGAAAATGACCGCAATTCGCGTGCGCAGCCGCATGCGGGTCTACTCAAACCACGTCGCGGCGGCGACGATGTCGAAGGCCATGCTTAACGCCACCTGGATCGGGCGCGAATCGGCCGTGATTGGAACTGTGAAGTCCGTCATGTTTTGCAATCCAGTGTCGATTGCAAGCCTAGTCAGATCCGCAGTTCAAGGCTGTGCGGCGCGGCACAATATGTCGTCTATCATACGCACCCATGCCCATCGCGCGCCTTGACAAGGTTTCCCTGGCCTACGGACTGCGCCCACTGCTTGATTCGGTGGATCTGCAGATCGGCCGTGACGAACGCCTGTGCCTGTTGGGCCGAAACGGCGAGGGCAAGTCCTCGCTGCTGAAGCTGATCACCGGGGAGGTCAAAGCCGACAGCGGGGAGGTGTGGGTACGGCCCGGCGCCCGCGTCGCCGTCCTTGCGCAGGAATTGGGCGCGTTGCGGGATGAACGGGTCGACGAGGTGGTGGCGTCCGGTCTTGCCGATAATCCCAAGGGGCTGGAGCCTTGGGAGATTCAACGACGCATCGAACGCACTGTGGAGCGGCTGGGTTTGAATCCCGATGCCAGCATGCGCTCGCTCTCCGGCGGATGGCAGCGACGGGTCATGTTGGGGCGGGCGCTGGTCAACGATCCGGATCTGCTGCTGCTGGATGAGCCGACCAACCACCTGGATATCGAGGCCATCACCTGGCTTGAGGAGTTCGTGCTCGGCTTTTCCAGCGCGTTGCTGTTCATCAGTCACGACCGCTCATTCGTGCGGCGCGTCGCCAGCCGCATCATCGAACTGGATCGCGGCAGTCTGAGTTCTTGGCCCGGCAATTACGATGACTATCTCTTGCGCAAGCGCGACTCACTGGAAGTGGAGGCGCGCCACGCCGCCTTGTTCGACAAGAAGTTGCGGCAGGAGGAGGCGTGGATCCGCCAGGGCGTGGAGGCGCGCCGCACCCGCAATGAAGGCCGCGTGCGCGCGCTCAAGCAGCTGCGGCGCGAGCGTGCTGAGCGGCGCGAACGTGCCGGGCAGATACAAGCGAAGCTTCAGGACACGGAGAAGTCGGGAAAGCTCGTTTTCGAAGCGCTGAATGTGCGGCAGGAGTTCGACGGCCGCGTCGTGGTGCGGGATTTTTCCGCGCGCATCCTGCGCGGCGACCGTGTCGGCATCATCGGTCCCAACGGCTGCGGCAAAAGCACGCTGCTCAAGCTGCTGCTCGGCGAGATCAGCCCCACCGCCGGCGAGGTTCGCATCGGCACCGGCCTGCAAAGCGCCTATTTCGACCAGCAGCGAGAGCAGTTGAATCCGTCGATGTCCATCATCGACAACGTCACCGGCGGCAGCGGCGATACGGTGCTGATCAACGGCGCACCGCGCCACGTTGCAAGCTACCTGCGCGATTTCCTGTTTTCCAGTGAACGCCTGCAGGCGCCGGTGAGCATGCTGTCGGGCGGTGAGCGCAATCGCCTGCTTCTGGCGCGACTGTTCGCGCGGCCGATGAATCTGCTGGTGCTGGACGAGCCCACCAACGACCTGGACGTCGAAACGCTGGACATGCTGGAGGAACTGATCGCCGAGTTCGCCGGCACGCTCTTGCTGGTCAGCCATGACCGTACGTTCCTGGACAATGTCGTCACCAGTTCGCTCGTATTCGAAGGCGGCGGCGTCATCAACGAATACGTCGGCGGATACGCCGATTGGCTGCGGCAACGCAAGCCGGCGCTGCAGGAAGATCGGCCGCGTTCGAAGCTCGCGCCTGTTGCGACGGCTGTGGATACCAAGCCGGCAACTCCGCGCAGCGGGGCGCGAAAACTCTCCTTCAAAGAGGTGCGGGAATTGCAGGCCATGCCCGCCCGGATTCAGGCGCTCGAAGCGCAGGTGATCGAGCTGCAGGTGCGCATCGGAGATGCGGCGTATTACCGCCAGCCGCCCGCGGAGGTGGCGCGCGGACTGCAGCAATTGCAGTCGCTGAATGCGGACGTGGAAACCGCCTATGCGCGCTGGCAGGTGCTCGAGGCGGCGGAATCTTGAGCGCGTCGCGCCCGCCGCAGGTCCTCAGCGGCGGGCGCGTCCACCGCGTCCCATCAAATCGTTTGGGTTGGCAAGCGCCGCACCGCCCGCATCCGGAATAACCAGCGAAGAGGCCGACTCGCGCCGCATTTCCTGCAATTCACGCATGGTCTGCTGAACCGCAATCTCCGCGGCAGGCCCGAATTTTTCGATCGCGGCCGCCAGTGAGTCTGCCTCAATCTCGAAGCTCAGGGGCAGGGCGCCCATGGGCGTCATGATCTGCGCCTGACCCAGGTACAGGACCGGTCGTGACGCATCGGCTTCGCCGGCGGCAGTCACGGGGCTCATGCGTTTGATGGTGCCGACGCGGCGGTCCGTGAACGTGTCTTCGCGATAGACCTGCGTGGAGTCCATTTGTGCCTGGTTGTTATCCGGTCCCGGAGTCATGAGCGTCGATTCCTTATGCATGCGTTGATGATCGGCGTAACCCTAACAGTTTCGAGCGCGGCTGTGCAGGCCTGCGGCGCCGCTGGCGATGCGCTATTCTAGCGGGCAAGGCATGACTTCCGCCGGCGCCAAAGTACGACTTCCTGTGTGGACGACCTTGCTGGGTCTCGTCCTGTTCGTGCTGGCGTTTTTCTGGCTCGACCATGTGCTGGCGCAGTATCGCTGGCGGACCATTCTCGCCGGGCTGGTTGCCATTCCTTCCTACGACCTGGCCCTGGCGGGCGTGCTGACCTGCTGCGGATACGGGTGCCTGACACTGTACGAGCTGCTGGGCCTTCGATTCGCCGGGGTCAAGCTGCCGTACTCGCGCATTGCATTGACCTCGTTTGTGGCCTACGCCATCGGCCACAACGTGGGAATGAACACCTTGAGCGGCGGCGCCATCCGCTACCGGGCGTACTCGGCGGCCGGTCTGAACCCCACGCAGATCGGCACCGTGGTCGCGTTCGGCACGCTGACCTTTGCGCTTGGTGCTGCGTTGCTGCTGGGCATTTCATTGCTGACCCAGGCTGGCGTATCCGGATCGGTGCTGCATGTGCGCGCATCCCTGGCGCTGAGCGTCGGCGCCTTGCTGATCGGGCTGGCAGCCGGCTATATCGTGCTGACTTTCCTGCGCTCCGAGGCCTTGCCGATCGGCAGGTTTCGGCTGCCCATTCCCGCTCCGCGGTTTGCGTTCGCACAGGTCGGGGTTGCCTGCACGGATCTGCTGCTCGCGGCCAGCGTCTTGTATGTCCTGCTGCCGAACGACGCCGCTGTTTCCTTCATTGCGTTCGCCGGTCTGTATCTGGTGAGCGTCGCCGCCGGCATCGTCACCAACATTCCGGGCGGACTGGGCGTTTTCGAATCCGTGATGATTCTGCTGTTGCCGGCGGTGCCTGCCGACCGGCTCATCGTGTCGATGCTCGGCTACCGTGTCATCTACTACCTGTTGCCGTTTCTGATCGCGCTCGGGCTGCTGGCAATGCACGAACTGTGGTTGCATCGCCAGGCCCTGAGTCGCGCGATGCGTCTGGCGCGCGGATGGTTGACGGCCGTGATGCCGCAGGCCGCTGCGGTGGCCGTGTTCGCCGCGGGCGCGGTGCTGCTGTTCTCGGCCGCGACGCCGGGGCTGGAGGATCGCCTGGTTTGGCTGCGGGATATCGTGCCGCTGCCGATTCTGGAATTTTCGCATTTGCTGGGCAGCGCCGTCGGCGTGGCTTTGTTGATTCTCGCCAACGGCCTGTATCGGCGCCTGGACGGCGCATGGTGGATCACGGTCTGGCTGCTTGGCGCGGGCTGTCTGGCATCACTGCTCAAGGGCTTCGACTATGAGGAAGCCATCATTCTGGGCATGGTCAATGGCGTGCTGATCATGGCGCACGCGCGCTTCAATCGCCGCGCCTCACTGATCGAGCAGCGCTTCTCGGGCCCCTGGATCGTTGCGGTGGTGCTGGTGCTCGGCGTCGCGCTGTGGCTGGTGATCCTGGCCTACAGCCACGTACCGTACGCGAATTCGTTGTGGTCGGAGTTCGCCTTCGAGGCCGATGCACCGCGCAGCCTGCGCGCGCTGCTGGTGGCCGCGCTGCTCGCCGGCGCCTATGGCCTTTGGCGCCTGCTGCGGCCCGCGCCGCCCACGTTCATTGCGCTGACGGCGCAGGACTTCGAGCGGGCCAGTGCACTGATCGCCGCGAACCCCGATACGACTGCCAACCTGGCGTTGCTTGGCGACAAGAACATCATGTTCGATGAGGCCGGCACGGCGTTTATCATGTATGAGGTTTGCGGCAGCAGCTGGGTTGCGATGGGGGACCCGGTCGGTGGCGCGCGCGCATGCGAGCAATTGGCCTGGTCTTTTCTGGAACAATGCGATCGTGTCGCCGCCTCACCCGTGTTTTATCAGGTGTCCCCGGAGAATCTCGCACTGTACGTCGATCTGGGCTTGAGTCTGATCAAACTCGGCGAGGAGGCGCGCGTGGAGCTGGCGCATTTCGGCCTGGAGGGCAGTGAACGTGCCGATCTGCGGCAGTCGCATCGGCGCGCGGTGCGTGACGGGGCACGTTTCGAAATTGTCGCGCGTGCGGACCTTTCAAGCGTGCTGCCGGAATTGCGCGCCGTGTCGGAGGCCTGGCTGGCAGAGCGGAAAACAGGCGAAAAAGGCTTTTCTCTAGGCTTTTTCGACGAGCAGTACCTGTCTCATTTCGATTGCGCCGTGGTGCGCAGCGAAGGCAAAGTCGTGGCGTTCGCCAATATCTGGAAAGCCGGACCGTTGCATGAAATGTCCGTCGATCTGATGCGGCAGTGCGAAGGCGGCCCGAAAGGCGTCATCGATTTTCTTTTCATCGAGTGCATGCTGTGGGCCAAGGCGCAGGGCTATCGCTGGTTCAATTTGGGAATGGCGCCGTTGTCAGGCCTGGAAACGCACCCGCTGGCGCCTGCCTGGCACAAGGTGGGCAGACTGGTGCAGCGCTATGGCGAGAATTTCTACAATTTCGAAGGACTGCACAGGTACAAGGAAAAATTCCTGCCGGTGTGGCGCCCCCGCTATCTGGCGGCGCCCGGCGGTATTTCCATGGCGGGCGCCCTGTTGGACGTGACTTCGCTGATTTCCGGTGGAGTGACCAAGGTGTTGAGGAAGTAAGCGTTCGGCGAGAGGTCGCCGTACCTCCCGGGCATTGAACGGGCGGTAAACCTTGCCGCTCTAGAGTTGTCGCTCGAGTGTCGACGCCACCTCGCGCATGCGTGGCAGAAATTGGTCGACTGCCGCACGCAGGGGTACGGCAGTGGCGGAAAACCGCACCATCAGTGTGGCCAACGCGCGGTTCTGATTCTGGATTGGAATCGCAAGACTGGTCTCTTCCGACACGCGCCGTGCGCGCGTCGCCATGCCGAACCCTTGGGCGCGTGTCTCGCTCAACAAGCGCTCGAGTTCCTGCCGGTCCTGTGCCAGCCGGTCGTCGGGGCGCGAGGAGCGCGACAGCAGGTCGATGAGGGCATCGCGTTGCGGCGGCGTGCAATATGCAAGGTAGGCACGTCCTGCGGCGTTGGTGAGCATGGGAATGCGTGTGCCGACGCTGTTCTGCTCCAGGGCCAGCGGACTTTGACGGTCCGTGCTCTCGCGCACGAGCATGTTGGGCCCCGAAGGTGTGGCGATGCTGAGCGGCCAGACGATTTCTTTGCACAGCGCGGCCAGCAGCGGTTTGGCGCGCTGCGCAAGCGCAGCCTCGGCATCGAAACCGCCGGACAACGCGCACACCATGATGGTGGGCAGATAGCAATCGTCACGCCGGTCGCGCTCGACATAGCCCGCGGCGCGCAGCGTTTCAAGGATGCGATAGGTCGTGGTGCGCGGCAGTTTCACCGCGAGCGCGAGCGTGTTGATGGGGGCCCGCTGCAAGCGGTTCAATTCCATGAGCACGTCGAGGCCACGGTTCAGCGCGCGGATGGGGCGGGTGGATTCTGTCGGCGTCTCGACCTTTTCAAGCATGGCGGTAATTCAAGTGGCTAACGAAACTGAAGTTGGCATAGTTTAGCCTGAACGCACCGCTGAACGGTTATGAAATGATTACGAGTCAGTTTGATTTTTCAGGGCCGACAGTGCCGCAAGCGCCCGCTTGCGCGCCGCGCCGTGATCTACGATGGGCAGCGGATAGCTAACTCCCAGTTCGATGCCGGCGCCCTGCAGCAGCTGCGGCGGCGCGTTCCACGGCGCGTGAATCCAATCGCTGGACAGCGCCGACAATTCCGGGATGAACTTGCGCACATAGTCGCCTGCGGCATCGAACTTCTGCCCCTGCGATACAGGATTGAAGATGCGAAAAAAAGGCGCCGCATCCGCGCCGCATCCGGCGCTCCACTGCCAGCCGAGTGTATTGCTGGCCAGATCCGCATCCACCAGCGTGTCCCAGAACCAGCGCGCGCCCTCCTGCCAGGGGATCATCAAGTCCTTGACAAGAAACGAGGCGACGATCATGCGCACGCGGTTGTGCATCCAACCGGTTTTCCACAATTGCCGCATCCCCGCATCGACAATGGGGTAGCCCGTCTGGCCGCGCTGCCAGGCGCGCAGCGCGGCAGCGTCGTTGCGCCAGGCAAAGCGCGCAAACGGGGCGCGCAGCGGCTGCAGTGGCGTTTCCGGGAAATGGTACAGCAGGTGATGGGCAAATTCGCGCCAGCCGATTTCAGTGAGAAAGCGCGATTCGCGCCAGCCGGCGATGCGGTTGTCGGCGGCATGCGCGCGCAGCGCATGCCAGATTTCCCGCGGACTGATCTGGCCGAAGTGCAGATACGGCGACATTCTGGACGTGCCATCCAGATCGGGCCGGTCGCGTGCCGCCGGATAGCCGCCCAGGGCGTGTCGCAGAAAGTGTTGCAGAAGAGCGTGAGCCTGATGGCTGCCGGGCGTCCATGCAGACTCAATGCCGGTGGCCCAGGCGATGCGCGGCAGCAGGTTCAGTTCCTCCAGGCTGCTGGAGCGGGGCCAGCGTTGCGGAGCTGGGAGCGAAGTGGGCGCAGGCAGGGGAGGCGCAGGGTCGGCCAGGCTCAGGCACTGCCGCCAGAATGGCGTGAACACCTGATAGGGTCCGCCGCTCTTGGTGTTGATTTCCCACGGTTCGCGCAGCAGCGCGCCGTTGAAGCTTTCACAGTGCAGCTTTTCCCCGCGCAGCATGGATTTGATGCGCGCATCGCGCGTGATTGCAGCCGGCTCGTAACGGCGATTCCAGACGATGCGATCGGCCTGCGTCTGGCTCGCAATGTTCAACAATTCCGCGCCGGTATCCGCGCAACTGCGCAGGATCAGCTCCGAGCCGCGTTGTCTGAGATCCTCGCGCAGCGCCCGCAGGCTGTGGTGCAGCCACCAGCTCGATGCGCCACCGGCCGCCCAGGGGCTTTCTTCCCCGGGGGCGTGTATATAGACGGGGATGACCGGGTCGGGGCCCTTCAGTGCGAAAGCCAAGGCTGGGTTGTCCGCGAGACGCAGATCCTGTCGAAACCAAAGGAGGGTGGGCATACGGGATTATGGGCCAGATCGGCTACAATTCCAGATCAAATCAGAGTCACCCCACGGAGTCGATGGAACAGTCATGACGGCAGAATCTGCGCAGCACACGGGCACGCCCAAGAATACGGATGTGGTGATCATTGGCGCAGGCCCGGTGGGACTGTTTCAAATCTTCGAGCTGGGGCTGCTCGGCATCCAGGTGGACATCGTCGATTCGCTGAGCCAGCCTGGCGGCCAGTGCACGGAGCTGTATCCGGATAAACCCATCTACGACATTCCGGCGCTGCCCATTTGCGGCGCACAGGAGTTGATCGATCGGCTGATGGAGCAAACCAAGCCGTTTGGCGCTGCATTTCATCTGGGCCAGGAAGTCACCGAACTGCAGAAGCTGGACAATGGCTCGTTCCAGGTCGGCACATCGACCGGCACGCGCTTCATTGCGCGCACCGTGGTGATCGCCGGCGGCGTCGGGTCCTTTCAGCCGCGGCGGCTGAGCGTTCCCGGCGTCGAGAGCTTCGAAGGAAAGAACGTGCATTACCGCGTCAAATCCGCGGCCGATTTTCACGGCAAGGATCTGCTGATCCTGGGCGGCGGCGATTCCGCTCTGGACTGGACGGTGGCCTTGTGTGAAAAGGCCCGGACCCTGAGCTTGGTGCACCGCCGAGCCGAGTTTCGTGGCGCGCCGGCCACTGCCGCGCGCATGAAGGAATTGGTCGAGGCAGGAAAAATGCGCTTTTTCCAAGGCACCGTGCAGGCGTTGCAAGTTCAGGGCGAGCGGCTGACCGGAGTGACCATTCAAACCGCCGATGGACAGAACCCGACGCTTCCGGCCGAGCATGTGCTGGCATTTTTCGGGCTCCACCCGAAGCTGGGGCCGATCGCCGAATGGGGCCTTGAACTGGAAAAGAAGGCATTGAAGGTGGACACGGAAAAATTCCAGACTAGCGTGCCGGGCATTTTCGCCATCGGCGACATCAACACCTACCCGGGAAAGAAGAAGTTGATCCTGAGCGGGTTTCATGAGGCGGCGCTGACGGCATTCGCGATCCAGCATCATCTGAACCCGGAGAAGCGTCAGTTCCTGCAATACACGACCACCAGCCCGATCATGCAGAAGCGGCTGGGCGTCATTGTAGCGTGATTGATATGGACCAACTGCTCGCCGACCTCCTCAAGGTCCTGACGCTCGAACGCATCGAACTGAATTTGTTTCGCGGTGAGAGCCGTGACATCGGCAGCCCGCAGGTGTTCGGCGGGCAGGTCCTCGGTCAGGCCCTGGTGGCCGCCTCCGGCACGGTGACGGGCCGCGAGGTGCATTCCTTCCACGCCTATTTTCTGCGCCGCGGCGATTTCAACTTTCCCATCGTCTACGAAGTCGACCGCGCACGCGATGGCAATCACTTTTCGACGCGGCGGGTGGTTGCCATCCAAAACGGCGAGCAGATCTTCAACATGTCGGCCTCCTTCCAGTTGCCCGAGGAGGGGCTTGATCATCAAATGGACATGCCGGTCGTGCCTGCGCCGGAGACGCTTCGCGATCTGCAATCCCATGCGCAGGAATGGATCGCGCACATCCCGGAGAGACTGCGCAACGTATTGGCTCACAGCCGGCCCTTCGAGTTTCGACCCGTGCAGCCGGCCGACTACCGCAACCCACAGAAGCTTGCGCCGCAGAAGAGCGTCTGGTTCAAGGCGGCCGACCGGCTGCCCGACAATGAGGCGCTGCACCGCTCATTGCTGGCCTATGTTTCTGACTACGCGCTGCTGGAAACCGCGCTGATGCCGCATGCGATCACGCCGATGTCCGCCCCGCTGATCATGGCGAGCATCGATCACGCAATGTGGTTTCATCGCAGCGTGCGGGTGGACGACTGGCTGCTGTATTCCACCGACAGCCCGAGCGCCTCCGGCGCGCGCGGCTTTGCCCGCGGCAGCGTTTTCTCGCGCGACGGACGACTGGTCGCCAGCACCGCGCAGGAAGGCTTGATGCGCGTTGCCAAACGCGACTAGGGGCGCCAATGTCCACCGCCGCACTCATCATCATCGCCGTCGTGGGGCTGCTGGTGGGCGCGCTCATGGCGCTTCGCAGCAGCGCAAAAACCGGGATGCCCTCTCAGGAGGTGCTGGACCGGGCCAGGCGTCATGCACGCGAACTCGAGGCCGAGGAGAAGAAGGACGAGGATTCGCCCGGTTAGCGGCGGGCAGCGTGGTCACCGGCCCCGGTTCAGTGGGTGGCTCGGGTCTCTTGCTCCAATTCCCACACCGTGCGCGCCAGCACGTACAGATGGCAGTCCCACCAGCGGTTCTTGGCGCGGCGCGATTTGCGAAAAGTTGCTTCCCAGCGCATCCCGGTCTTTTCCAGCACGTTGAGCGATGCTCTGTTATTGACCTCGACCGTGGAAATAACCCGCTCGGCGTTCAGGTCGAAAAATGCCGCATCGGTCAGCGCCAGCGCGATTTCGGTCGCGAATCCCATGCCCCAGCTGGCGTGTTCGAGCATGTAGCCCAGGTCCATGACGCCTTTTTCGATCATGGACAGATCGCAGGCGCCGATGACACGGCCGGTCGCCGTGTGCTCGATCGCCAGCTCGAAGCGGGTGCGCGGCCGTTCGGATTGCGAGTCCAGCACGCCGTCCAGATAGTCGCGGCTGGCCTCTTCATCGCGCGGCCCGAAGAACATGTAGCGCGTCACGCGTGCATCGCCGGAAAAGGCGATGATGCTGGCGAGGTCCTGCTCTTGAAACTCGCGCAGGCAAAGCCGCTCGGTCTGTATCGGCAGCGTCAGGGTGCGCATCAGCCGCGCGCCGCACCGGTCGCGATGACGGCGCGGCGCGAGCGCGGCTTGGTCAACAGCATCTGCACATTGCCGAGCTGCCGTTCCTCGAAGCCGCCTTCGCAATAGCAAAGATAATAGTCCCACATGCGGATGAACGAATCCGGATATCCCTGCGCACGCACCTCGGGCAGCCGCGACTCAAAGCGCTCACGCCACAGCCGCAAGGTGCGCGCGTAATGAGGCCCGATATCCTCCAAATGGGACAGCTTCATGTCGGTGGTGCGCGCCACGGAATCCACGATGGCCTGCACCGACGGAATGAAACTGCCGGGAAAGATGAAGCGCTTGATGAAATCCACTGAGCGCGTCGCCTGCTCGTAGAACTGATCGGCGATGGTGATGGCCTGCAGCAGCATGGCGCCGTCGGATTTGAGCAAGCGGCCGCACTGTTTGAAGTACGTATCCACGAATTGGTGGCCGACGGCCTCGATCATCTCGATCGACACGAGCGCATCGAACTCACCGCGCACGTCGCGGTAGTCGTCCTTCAGCAGGGTAATGCGATCGCTCAGACCGGCGCGCTCGATGCGCTCCTTGGTAAGGTCGTGCTGCTCCTGCGAGATGGTGGTCGTGGTCACGCGGCAGCCATAACGGCTGGCGGCATGAATGGCCAGGCCGCCCCAGCCGGTGCCTATTTCCAGCAGATGCTGACCGGGTCGCAGCGCCAGCTTGCTGCAGGCGGCGTCGAACTTGGCGATGGATGCTTCGTGCAACGTGGAGTGCGGATGCTCGAAAATGCCGCACGAGTACGCCAGGGTCTCGTCCAGGAACAATTCGAAAAAGCGATTGCCAAGATCGTAGTGCGCTGCGATGTTGCGGCGGCTGCCAAGCTTGTCGTTGCGGTTGAGCCAGTGCGCCAGCTTGAACAGCGGCTCGCTGAGGCGCGACCAGCCCGAGTCGATGTCGTTCATCAAATGACGGTTGACCACCATCAGGCGCACCAGCGCAGTGAGGTTATCGCATCGCCAGGCATCGTTGATGTAGGCCTCGCCCGCCCCGACGGTGCCGCCGAACACCGCATCGGAATAAAACTCCGGCGAGCGCACGCGAATGGTGGAATCCAGGGGTGTTTCGGCGCTGAGGCGCCCGAATACGCGCTCCTGTCCGGCATCGATGAGCCGCAGTCGGCCATGCTGGATCTTGCTCAGCTGCGACATCAACAATATCTTGGCCAACCGCGTCAGCGCCGACAGGCTCTGCGGCTTGTCCTGCGTGTCAGCCTGTGCCGGAATGATGGAGGGCCTCATGTTCGCACCGGATGATCGTACAGCGGGGTCTTTTTCAGCCACAACTTCAGCGCCTGCCAGTGGATGGCCGCGGCGACCTGGACGGTCATCAGCGGATAGCCCAGCAGCAGGCGCACCAGGGCGGCCGCGCTGAAGGGTACGCGGTTCAATGACAACGTGGCGTCGAACATCGAGCGGCCTTCGCGAAAGTTTTGCATGTGGACGAACAAGTGATCGTCGGGCGCATTGAAACGCCACTCATATTGCATGTCCATGGGCATGAATGGCGATACGTGGAAACGCTTGTCGAAGGCGAACCGCTGCACGCGTTGCGGATGTTGCGTCGCATCCAGGACATAGGCATGGCGCTCGCCCCAGGGCGTATTGGTGATCTCCGCCACGATGGTTTCCACTCGGGCATCCTGGGCGTCGAAACAGTAGTAAAAGCTGACCGGATTGAAGCAGTGTCCGAAGTAGCGCAGGTGGGTCAGCAGTCGGATGGGGCCCTGCGGACGCCTCGACAGGCGCTTTTCGATCAGATCGCGCACGGCGGTGTCCAGCGGCACGGAGTCCGGGCCCAGATAGTCGCTGCGCTTGAACCGCGCCAGCGCCCAGCGCCGCGCCGACCAGAACGGAACGCCGTCGAACAGCCGCGGCAGTTCCGCCAGATCGATGTACAGCATGAACATCCGGTAGGAGAACCGGTTGCGGGTCGGCGCCGTGCGCCGGTGCCTAACCCGCCCTTTGTAAATGCGGCTGTGCATGACCGGACTGTTGTTTGAATTGCGCCAGCGCGTTGAGTGCGCTGCGTACGCCGTCTTCGTGGAAACCGTAACTCCAGTACGCGCCGCAGTAGTAGGTGCGCCGCACGCCGCTGACTTCGGCATGGCGCTTCTGAGCCGCCACCGCGGCCGGCGTGTACACGGGATGATGATAGACGAGCCGCTGCAGAATCTTGGATTCATCCACGTCCGCTGACCGGTTCAAGGTCAGCATGAATTGAACCGGTGCGCGCAGCGATTGCAGGATGTTCATGTTGTAGGTGACAGTGACGCGCT
Organism: Pseudomonadota bacterium; assembly: GCA_025357635.1. Taxonomy (GTDB): domain Bacteria; phylum Pseudomonadota; class Gammaproteobacteria; order Steroidobacterales; family Steroidobacteraceae; genus TMP-86. The sequence continues at coordinate 36,443 of JANXOV010000144.1, forward strand.
CGTACTGCTCGATGGGCAGATGATAGTTCCAAGCCGCATGCGCCAGATTCCGGCGCGGCATCATGCGCTTGTCCGTGTGCAACAGCGCTTCGTTGGCCTGGTAGCCGATGGCGCCGAGAATCTCCGACTCTTGCGGCGAGGGGTCGGACAGCAGTCGCAATGCCTGGTCGCTGTGGCAGGCGATGAACACCTGGTCGAAATTCTCGACCACGCCGGCGCGCGTGCGCAATGTGACCTGATGCGGCTGGCGCTGGATGGAGGTAACCGCCGAGTTGAGGCGGATATTGCGCGCCAGCGGCGCCGCGAGCCGCTTCATGTACTCGCGCGAACCGCCCTGGATGACCCTCCAGGTGGGGCGATCGTTCACGCTCAGGAAGCCATGGTTTGAAAAAAATTCGACGAAAAAGCGCATCGGGAACTGCAGCATGTCCACGGGGCGCGAGGACCAGATTGCCGCGCCCATCGGTATGATGTAGTGATCCACGAAATACCGGGAGTAGCCTTCGCGCTGCAAGTACTCGCCCAGACTCAGATCGCTGGCCTGGCCACGCAGCAGCTCTGGCGCCGTGCGGTTGAATCTGACGATGTCGGCGACCATGCGCAGGAAGGAAGGCCGGACGAAGTTGCGCCGTTGCGCAAACAGCGCGTTGAGGGAGGTGCCGTTGTATTCCAGCCCGGTTTTCTCGCAGCGCACGCTGAAGCTCATGTTGCTGGGCTGCCAGGGCACGCCCAGTTCCTCCAGCAACTCGATGAATCGGGGGTAGGTCCAGTCGTTGTAGACGATGAAACCCGTGTCGATCGCATAAACCTGCCCCGCGTTCTCCACGTCCACGGTATGCGTGTGCCCGCCGACATAGTGGGCGGACTCGAACACGGTCACTTCATGGTCGCGGCATAGACGGTAGGCAGCCGTCATCCCGGAAATTCCCGACCCGATCACAGCAATGCGCATGCGGTATGGCGATCCTTTATCGCGCCGGCTTCAGCTCCGGCGTTCATGCTTTATTCGGACAGTGGGGCTGGGTGGATGCACCCGGCGTCGCCTATTTTGCAGTAGACCTCGGCAGAGCGCTACCGGCCCTAAATTGGGCCAGCAGGCCCCCGGCGCCGGCGCACTCTTAGGCACGGAAGGGCAATCAAAGGCGGCGTGAGGAATCCCGAATGGTGGCCGGAACGGGGTTCAGGTCCCAGATGAGGCCGGTGAAGGACAGCAGCTTGAGCAGATAGAAGGTGATGTCGACCTCCCACCAGTAAAAACCCTGCCGGACCGAGGAGGGGTAGTGGTGGTGGTTGTTGTGCCAGCCTTCGCCCAGGGTCAGCATCGCCAGCCAAGGGTTGTTGCGGCTGTCATCGTTGGTCTTGTAGCGCTGCCGGCCGAACACGTGCGAGAGCGAATTGATGGTGTAGGTGCCGTGATAGGTGAGCACGGTTGAGACGAAAAAGCCCCAGACCAGCATCTGTGCGCCATTGGTCCGAAGTTCAGGCGCAACGCTTTCGAGCAGCACACCGAACAGGAACACGGCCAGGCCCAGCATGAACGGCACGAATATGTCGAACCGGTCCAGGAAGCGCAGCTCCGGGTATTTCATCAGATCTTTGACGCGATTCAGATCGGGCGCGAAGTGCTTTCCCGACAGGAACCAGCCCATGTGGCTCCAGAAAAAACCCTGCTGCCGCGGCGAGTGCACGTCACTGGGCTTGTCGGAAAACGCGTGGTGATGACGGTGATGCGCTGCCCACCAGATGGGGCCGCGCTGCACTGCTGAGGCCCCGAGGATGCCGAACAGCAACTGCCCCGCACGCGAGGTCTTGAAGCTGCGGTGTGAAAAGTAGCGGTGATAGAAGCCGGTGATTGCGAACATGCGCACCAGATACAGGACGAGGGCAGTGGCCAGCGCCGCCCAGCTGAATCCGACCCAGATGATCGCCAGGCACGCCACATGCATTCCCAGGAACGGTAGCACGCGTCCCCACTCGACCTGATGATCGTTCTGTCGGGATGCCGGTGTCGCGGAGGAGGTATCGAACCAGCCTCGCAAGGTGCGCAGCAGACGCGCAAACAGGTTCGTGCGGACCGGGGAATCAGGCGGATACATCATTGAAACTCGTTCGCGGCATGCGAGTACTTAAGGGGCGTTGATGGTGTTGGGCGCAGTCTATTGGTTGCGCAGGGCCGCAATCCGCTCATCCAGCGGAGGATGACTCATGAACAAGCGCTGCAGTCCTTGCGCGCGGCCGGCATTGATGGCAAAGGCCTGCATCTGCTCCGGCAGCGGGCCATCGTGGCCGCGCTTCAGCGCTTCCAGGGCGCCGATCATGTTCTGCGTGCCGGTGAGGCTGGCGCCGCCCGCGTCGGCGCGGAACTCACGCCGCCGGGAGAACCACATGACGATCATGCTCGCCAGGATCCCCAGCACCAGCTGCGCCACCATGGTGGAGATGAAATAGCCGATACCCGCGCCTTCGCGGTCGTTTCTGAAGATCGCGCGGTCGACGAAGCTGCCGATGATGCGCGAGAGGAAAATGACGAAGGTGTTCACCACGCCTTGTATCAGCGTCAGCGTCACCATGTCGCCATTGGAGACATGGGTGATTTCATGCCCCAGAACCGCCTCGGCCTGCGAGCGCGACATGCTGGAGAGCAGGCCGGAGCTGACCGCTACCAGCGCCGCATTGCGCCTCGCGCCGGTCGCAAACGCATTCATGTCGGGCGAATCGAAAATGCCGACCTCGGGCATGCCGATGCCGGCCTGATTGGCCAGCCGGGTCACGGTGTTAACCAGCCAATGTTCCTGCTCGGTTTGCGGCTGGGTGATGACTCGCACGCCCATCATGCGCTTGGCGGTCCATTTGGAGATGGCCAGGGAAATTAATGAACCGCCAAAGCCGAACACCGCAGCCATGACCAGCAGACCGCCGTATCCGCCGCTGCCGAAATGCACGCCAAAAGCGCTTTCGAGCACGAACAGGACCAGGCTCAGCAAAGCCAGAACGGCAAGGTTGGTGGCGATGAACAGGAAGATGCGCTTCATGGATGGATGCAACCTCAATTTGAATGCAGAAGGTCGGGACTTCCCTGCCAATTTTCAAGGGACCGGCTTTCAAAATGCTCTGAAAACCTCCGGCGCCCATCAACCGCTGATTGGATGTAGTAAGGTTGTCGAAGTTCCGCTCTTGAGAATCGGTCAATCGTCTCAATGGTCGCATTGTTCGAAAAGACGCCATGGAATACAAGGATTACTACAAAACGCTCGGCATCGACCGCACGGCCACCGCGGAGGAGCTGAAGCGCGTCTATCGCAAACTGGCCCGAAAATACCATCCCGACGTCAGCAAAGAGAAGAACGCTGAGGAAAAGTTCAAGGCGGTGCAGGAGGCGTACGAGGTCCTGAAGGACCCGGAAAAGCGTGGCCTGTACGACCAGCTCGGCCCCAACTACCGGGCGGGCCAGCAGTTCCGGCCGCCGCCGGATTGGGAGCAGCGTTTCGGTGGCGGTGGAGGCGGCGGTTTTCGCCGTGGCTCGGCGGAGGATCTGAACGGTTTCAGCGAGTTTTTCTCACGCATGTTCGGTGGCGGCGGAGACGAGGAATTCGTCCAGCCGGAGGCCGACGCGGGCAATCTGGAAGTGACTCTGGAGGAAGCCTTCAGCGGCACGAAGCGCCGGGTGCAGCTGAGCGATCGCGGCCGCGCCAAGAGCATCGACGTGCAGATTCCGGCCGGTGTCACCGAAGGCCAGGCGCTGCGTATCGCCGCGGGCGGTGATCGGCCCGCCCTGATATTCAAGATCCGGATCCGCCCGCATGCGCGTTATGCGGTGGAGGGCAAGAACGTGACGCTGGAATTGCCACTTGCCCCCTGGGAGGCGGCGCTAGGCGCCAAGGTGACCGTGCCCACCCTGGCAGGCTCCGTGGACTTGACCATTCCGGCCGGGGCACAATCTGGCCAGAAGCTGCGCCTGCGCGGCCGCGGACTGCCAGGCACCGCCCCCGGCGATCAACTGGTCATGATCAAGATCGTCAATCCGCCTGCGACCTCAGCGCACGACAAGGCGATCTACGAACGGATGCAGAAAGAGTTCAAGTTCGACGCCCGCGCCAATTGGCCGTAACGGCGTTTTTGGCGCCGTTGTCCAATCCCGGCTAGGAAATCAACCGCAGCGGCTTCTCGATCAGATCGCGCAGCGCGGACAAAAAGCGCGCGCCGACTGCGCCATCGATCGCGCGATGATCGCAGGACAGCGACAGCTTCAAGGTGTTGGCAAAGGTGACCGAGCCGGCATCCTCGACGAAGCGCCGCTGCAGCGCGCCGACCGCCAGGATCGCGCCTTGCGGCGGATTGATGATGGCATCGAACTCATCGACCCCGAACATGCCCAGATTGGTCACGCAGAACGACCCGCCCGCATATTCCTCCACCTTCAGCTTGCCGGCGCGTGCGCGTTCGGCAAGATCGCGGATTTCCGAGCCGATCTGTGCGACCGGCTTTGTGTCGGCGCAGCGCACGATGGGCGTGATCAAACCGCGGTCGGTGGCCACCGCAACCGCCACGTCGGCATGTTTGTAGCGGTGAATTTCTTCGCCGTGCACCTGGATGTTGACCTGTGGCACGTCGATGAGCGCAAGCGCTGCGGCACGGATCAGATAGTCGTTGACGCTGGGCGGCTTGCCGCCGTCCTTGCGTATGCGCTCGCGCAGCGCCATGAGCGCATCCACGCGCACCCGCATGCGCAGGTAAAAGTGTGGGATGGTTGACTTGGACAAGGTCAGCTGCCGCGCGATGACTTTTCGCATCGGCGTGAACTTCTCGATGGTGAAGCTCTGCGAACTCGCGGCCGCCGCTGGCGGTGTCGCCGCGCTCTTCAGTACATCCGCTCGGCTGATGCGGCCGCGCGGACCCGTGCCTTTGAGCCTGGACAAGTCGACCGCATGTTTAAGCGCCAGCCGCTTCGCATAGGCAGAGGCGTGGAAGACATCCAGTGCCGCGGTGGTCACCGCGACTGAAACGGGCTTGCCGGCCGCCGGAGCCGCCGCGGGTTTAGAGGCCTGGTCAACATCCTGCAGTGTGATGCGGCCGCGCCGGCCACTGCCGCGCAGTTGCCCGACTCCGAAACCCAGCTTCTCGGCCAGCAGGCGGGCCGGCGGACTGATGTTCGCGTTTTTCGGAATTGCCGCGGTCGTTGGCGGTGGTGCGGCGGCGGTTGCGGTCGCGGCCGCGGTGCCCGGCGACTCGGCCGCGGCACTGCCGGCCGCCGCGCGGAAGGAGCGTACGAAGTCTTCGATTTCCGTCGCGGTTGCCGGCTCCATGGCAAGCACCGCAAGCAGCGCCCCCACCGGGTACACGGTCGCGGCGTCCGCGACCACCCGTGCCACCGTGCCTTCGAATTCGCATTCAAGATCGTTGGCTATCTTGTCGGTTTCAATGAGCGCGATCACCTGGCCTTTCTTGATGCGGTCTCCGGCCGTGACTTTCCATTCCGCGATCGTTCCTTCGACCATCTCTATGCCCCACTTGGGCATCGTCAATGCGCGCAGCTTGCTCACGGGATGTGCCTTTAGTGTCGGTATGCCAGCGAGCGGCGCACGGCGGCTTCAATGCCGGCCGCATTGGGCAGGTATGCCTTTTCCAGCTCGCGTGCGAAGGGGACTGGCGTGTGCGGTGCGGTCACCATTTCGATCGGCGCCTTGAGGGCGGCAAAGGCTTTGCTTGCGACCAGCCCGGCGATGTCGCTGGCCAGACTGCAGCGAGGCGGACTCTCGTCGGCCACGATCAGGTGCCCGGTGTTCTCGACGCTGTCAAGAATGCATTCTTCATCCAGCGGCGAGGTGGTGCGAAGGTCGATGACATCGCAGCTGATGCCGTCCTTCGCCAGCGCGTCCGCGGCCTTTTCAGCCGCACGCACCAGCTGTCCGCAGGTGACGATGCTGGCGTGGTTGCCCTCGCGCGTCATGCGCGCGTTGCCGAAGGGCAGCAGGTACTCGCCATCGGGCACTTCGCCGCTGATGCCGTAGAGCGTCTTGTGTTCGAAGAACATCACCGGATCATCGCCGCGGATCGCGGTCGTCAGCAGACCTTTGGCATCCGCCGGGGTGGTGGGCATGACCACTTTCAGACCGGGGATGGAGGTCAGCATCGAGTACACGGCCTGGCTGTGCTGGGCAGCCGCATTCATGCCGGCGCCGTAGGTGATGCGCACGGTGACCGGGCATTTGGTCTTGCCGCCGAACATGTAGCGGAACTTTGCCATCTGGTTGTAGAGCTGGTCCAGGCAGACGCCGACGAAATCGGCGAACATGAGTTCGGCGATGGCGCGTTTGCCGGCCAGCGCAGCGCCGGCGGCGGCGCCCACGATGCAGCTTTCGGAGATCGGCGTGTCGATGACGCGGTTGGCGCCGAACTTGGCATACAAGCCGCCGGTCAGTCCCCAGATGCCGCCGATGGCTTCGGGTCCGCCGGCCGTGCCCATGCCGCCGACGATGTCCTCGCCCATGATCACGATGTTCTTGTCGCGCTCCATTTCATCGTGAATGGTTTTGTTGATCGCTTCCCGCAACATCATTTTCGCCATGTGGGCTCGCCTGTCTTAATAAGTGACGTAAACATCTTCGAACACATCCGCCGCCTGCGGCACCGGTGCTGCCCGCGCTTGCGTGACGGCTGATTCGATCAGCTGCATGACCTGGGCATCGATGGCATCGAGCTCGGCCAGGTCGATCAGCTTCCTGGCTTTGGCGGTGGCGCGGAAATTTTTCAGGCAGTCGCGCGTCTCGCGCAGCCGCTCCAGTTCGCCGGGACCGCGGTAGCGCTGTGGATCGCCTTCGAAGTGGCCGAAGAAGCGCTCGGTGTCCAGCTCCACCGAGGCCGGACCTGCGCCGCTGCGGCAATGCTGCAGCACTTCGGTCATCAGGTCGTACACGGCAAAGAAATCGCAGCCGTCCGCCTTGCGCGCCAGCATGCCGAAGCCCGCGGCGCGTTTGGTCATGTCCTTGGAGCCCACCGCATAGTCGGCGCCGGTGTGCTCGCTGTAGTGATTGTTCTCGTAAACGAAGATGACCGGGAGCTTGAGCACCACCGCCATGTTCATCGCTTCGAAAGTCGTGCCCTGATTGCAGGCGCCGTCGCCGCTGAAGGCGATGGACACTTTGCCGGCGCCGTCCATTCTGGCGGCGACGCCGGCGCCGACGGCGAGCGGCGCGCCCGCGCCCACAATGCCGTTGGCGCCAAGCATGCCCACATTCACATCGGCGATGTGCATGGAGCCACCCTTGCCCTTGCACAGCCCGTCGCGGCGGCCGTAGATCTCTTTCATCATGCCCACGACATCACAGCCCTTGGCGATGCAATGGCCGTGTCCACGGTGCGTGGAGACGATGAAGTCATCGTTGGCGAGGTGTTCGCAAACTCCGACCGCGACAGCTTCCTGTCCGCAATACAAGTGCGTGAAGCCGGCAATGTCGCCGGTGGCGATTTCCAGGTGCAGGCGTTCTTCGAACTCGCGTATCGTTTTCATTTGCCGATAGGCGCGGCGCAATTGATCTTTGCTCAGAGGCATACGCAAACTCCCACAATGCCAATTGGTTACAGTTGCAATACGGTTTTGGCAATGATCGATCGCTGGATCTCATTGCTGCCGCCAAAAATCGTCCAGGCCTGGCTGTTCAGATACCGTGGCATCGCGATCTGCGAGTCCTTGGTCAGCTCCGCCTCCGGGCAATGCTCTCCGTACAGCGGCCGTGCGCCGGTCAACTGCAATCCAGCGTAACCCAAAACCTGCACTGCGATCGAGTCGATTTGCTGGCGCAGGGTGGAGGCAATCAGTTTGACCAGCGAGGTTTGCGGCCCGGGTTGCTCGCCGCGTTCCATCTGCGCAAGGATTCGCAGCTCGGTGATCTCCAGCGCCTGGGCTTCGAGTTCGGCTTTCGCGACGCGGTGTGCCAGCGTGGTATTGCGCTGCAGATCCGGGTTCGCCTGCAAGGTGGCGATGTCCGCCAGCAGCCTGGGCGCAAAGCAGGAGCCGCCGCGCTCGTTCTCCAGCAGGAATTTCGCGATGGTCCAGCCCTGGCCCTCTTCTCCGATCAGACTTTCCCGCGGCACGGTCACGTTTTTCAAGAAGACTTCGTTGACTTCGTGGTCGCCGGCCAGCCCGTGGATCGGGCGCACCGTGACGCCGGGATCGCGCATGTCGAGCAGCAGAAAGCTGATGCCGCGCTGTGGCTTGACGGTCGAATCGGTGCGCGCAAGACAGAACATGTGCGTCGCGAAATGCGCGTGCGTGGTCCAGATCTTGCCGCCGTTGATGAGATAGCCGTCGTTGCTGCGCTCGGCGCGCGTGCGCAGACCGGCAAGATCGGAACCGGCGCCGGTTTCGGAAAATCCCTGGCACCAATAGTGTTCGGCGCTGAGAACCCGCGGCAGGTAATGCGACTTCTGCTCGGGCGTGCCAAAGGTATACACCACCGGGGCGAGCAGTTTCAGTCCCAGCAACGACAGCCGCGGCGCATCGGCCAGCGCGCATTCCTTCTCAAAAATGTAGCGCTGCATCGGTGACCAGCCGGTGCCGCCGTATTCGCGCGGCCAGGTGTACGCCAGCCAGCCGCGCTGATTCAAGATGTGCTGCCATTCCAGTCCGATATCCGGTTCGGCGAATACGGTGGGGGTCGCGCGCGTGCCGGCCCGCAAGGCCTGGGTCATTTTCTGTTCGAGGAAGCCGCGCACCTCGTCACGAAACGCTTCCTGTGCGGCGCTGAGCTGCAGGTTCATGCTCAGCGCTCCAGAATGACCACGGCCGAGACGCCCGGTGCGCCGTAGACATGGCTGTATGCGGTCTTGGGTGTGTTGGGAACCTGGCGCGCGCCGCCTGCGCCGCGCAGCTGCACGACGTTTTCGTACACCTGCCGAAGTCCCGATGCGCCGATGGGTTCACCGCAGGCCAGGCAGCCGCCGTCCGTATTGATGGGAAGCGGGCCGTTGATCTCGGTCCGGCCTTCGGCAAGCCAGGCCTCCTGCTCGCCGTCGGCGCAGAAGCCGTTCTCGGCCATATGCATGATCTCGGCGCCGGATTCGGTGTCCTGGACTTGCGCCACATCGATATCTTCGGGCCCGATGCCCGCCATGTCGTACGCGGCACGGCTCGCAATCGAGGTCGCGGAAGGCCCGCGCACAATGTCAAGGCAAGGCGCGAACACTTCGAATGATCCGGGCGGACGCGTGCGCGTGGTCACCGCTGCAATGCGCGCCTGCGTCCGGCCAAGTTCGCTCGCTTTGCGCTCGCTGGCCAGCACCAACGCGACCCCGCCTTCGGCCGGCGAACAGAACATGAACTTGTTGAGCGGGTCGCTCACCATCGGCGCATTGCGAATCGTCTCCAGATCCACCGGCGTGCGGCGCCAGGCATGTCCGGCGTGCGCGCCGTTGCGAAACGCTTTGTGCGCAACGCGCACCAATGATTCTGAGGTGATGCCGTGCAGGTGCATGTAGCGGCGGATTTTCGTCGCAAAGAACTGCGTGGTGAGCATCAGTCCAATTTCGCCATACCATTCCGGCAGACCCCAGTCCGCGGGGCGCGGATCGAATGCGCCGCGCGGGTGCTTGTCAAAGCCCATGGCGATGCCCAGATCAAACTGGCCCGACAGGATGCTTGAATAGCTGCCGAACAAGGCCGACCCGCCGGTTGCACAGCCGTTCTTGACGTTGATGAAAGGCAGGCCGGTCAGTCCCAATTGCGTGACTAGGGTGTCGGCATTGCCGGAGGCATCCGAGCCGCCGAACGCAAACTGCATGTCGCTCCACTGCAGCTTGCAATCCGCCAGCGCTGCGCGAACCGCGACCTCACCCTGCTTCAGTCCGCTGCTGCCCTCGCTGCGGCCAAAGGGATGGATGCCGATGCCAACGATGTAGACGCCGCTCATGTCTGATGCTCAGGCTGGCCGAAATGCATAGGTGGTCACGCTACTGCCGTCAGGATCGGTGCGCAGCGCAATGACAGTGAGCCTCATCGGCATGCCGATGCGCAGCTGATCGAATGCCACACCGGTCAGCCGGCCTTCCACGATGACCGCGTCCGGCAGTTCGACATAGCCGACGGCGAAGGGCTCGAAACTTTCCGGTCCTGCGTAGGGCGGAGATTTTGGTCTGAAGCGCTGAATGGTGTAGGACCACAGCGTGCCGGCGCTGGGCAGCGCGCAGGCCTGAAACTGCTCATCGTTCGCATCCAGCGGGAACACGATGCGCCCGGTTTGCCGATGCCTGCCGCCGATCAGGTGCGGAACGGGCTCGGTTTCGAAGACCTGAGGAGCGATGGGCTGCGATCTCATGCGATCAAGCATCGTTGACTGCGCCGCCAAGCGCAGCTGTGAAAAAGACTAGGTCAATGCCCCAGGCTGATGGCGCGCTCGCTCACGGCGCCCAGATATCCCAGCTGCGAGGCCTTGAACAGGGTCTGACTGCGATTCACCGCGTCGAGTTTGACGGCCGCGTTGTGGATATGGAAGCGGATGGTCGCGCAGCTGCGGTGAATGATGGTGGCGATTTCCTGATCGGTCTTGCCCAGCGCCGCCCAGCGCAGGCATTCGACCTCGCGTTTGCTCAGGCGCACATCGGAGCGGATCAGGCTCTGCTTGCTGCGGACTTTGACGTAGCTGCACACAAATCGGCGCGCCCACAGCTCCAGGGTATCCGCGTGTGCAGCAAACTCGCGCGACAGCTCGATGCGTTGCGGCTCGATCGGGCTGAAGCTCACCGCCGCGATCTGACCGAAGGGCAGGTGAATGGGCACCACGATGGCTGCCTCGGACATGGCTCGATTGCAAAAATCGGCGAGGTCGAGTGATTCGATGTGCGGGTTGCGCTGCCGCGTGTGGATGCCGTGCTTGTTGCACCAGAAGGGTTCGCTCTCGTAGCGGCAGGCGATGACCAGCGGGGAGGTCAGTGCAATGCGGGTGTTTTCCCACCACCGCTGGGCAGGCCCGACCCAGCCGAAAACCTCGGAGGCGAGCACGGCACCCTGCTCATCCAGCATGGGATGCTTGGAGGCGATGTTGGCGCTCGGCGCGGTTCGCAGGCCCGCCAGCGCCAGAGACGCGTGATGCAATACTTCCGCCGCGGGGCGAATGTCCGCAAGCGAGCGTATGGTCAGCCGGTCGACCAAATCCTGAGCTGTCGACACCCGTTCATTCCCCGTCGAGGCCGCTGGGCGGCTGCAAGGCCTGCGATTGTAGGCGTCGGGCCTGTGCCCGGCTAGTGGCTTTGCCAGTCGCGTGCCGCGCAAAAACGTGGTGTCGTTGGATACAGAGCGGCAACGGTTGGGGAATGCGCAGATGCAGTTCAGCCTTAACGATGAACAGGTTATGTTGCAATCACTGGTCCAGCGGCTGGTGACGGAGCAGTACGCGCCCGGCAAGCGCGCGGCCTACCGTGCCACCGCAACCGGCTACTCGGCCGGCAATTGGGCGCAGATGGCCGAATTGGGCGTGCTGGCTGCCCCGTTTTCGCCCGAGCAGGGCGGTCTGGCCGGCGGGCTGGTGGAAATCATGGTGCTGATGGAAGCCCTGGGGCGGGGCCAGGTGGTCGAACCGGTGCTCGAGCAGGTGGTCACGCCAGGGCGATTGATTTCGTACGCCCAGAGAGCAGACCTTGAGGCGCCGTGGCTGCATCGCCTCATGAGCGGCGAGGCGCATGTGGCGGTGGCGCATTTCGAACAGGCGGCCGGTTTCGAGTTGGACGATGTCAGGACGCTCGCCCGCAGCGCCGCTTCTGGCGTGCGGCTTGACGGGGAAAAAACGGTTGTGCTGGGTTGCGGGGGCGCCGAGGTCTTCATCGTTTCCGCGCGCACGCCTGGTTCGGCCGGCGCCGACGGCATCGGCTTTCACTTCGTCGATCGCGATGCGCCGGGTTTGAAGATCACTCCTTTTCGGATCGCGGACGGATCCGTGGCGGCGAGACTGCGGCTGGAGGATGTGCCGGTCCGCGAAACACTCAAGGTGAATTTCGACGGTTTTCTTCGCGCCGTGGATGACTCGCGCATCGCGGCCTGCGCCGAGATGCTCGGCATCATGAGCACCTTGTTCGAAGCGACGCTGGATCATGTGCGCACGCGCAAACAGTTCGGCGTGCCGCTGGGCAGCTTTCAGGTGATCCAGCATCGGCTGGCCGATTTGTACGTGCTGCTGGAACAGTCGCGTTCACAGCTGTACCGCGCCGCGCTCAGCGGCGAGCAGGGGCGGGCGCAGCCGGCGGCGGTGGCGGGAATGAAGAGCTATGTCAGCGCCGCGGCGCTGGAGATGGGCGAGCAATGCATCCATCTGCACGGCGGCATGGGCATCACGGATGAGCTGATGATCGGTCACGGGCATAAGCGGCTGCTGGTGCTGGCTGCGATGTTCGGCGACGCCGATCACTCGCTGCAGCGCTTCGCGCGCTTTGCGCATTGAGCGCGCAAGGCGCGCCTGATCACTCGCGGTGAACGTTGCGGAAACTGCGCTTCAGGAACAACCACTTGCCGCCGCGCTTGACCACCACGTCCTCGTAGCGGCCGCGATCGCGCTTGGTCGTGCCGGCGGCGTCTTTGTAGACCTCGGAATTGTAGGAGCGCACCTTTGCGGTATCGCCGCTGATTTCGATCGAACCCGGCGTGGCGACGAATACGATGCCGGGGAAGTTCGTCATCGCTGCCTTCCACATCTCCACGATCTGCTTGCGACCTTTGACCGTGCCCACCTGCGGGTAGTCCGGCAGCTCCCATACGCCATCCTCGGCCCAGGTGGCTCCCCAGGCCTCGGCATCGACGCGGCACACGGCATCGGCATAGGTTTCGAGCAGCTCGCGGATCGCAAGGCGATCTTCAAAGGCGCCGGCAAAGGGCATCGCAATTCTCCTTCAGCTCTTGGGGCGAAACGACTCGCGCAATTCTCGACGTAAAATCTTCCCCGCCGCATTGCGCGGCAGCGCCGCCACGAACTCGATGCGCTTTGGACACTTGTAGCGCGCGATCCGCGTGCGCGCGAATTCGATGATGCTCTGCGCCTGCCGGTCTTCCTCGCTGCGCGGCACGACCACGGCGGTCACTACTTCGCCCCAGGTGGCGTCGGACACGCCGATGACGGCGACGTCGAACACGCCCGGGTGCGAACGGATCGCATTTTCCACTTCGGCGGGGTAGACGTTTTCCCCGCCGGTGATGATCATGTCCTTGACCCGGTCGCGCAGGAATAGATAGCCATCCTGGTCGATGAAGCCCGCATCGCCGGTGCGCAGCCAGCCCTGCGCGTCGAGGGTCTTCGCCGTTTCCTCGGGTCTGCCGAAATAGCCGCTCATATTGGCGATGGAGCGGGTGAGAATCTCACCGGTCTCACCGCTCTTGCAGGGGCGCCCCTGCGCATCGCAAATCTTCAGCGCGACGCCGGGCAGCGGCACGCCCACAGAGTTCAGGCGCGCTCCGCGAGCGGGGTCATGATCCTCGGGCGGCAGCGCGACGATGGTGCCCGAGGTTTCCGTCATGCCGTACATCTGCACGAAGCCGCAGCCGAATACCTGCATCGCTTCATCCAGCAACGCGGCCGGCATGGGCGCGCCGCCATAGCAGATGTGGCGCAGGAAGGAAAAATCGCTCGTGCGCGCCTGCGGGTGGCGGATGGCGATCTGAATGGCGGTGGGCACCATCATGATCTTGTTGATGCGGTGCTCGACCATCAATTCGAACACGGCATGCGGATCGAAATCCGCGCTGACCACGCCCGTGGCGCCGCTCATCAAGGACCAGATGCCCCAACCGGTGCCGCTGATGTGCGCGGCCGGCATGGCGATCAGGCTGATGTCCTCGCTCGACCAGGTGTACCAGGGCGGCATCGTGTCCGGCGTCATGCCGGCACGCAGGCCGAACAGGCTCTGGTGCGTGAGCACCACGCCCTTGGGCCGCCCGGTCGTTCCGGAGGTGTACAACTGCAGTGCCGCGTCGGTGACTGCGGCCTGGTGATGCGGATTGGAGGCCACCTGCGCGTCGCGCCAGGCTGCAAAGCCGTCGCGCCCCGCGTTGTCGAGCCGCACGATGCGCGGCGCGATCTGCGTGGCGGTGGCTTCGAAGCCGTGTTCGGCGAGCAGCCATTTGGGCTGGCAATCCTCGATGAGATCGGCCACTTCGGGTGCAGCGAGCCGCCAGTTGATGGGCGCCATGACGGCGCCGGTCTTGGCTGCGCCAAGCAGTGCTTCGAAATAGTGCAGGGAGTTCTTGCCCAGATAGGCGACGCGATCGCCGGGCAGCACGCCGGCACTGATCAGTCCATTGGCAACCTGGCAGGCATGCCGCTCCAGTTCACCGAAACTCAGCGCCCCGCCGGCGCCGCGCAACGCGATCTTTGCGCCGCGCTCCGCGACGTGCTGCCGCGCGATGTTTCCGAGTGTGATGCCCGCCTGCATGCATCGTTCTTTAAGGGCCGGCCGCGCTACAGCACCGGTTTGGGAAGGGACGCATCATCCTGCAGATACCAGTTCACCCATTCGTGAAAATATTGATTGCCGCGCTCATTGTGGCCAAACACCAGATTGTCGAATGCGTGGGCCTGAAGCCCTTTCTGGATGTCCATGCCGATGACGTAGTCCTCGTTATAGGTGACATCGCGCAGGAAGTTGATCATGGTTTCGATGCCGGCGCGATCCGCATCGTCCGTGGGTGGAGCGCGGCGCGCATACAGCAGCACCGTGCGGTTCTTGTCCGGTGTCGGTCCGGGGAACAGCTGTGCAATCTGCGCCAGCTCCGGTGCGAGAAATGCCGATACGTTGGGAAAGAAGATGCGTACGAAATCGAAACCGTTGTTTTCCTGGTCGCCCCAGGTCTCTCGCGGCAGTTCTTTCAGTTTGCCGATGCTGCGCTGGGGGAAGCCGATGCGCAGGTGCGGACCGAACGCTTCATAGTGCGTCACGTTGGCCGGCGTGCGCGGAAAAATGGTCTGCGGATGGAGCTTGGCGAAGTGATACCCCTCCAGATAGCCGTCGAAGGCGATTTTCCAATTGGCGCCCTCGATCACCCGCGACCCGAGGAAATTCCAGTTCGCCAGATCGGCCGCTTCGTAGTCCAGCAAGAATTTGCCGTAGTACGCATCCAGGTCCAGCGGGGCGTTGGGGGTGAGGGAGACGAAAATCATCCCGGCGCGTTCTTCGCAGGGCAGTTCGCTCAGCCGCTTGGACTGCTTGTCGATTTCGCCGAATTTCTGCGCATCGGCCACGCTGATGAGCTTGCCGTCATTGGCATAGGTCCAGCCGTGGTAGGCGCAGGAGAAGCGTGCGCAATTGCCGTGACCTTCTTTGGCGATGGGCGCGCCGCGATGGCTGCAGACGTTGAAGAATGCGTGGCACCTGCCGCCCTTGTCGCGCGTGATGAGCAGGGGCAGTCCCAGCGCATCCATCGCCTTGTAGTCGCCCGGCTTGGGCATTTCGCAGCTCAAGGCCAGCATGAGCGGCACGCGCTTGAAGATCAGCTCGACTTCGGCGTGCCATTGGTCAGGATCAGTGTAGCTGCGCGTGGGCACCGACAAAATTTTGTCGGTCATGAAGGTTTTGTCGTTCTCGACGTAGTCGAGCATGACCTGCGCAATATCGCCGATGTGTTGGCGGTCCATGGGTTGCTCCGTCAGGCCTTGCCGGTTGCCTTGGCGATGGACTGGGCCATGTCCTGCTTGGTGGGGTTGGTGCGCAGCGTCAGTCCGCCGTTGACCTGGAGGTTTTCGCCGGTCATGAAGCACTCATCGCTCGCCAGCCACACGGCCGCCGCGGCGATATCCTCCGAGGTGCCGATGCGGCCGAGCGGATAGCCCTTGAGGAAGGAGTCGAACAGGCCCGGAATGGCCTTGCCCTGCGCGGTCATCGGCGTGTCGGTCAGGCCCGGGGAGATGGAATTGGCGCGGATGCGCTGTCGGCCGAACTCGTTCGCCACGCAGCGGATCACGTGGTCGGTGCCGGCCTTGGTGCCCATGTAGGCGGCGTGATCGTTGAGCATGATTTTGGCCGTGGCCGAGCTGATCTGAATGATCGAGCCGCCCTTGGGCATGGACTTGATCATGGTCTGAAAAAACTGGAAGGGGCCGATGTATTGTAGAGCGGTCATCTGCAGCAGTTCTTCGCCAGTGGTTTCCAGGAAGGGCTTGAGCAGGCCCCAGCCGGTGGCGTTCACGGCGATGGAAATGCTGCCCATGGTCTGCAGTGCCGTTCTGGCCAGCGCTTCCAGGTCGGCCAGGCGCGTGATGTCGCATTGAGCGGCATGTCCGCCGATTTCGGCGGCGAAGCGCTGCAGCTCGTCCATCTTGCGCCCGGCCACCAGCACCTGCGCGCCTTCTGCGCGAAAGCGGCGCGCGATGACCTGCGCCATGTTGCCGCGATTGCCGGCGCCGAGTACCACTGCACATTGACCGTTGAGTCGTCCCATAGGCTGCTATGGTTGCGCAGGATCCAGCGCATATGCAACTGTTGCGAACGTTAGGTTCGAGGGCGCGAATCCTATTCAAAACGCCAGTAGCGCGGCTTGCCGCTTTGGCCGAGCATCGGTAAGAATCGCATCCGCTCAACGGGAGAAGGCATATGGATCTGGGTTTGAAAGGCAAGAAAGTCATATTGACCGGCGGCAGCCGCGGTATCGGCCGCGCCGCGCTCGACATCTTCGCGGCGGAGGGCTGCGATGTGGCCTTTTTCTCACGCAATCAGGCGCAGGTGGACGACACGGTGAAAGCGCTGTCGACACACGGCCACAAGGTGTACGGATCCACCTTCGACATGAACGACATGTCTGGCTATGCGGCCTGGCTCAAGGGCGCGGCGGAGCAGCTCGGCGGATGCGACATTTTCGTCCCTGGCGCCAGTTCCTCGGGTTCGCAGGCCACGGGCGATTGGAAGAAGACCGTGGACTTCGATCTGTTGGGCACGGTTCAGGGCTGCGAGGCGCTGCAGCCCTATCTGAAGAAGTCCGGCTCCGGCTCGGTGATCATCATGTCGAGCACCGCCGCGTTTGAAACATTCCTCGTGCCGCAAGCCTTCAACGCCATCAAGGCGGCGCTGCTCACCTACAGCAAGCAATTAAGCCAGGCGTGGGGCCCGAAGGGCATTCGCGTCAACGCAGTGTCACCGGGGCCCATCACTTTTCCGACCGGCAATTGGGAAACCATCAAGACGGCCGCGCCGGCGCTGTATGAGTCCACGCTTGGCCAGTTTGCGCTGGGCCGGTTTGGCGTGCCCGAAGATGTGGCACGAACCATCGTGTTTCTGGCCAGCCCGGCCTCCGGCTACACCACCGGCACCAACGTCGTGGTCGACGGCGGCTATACCAAACGGGTTCAGTTTTAAGCGCAGTTCAATCGGGGCCGTTACTGCGCCTGCATCGCACCGCCGTCGACGAAGAATCCCTGCCCGCTCATGAAGCGCGCATCGTCGGAGGCAAGGAAGGCGATGACGTCAGCAATGTCCTGCGGTTGCCCAAGCCGGCCTAGGGCCGCCTTGTGTTCCCAATAGTCTTTGAACTGCGGCATGGCGGTGAAGGCGGGCGCGGTCATCGGCGTCTCGATGGCGCCGGGCTGCAGACAATTGACGGTGATGCCAAAGGGTCCGAGTTCGCAGGCGATGGAGCGCGTCATGCCGAGCACGGCGTGCTTGGATGTGCCGTAGGCCACCAGTCCCGCGGCGCCGAAGCGTGACATCGTGGAGCCGATGGTGATGATGCGGCCGCGGCGGGACTTCTTCAGCGGTTCCACGGCGGCACGAATGATGCGAAACACGGCGGTGACGTTCACCGCCAATACCTGATCCCAGTATTCATCCGTGTGGTCTGCGAGCGGCGCGAACGCGCTGATGCCGGCGCAGGGGACGAGAATGTCCAGGCCGCCGAGGCGAGCAACCGCCTCGGCCACCAGTATTTCTGAAATGCCCGGAGCGGTCACATCAGCGATGCGCCCGACTTCACCGGCGCGGTCTACCGTATACACCTGAGCGCCGTCCGCGGTCAGTCGCGCCGCCGTCGCCGCACCGATGCCCGAGCCGGCGCCGGTCACGAGTGCGACGCGCCCGTGCAGCGCCGCGCTCATGCGCCGATCTTGAGAATCAGCTTGCCGTCGTTGGCGCCGGAGAACAATTTCATGAAGGCGGGGTAGGCGTTCTCGATGCCCTCTTCGATCTGCTCGTCCAGCAGAAGCTTGCCCTGCGACATCCATTGTGCCAGCTGCGCTCCCCCTTCGGCGAAGCGTGGCACATAGTCACGCACCAGAAAGCCGATCATCGAGGCCTGCTTGACGATCAGCTGCCAGATGTTGCGTGCGCCGACCTTGCCGCTGGCACTGTTGTATTCGCTGATCAAACCGCACACTACGATGCGTGCCTTGTCCGCCAGGTTCATCAGGCCCGCATCCAGAATGTCGCCGCCCACGTTTTCGAATATGACGTTGACGCCCTTGGGTGCAACCGCGGCGATCGCCGCGCTGAGTTGCGCTGCGGATTTGCCGCGGTAGTCGATGGCCTCGTCATACCCATAGCGCTCTTTCAGCCGCTTGCACTTGGCCGCGCCGCCGGCGATGCCGATGGTACGGCAGCCCTGGATCTTGGCGATTTGTCCCACCAGGGAGCCGACCGCGCCGGCGGCGCCGCTGACCAGTACAGTCTCGCCGCTGCGGGGCCGGCCCGACTCGAGCAGTCCGAAATAGGCCGTCATGCCGACCGCGCCAAGACCGGAGAGGAAAAAACTCGGGGAGGGCACGCGCGAGACGTCGATCTTGCTGGTGAAGCCGCCGGGCGCGACCAGGGAGTATTCCTCGATGGCATTGAGCCCCAGCACCCAGTCACCGGGTTTGAAATCCGGATTCGCCGAACTGTGCACTCTGCCTACGGTGGTAGCGCGCACCGGGTCACCCAGTTTGATGGGCGGCATGTAGGAGGGTTCGTCGTCCATCCAACCGCGCTGTGCCGGATCCAGTGAGGCGAAGTGGTTGCGCACGTAGAACGAGCCTGCCGGCGGCTCGGCAAGGGGCGTCTGGGCCAGCGAAAAGTCCTCCGGCACGGGCGTTCCTTTGGGGCGTCTAATCAGAAGAAACCGGCGATTCATGGTCATGGGAGACTCCGCGCTTTCGTTGACCGGCAACCTTACCATGGCGCGTTAAGGCAGCACCTGCGCATAATAATAAGTGGGGCGTATTTTGCGCCGATGTCAGGATGCACCATGACTTCATCTGCACGTTTGACGGGAAAGATCGCCTTGGTGACCGGCGCAGCGTCGGGCTTGGGTGAGGCCATCAGCCGCCGCTTCGCGGCCGAAGGCGCGCGCGTGATCATCGCAGATATTGATGAAACGGCCGGAAAGGCGGTGGCCGCCTCATTGGGATCAACGGCGCGCTTTGTGCGGCTGGATGTGACCGATGAGAACAGCTGGCTGGGCGTGTTTCAGGACCTCAAAGCGCAGGAAGGCCGGCTCGATGTGCTGGTCAACAACGCCGGCATCACCACCATGGGATCCATCGAATCCTTGTCGGTGGCGGGCTTCAAGAACATGCTGGAAATCGATCTCGTGGGCGTGTTCATCGGCTGCAAGCACGTGGCCGCGTTGATGCGCCCCAAGGGCGGATCCATCATCAACATGTCTTCGATGTGCGGCATCCGCGCGCAAGCCGATCTTGCCGGCTACAACGCGGCAAAGGCGGGCGTCACGCTGCTCACCAAATCGGTGGCGCTGCATTACGCCAGGCAACGCGATGGGATTCGCTGCAATTCCATTCATCCGGGCGCCATCCACACCCCCATTCTGGAGAAGGTGATGGCGCAGGTGGAGGATCCCAAAGCGCTGCTCGCCAGTTTCGAGGCCGGCCATCCCATCGGCCGGCTGGGCAGGCCGGAAGAAATCGCCGCCATTGCGTTGTATCTGGCCAGTGATGAGTCCGCCTTTGCCACCGGCGGGGAGTTCGTCGTCGACGGCGGCTCCTCGCTTTGAACCTTTAGTCGCAGCGCCACTTGAAACCGTCGCTTCCCATTCGACAGATCGCCTATTTCGGCACGGATGCCCGCGCCGCCGCGATCCTGCACAGTCAAGCCTATGGGTCGGGTCCGTTCTTCGTGGCCGAACACATTCCCTTGCGCCGTGCAGTGCATCGCGGCGTGGAGCGCACGCTGGATCACACCTCCGCCTATGGGCAGTGGGGACCGGTCATGATCGAATTCGTGCAGCAGAATAATTCCGGACCGTCCGCCTTTCATGACATGTACCCCGAGGGTAGTGGCCGCAGCGGCATTCATCATGTCGCGCTGTTCGTGGATGACATCCACGAATCCATCGTGCAGTACAATGCCAACGGCCAGGAAACGGCCTTGTACGCGGAAATGAACGGCGGCTTCGCGTTCGCCATGATCGACGCGCGCGCCGAACTTGGCCACATGATAGAGCTGTATCAGCCGCTGCCGCAGCTCACCGGCTTTTACCGCATGGTCGCCGACGCAGCGAAGGATTTCAATGGCCGCGAGCCGCTGCGCGCCATCAGACTGTGAGTTGCGCTAGGCGGGCCGGTCCTTGATCCAGGCGATGCCACGCCGCAGCATGGTGTAGAACACCGGCAGATCCCAGGCGCAGCGTTCCACGGTCGGCCACCACTCCAGCAGCGGCTGCAGATCGTAGTGACCGCGGCAATGCCCCAGCGTCAGATACAGAACGGCGCCTTTGCCGATGGTGTGAATGTAGAACACCGGATGACTGCGCGATTCTTTCCAGTCGTGTTCGACGAAGCCCGTGCCGTCACCGGCGAACTGCGTCTCGAGCAGCACGTGCAGCTTGCCGTGCGTCTCCATCAAATATAGTTCATCGGTGGTGTCGAACGGCTCAACGCCATTCACCAGCGGATGTGAGGGGTCTGCCACCGTGACGCGATACGGCGCAATCGGCGGATGCGCGATGAATTGCGAGCCCAACGTCTGCATGTGCAGCGGCGCCCAACGCGGCGCATCCCACAGTCCGTTGGACAACAAACGCAAAATGGAGTTGGTGCCGTGCAGCGCATACCAGCGCCCGCCGGCTTCCAGCCATTTCTTCAACGCTTCCTGCGCGGGCAGCGAGGGCATGACATCGCAGGTGTAGCTGATGAGAATGTCGGCCTTGGCGATGGCTTCCAGATTCTCGTAGTCCTCGAACACGCGCACCCGCACGCGTTCATCTTCAGCCAGCAGCTTCAGTAATTCCAGCCGCGCGAAATCGATGTCGTGATACTTGCCGCCGGCAATCAGCATACAGCGGATTTTTTTGGGATGCGCCGTCTGCGTCAAGCTCATTTCTCCAGGTACTTGTCGAGCGTCTGGTGAAACTGCCGGATGCGGATTTCCTGGTAGTCGCTCAGATTCACCTGATTCGTCTTCGACAGCTTCAAACCATCTTGAACGTAGGGAATATTCGTCATGTCCTGTTCGAACACCGCTCCGAGCACGCCGAGTTCCGGCGCGTCGGTCCACGGTTGCTCCTGCCCCAGCAGCTTCATCGGCACGCCGCGCGGCATCGGCTTGCCCGGCGGCACGCGCGTCAGAATGCGCACTTCCATCAGGCTGTGGTCTGGATCGCCCCAGGGTCTGAAGCGATAGACGATGTTGGGCATGAAGCCGCCCCAGGGCGCGAAGTTCGGAAACACGTTGTAGACCAGCGCATCGAGCAGTTCCGAATCCGTCGCCTGACTGTGATCGTGCCCAAAGGCATTGCTGTAGTTTTCGCGCATGGCTTGACCGAGCGCGCGCCGCGCCGTGGCGCCTGGCGGCACCTTCACGGCGAAGGCATCGGTGTTCTCATCGTAGTTCTCGGCGGAGCGGCCGTTGAACTTGATGAATTCATCCACGATCCATTGCTGTTCCTTGCCCTTGGGGTCGACGTGCGGCGACATGATGCCGAAGGGCACCAGGTTGACGTTGACGTTGTCGCCCCAGGTCCAATAGGCGCTGTTCTCATCCGCCGTGAAAGGCAGAAGCTGCGGATGCGTGACCACCGTGTGCCACGCTTCCATGAATGCCTCCATCGTGACTTTCCAGTTGGCTGGGATCACTTTGCCGACCCAGATCACCGTGGTGCACTGATCGTGGCGCCAGCGTTCGAAATGCTGTGGCAGCGGTGCCAGGAATTGCGCCAGGCTCGCACCGCCTGGGTTTTCGCGCAGGAAGATGTAGCCGCCCCAACGGCTGACCTGCGCTTCGGGCAGGCGCATGTTCTCGTCCTTCAGGTTCGGAAAATCCCAGCGGCAGGGGATGCTCTTGAAACTGCCGTCGTTGTTCCAGGTAAAGCCGTGGAAAGGGCATTTGAATTGGTCTGCATTGCCGTCGGCCGTGCGCAGCTTGCGGCCGCGATGCAGGCACACGTTGTGAAAAGCTCGCACCGAACCGTCTTTCTGGCGGCTGACGATGTAGGAGCGGCCCGCGTTCTCATAGACGACGTAATCGCCGGCCTCCGGCATGTCCTCCTCGCGCGCGGCAAACTGCCACACATTGGGCCACATTTTCGCGTTTTCCAATTGCTGGAACTCGATGCTCGTGTAGCGATCGGCCGCGATCGGCTCGGAACCGCGATACGTGTAGCTTTCCCGCGTCAGATATTCCGGGACCGGGCGGGCGTCGGTTTTCATCAGATCGGTCCAGCTGATGCCGGCCGAGCGATTGGTGCCGCCGGCGGGTCGCGAAGGATTGCCAGTGTTGGACATGGGCGTCAGGACTCCTGAACTTCAAATCGGATTTGAGTGTTTAGCATGCGCGCAAAGCCTCCGGTGCGTCACCTATCCGAAAGCATAGATTGATTCCGGCCTGGATTGAGTCATCCTGTGGTCAAGGGGAGAGTAACCATGTCAAAACGCTTGGAAGGTAAGGTTGCCCTGGTCACGGGTGGAACGTCGGGTATCGGCGCCGGCGCGGTACGCCGCTTGATAGCCGAAGGCGCCAAGGTTGCCTTCACCGGCTCGAACACGGAAGCCGCTGCCCGGATCACGGCGGAAACCGGCGCCAGCTTCCATCCCAGCCGGGTGGAGGATGCGGCCGGCTGGCCTGTGCTGATGGATGACATATTGAATCGGTATTCCCGCCTGGACATCGCCTTCGCCAACGCCGGCAAGGAGCTGGGCGACGGCAGCATCGAGTCGATCAACATCGATGCCTGGAATCAGTTGCTGGCGGTCAACCTCACCGGCGTGATGCTCACCGCACAGGCCGCCGTCAAGGCCATGCGCAAGAATCCGGGTGGCCCGAGCGGGTCCATCATCATCAACTCGTCCATGAATGCCTACCGGCCGATGGGCAACTTCATCGCCTATTCGACCACCAAGATGGCGCTGATTGCGGTCAGCAAATCCACTGCGCTTCACTGCGCCAACCAAGGGCTTAAGATCCGCTGTAATTCCATTCATCCCGGCGTGGTCGAAACCGACATGATCCGCGGCGTCATCGACCGGGCGCCCGACCCGAAAGCCGCTCGCGCTCAATTCGAAGGCATGGCGCCGATGAAGCGCATGGCGCGGGTGGAGGAGATCGCGGGACTGGTGGTGTTCCTGGCATCGGATGAAGCGGCCTTTGTTTCCGGTTCCGAGTACGGCATGGACGGCGCGTCGACTGCCGGCATGATGGGGGTGTGAGCCGGCGGTACGCAGGCTGCGCGCTGCGTCAAATGAACTTTAATTCAGCGGCAGCAGCGTCGATTCTTTGATGGCCGTCACCGCCACGGCGGAGTTGACCGATTGCACGCAGGGGATGCGCGACAGATAGTCCAGATAAAACGCCTCGTAGGCCTTGATGTTCTTTGCCACGATCTTGAGCAGGAAGTCCCATTCGCCGGTCAGCGTATGGCAGTCCAGCACCTCGGAGCGGTCGCGGATGGCCGCCTCGAATTGCGCGATCGCGTTGCGGCTGGTGGTCGCGAGTTTCACGTGCGCGAAGATGGTCAGATCCAGGCCCAGCGCCGCCCGGTCCAGCAGCGCCACGCGTGCCTTGATGACGCCGGCCTGCTCCAGTTGCTGGATGCGGCGCCAGCAGGTGGTGGTCGATATGCGCACGCGCGCGGCCACGTCCGCCACCGACAGCGCGCCTTCGCGCTGCAGAATGTCGAGCAGCCTCAGGTCCAGCTTGTCGATTCCCGGATGGACTGTTTTTTCCATAATGAAGCGCATATTGGAATGAACGTACCGCATTATTGCGCCGCATACGCTTAATTACAACATCATGCTGCGAGCGCGCGTAAATTAGCCGCCCATGAACAGACGCTCCCGACTGCATGTTCCGCGCGTGCCTGCCCGTCCGGGCGAAGCGCCGGATTTCTCCTACGTCGATTTATCGCCCGCCGGTGCTGTTGCAAGGCCGGATGTGAATGCGCGTGCGCGCGACATCTCCTTCCTTGCGGTCGAACTGGTGCGCGTGTTGGACGACAACGGCGAAGCGCTGGGTCCGTGGCATCCGCATCTGGATGTGCACGAGCTGCAGCTGGGTCTTCGCCACATGCTGCTGACGCGAGTGTTCGATGATCGCATGCAGCGCACGCAGCGCCAGGGCCGCATCTCGTTTTACATGCGTTCGCTGGGCGAAGAAGCGGTGTCGGTGGCGCAGGCAATGGCGCTGCGGCCCGGCGACATGTTGTTCCCCTCGTACCGCAATCAGGGCGTGAACATCGTGCGCGGCCGTCCGCTCGTGGACCTGATGTGTCAACTGCTCTCCAATACCCGCGACATGTGCAAGGGACGGCAGCTCCCGGTCATGTATCACTGGGTGGCTGGAAACATTTTCTCCATTTCCGGCAATCTGGCCACACAGTTCCCGCAAGCAGTGGGCTGGGCCATGGCCGCGGCCATCAAGGGCGAGGACCATATCGCCGCGTCCTGGATCGGGGAGGGCAGCAGTGCGGAGGCGGATTTCCATCACGCCTTGCTGTTCGCTTCGGTGTATCAGGCACCGGTGATCTTGAACGTCGTGAACAATCAATGGGCCATCTCCACTTTTCAAGGGTTCGCCGGCGGCGAGCAGCGCTCTTTCGCCGCGCGCGGACCCGGATATGGCATCGCCGGCATCCGCGTCGACGGCAACGATTTTCTGGCCGTTTATGCCGTCACGCAGTGGGCTGCCGAACGCGCGCGCACCGGCGCAGGTCCCACGCTCATCGAGCTGGTCACCTATCGCGCCTCGGCGCACTCGACCAGTGACGATCCGGCGCGCTACCGGCCGAAGGACGACTTCGATCGATGGCCCTTGGGCGATCCGATCGCGCGGCTCAAGCAACACCTGATCCGGCTGGGTGAATGGAGCGAACAGCGACACCTGGCGTTGAGCGCCGAGTTGGAAGAACTGGTGGCGGCGAACTGGAAGGAGGCCGTGACCTACGGCATGCTGAACGAAGGGCCGCGGTTGAATCCGGACCTGATGTTCGACGACGTGTTCAAGGAGTTGCCGCCGCATCTGCAGCGGCAGCGAGAGCAGATGCGCGCCGAGATTGCGAAGAAGGACTGACGCGCATGCCCCAGATGAACATGATTCAGGCCTTGAATTCCGCGATGGACATCATGCTCACGCGCGATCCAAGCGTGGTGTTGATGGGCGAGGACATCGGTTATTTCGGCGGCGTGTTCCGCACCACGGAAGGGCTGCAGCGCAAGCATGGCGAACACCGGGTGTTGGATACGCCGATTGCCGAAGGCGGCATCATCGCCGCGGCCATCGGCATGGGTGTGAACGGGCTGCGTCCCGTCGCAGAAATCCAGTTTGCCGACTACATCTACCCCGGCTTCGATCAGATCGTGAGCGAACTGGCGCGCCTGCGCTTTCGCACCGCCGGGGATTTTTTCGCGCCGGTCACCATCCGCACGCCCTGCGGCGGCGGCATCCGCGGCGGACAGACGCATTCTCAAAGTCCCGAAGGCATTTTCACGCATGTGTGCGGCGTGAAGGTGGCGATGCCCTCGAACCCCTACGATGCCAAGGGCATGCTGATCGCCTCGATCGAGGATGACGATCCGGTGCTGTTCTTCGAACCCAAGCGGCTTTACAACGGTCCCTTCGATGGTGATCCGAACAAGCCGGCCGTGCCGTGGAGCACGCATCCCAAAGGCGAAGTGCCGGATGGCTATTACACCGTGCCGCTGGGCAAGGCCGACATCGTCCGGCCCGGCAATGACCTGACCATCGTCACCTACGGCACCATGACCTTCGTCGCCGCGGCGGCCGCGGCGGCCATGGGCCTGGATGCGGAGGTCATCGACCTGCGCAGCATGGTGCCGCTGGATGTCGACACCATCTGCACCTCGGTGAAAAAGACCGGTCGCTGCGTGGTCGCGCATGAGGCGACGCGATTCTCCGGTTTCGGGGCCGAGCTCGTTGCCTTGATTCAAGAAGAATGCTTCTGGAATCTGGAAGCGCCGATTCAGCGGGTGGCGGGCTGGGATACGCCTTATCCGCACGCCTTCGAGTGGGAATATTTTCCAGGTCAGGCGCGCGTCACCACGGCGCTCAAGGCCGTCATGGAGTCCGCGTGAGCCAGTACATATTCAAAATGCCCGATCTGGGTGAAGGCACGGTCGAGGCGGAAATCGTCGCCTGGCACGTGAGCGTTGGCGATCAGGTGACCGAAGACAAGGTCATCGCTGAGATCATGACCGACAAGGCGGCCGTGGAAGTGCCATCGCCGGTCACCGGCCGCATCGTGTCCTTGAACGGCAATCCGGGCGATAAGATCGCGGTGGGCGCATCCTTGATCGTATTTGAAACCGGCGAATCCTCTGGAGTGGCGGCGCCCGCGGCCGCTTCACCTGCACCGGCTCCACCATCTGCCGTGATCGCTGCCGCAGCGTCGCATCAAGCCACGGGCGCCCGTGTCATGGCCTCGCCCGCCACGCGCCGCCGGGCGAGCGAGGCGGGCATCGATCTGGCGACGGTGAGCGGCTCAGGTCCGGGTGGACGAATCCTGCGCGAGGATCTTGCGGCCGCGCCGCAGGGCGCCGCTGGCGTAGCGCCGGTCTGTGTCCGCGATGAGCGCAGCGAAACCACCGAGATCAAAGTCATCGGCGTGCGGCGCCTCATCGCCGAGCGCATGAGTGAGGCGAAGCGCACCATTCCGCATTTCGCCTACGTCGAAGAAGTCGACGTCACCGAGCTGGAGTCGTTGCGGCAGTACATGAACGGCAAGGCCGAAGGCCGCGCGAGCCTCACGTATCTTCCCTTCATCATCGCTGCGTTGACCCGGGTGCTCGAGTCCTTCCCGCAATGCAACGCCCTTTACGATGCTGCGCGCAACACCATCGTGCGCCACCGGGCGGTACACGTGGGCGTAGCCACCCAAACGCCGGATGGATTGAAAGTTCCGGTGGTCCGCAATGCGCAGACCCTGGACGTATGGGAACTTTCCGCGCAGATCCGCACGCTGTCCGAACGCGCGCGCAACAATCAGGCCACGCGCAACGAACTGGTCGGCTCCACCATCACGGTCACCAGCCTGGGAAGACTAGGTGGCATCGCCTCCACGCCGGTGATCAACGCGCCCGAAGTGGCCATCATCGGCCTCAACAAGGCGGTGGAGCGGCCGGTGGTGGATCGCGGCGCCGTGGTCGTGCGTCGTATAATGAATCTGTCCTCATCCTTCGATCATCGCTTCGTCGACGGCTATGACGCCGCGGCCATGATCCAGGCGCTGAAAGAAATGATCGAACATCCGGCAACCATTTTCATCCCCAAGAGCAAGTCATGACTTCCCAACCGCAGCGTCCCGCATTCGGCACCGTGCTGACCGACTCCATGGCCAGTGCCACCTTCAAAGACGGCAAGTGGAGCGATTTCAGCATCGTCCCGGTGGCGCCGATCCAGATCAGTCCGGCGGCGCATGTGCTGCATTACGCCAGCACCTGCTTCGAAGGCTTCAAGGCCTACCGCCGGCCCGACGGCTCCATTCACGTGTTCCGCATGGACCGGCACATTGCGCGCCTGCGGCAGAGCGCCGAACGTCTGATACTGCCGGTTCCCGATGCCAAAGCGGTCGCGGAAATGGTGCGCGAGGTGATCCGCCGCTCGCGTGCCGCGGTGCCTGATGCGCCCGGTGCACTGTATCTGCGCCCTCTCTTGTTCGGCACAACCGCCAACATCGGCGCCGCGGCCACGCCTTCCTCGGAGGCGACACTGCTGGTGCTGGCGAGCCCCGTTTGGGATTATTTCGCCGGCGGCATGAAGCCGCTGCGCATTTTGGTGGATGACGTGAACACGCGCTCGGCCGCGCATCTGGGCATGGTGAAGACCGGCGGCAATTATGCGGCAGCCATGGGGCCGACACTGGCGGCGCGCGCCAAGTATCAGGCCGACCAGGTGCTGTTTTGCCCCGGCGGTCAGGTGCAAGAAACCGGTGCGGCGAATTTCGTGCTGTTGCGCGACAAGCAGTTGCTGACGCGCAGCCTGGATGCCTCGTTTCTGCACGGCGTGACCCGTGATTCACTGCTCGCCATGGCCCGCGATCTGGGTTACAGCGTCAGTGAGCGTCCCTTCGATGTGAAGGAAATGCTCGAGTGGGTGAAAAGCGGTGAGGCGGCACTTTCGGGAACGGCCGCGGTGCTGGCCGGCGTGGGTACGCTGATCTACAAGGATCAGGAATATCGCGTGGGCAACGGCGAGGTCGGCCCCATCGTGCGCGACCTGCGCGCGAAGCTCGTGGCAATCCAGCAGGGCGATGCGCCGGATGCGCATGGGTGGCTGGAAAAAATTAGCTGACGCCGCGGGCCTGCAACCGGACCCCGGCAGCCCGATGCCGCTCAACGAGCGTCAATACTCGTCGCGATCCTCGTCGTCGTCCTCGTCCAGGTCATCCTCATCGTCCTCATCATCATCGTCCCAGTCATCGTCCTCGTCTTCATCCTCATCGTCGTCCTCGCCTTCGGAACCTGACCAGCCTTCCGGCTCCTGGGTGAGTTCCAGGTCCAATTCCGCCCAGGAATCGATGTCCAGCTCTTCGATCTCGCCGTCGAGGTACTGGATTTCAACGGTTTCCTTGTCTTCATCCACTTTCAGCACTTGGAAGGTTTCGTCGTTCTCCAAGTCCTCGTACCATTGCTTGACGGTCGGTTCGTAGTCTCTGCCCACGGATATCGTCCTTATTGGAATCGTTCAACGCTCGAATAGGTTGATATTAGGGGAGGCCCGCGCGCCAAGTAAATGCCTGATCGCAGGTTTCGTCACAATGCGCGCGCCACCGGCTACTATTGTCGTTCAATGACCCTAGCTGATCGAAAAGCCAATGCCCGCAGACTGCTGGATGCCAAGCGCATCGTGGTCAAGATCGGCTCGGCATTGCTGGTCGACGCCCAGATGGGCCGGCTGAACCGCACCTGGCTCGAATCCCTGGCGGCGGACGTTGCGCGCATGCGCAAGCGCTCGCAGGAGGTCATCCTCGTTTCCTCGGGCGCCATTGCATTGGGCCGGCGCCACCTGGGGTTGAGCCGCGGCAAGCTCAAGCTGGAGGAAAGTCAGGCGGCCGCGGCCGTGGGGCAGATCCGCCTGGCTCATGCCTACAAGGAATTACTCGAGCATCACGATATTGCGGTGGCGCAGATCCTGCTGACTCTCGGCGACACCGAACAGCGCCGCCGTTATCTCAATGCCCGCGGCACCATCAACACGTTGTTGTCATTGGGCGCCGTGCCGGTGATCAATGAAAACGACACGGTGGCGACCGCGGAAATCCGCTATGGCGACAATGACCGGCTGGCGGCCCGCGTGGCGCAGATGGCCGGCGCCGACTGTCTGGTGCTGCTGTCCGACATCGACGGTCTGTACACGGCAAATCCGGCGCTGGACCCCGATGCCCAGTTCATCGCCAAAGTCCTGGAGATCACGCCGGAGATCGAGGCGATGGCGGGCGGCTCGGGCAGCGACATGGGCTCCGGCGGCATGCAGACCAAGATCGCTGCGGGCAAGATCGCCGTCGGCGCCGGGTGCTACATGTGTATTGCAAAGGGCGCACATTCCCACCCCTTGAAGGCCATCGAGGAGGGCGGACGCTGCACCTGGTTCGTGCCGCATTCAACCCCGGTCGCCACCCGCAAGCAATGGATCGCGGGCGCCTTGCGGCCCGCCGGCGCAATAGGGGTGGATGCAGGCGCGGTCAGCGCATTGATGAGCGGCAAGAGTCTGCTTCCCGCCGGCGTGACCGGCACCATCGGCCGGTTCGAACGCGGCGACACGGTCAGTGTCCTGGCTCCCGACGGGACCGAGTTTGCCCGCGGCATCAGTGCCTATTCGGATTCGGATGCGGCGCGCATCATGGGCCGCAAGAGTCTGGACATCGAAGCGGCGCTGGGCTTTCGCGGCCGTGATGAGATGATTCACCGTGACGATCTGGTGCTGCTAAAGACATTGCCATGAACACCCACTCCCGCGCCGCCCCGGCGGATGCCGCCGACTCGATCGCCGCCTCGCTGCAGGCCATGGGCCGGTCCGCGCGCGCCGCCGCCAAAGTGTTGGCACTGGCCACCACGGCGCAGAAGAATCGGGCATTGCGCGCCGCTGCCGCGGCGATCCGCGAGTCTCAGTCCGAACTGCTTGCCGCGAATGTACTCGATATGCAAGCCGCGACGGCCTCCGGACTCTCGGCCGCCATGCTGGACCGGCTGAAACTGGATCCTGCCCGCATCCAGGCCATGGCCGTGGGGCTTGCGTCCATCGAACAGCTGGCAGACCCGATCGGCACGGTGCTGGCGCAGTGGACGCGTCCCAATGGCATGCAGATTCAGCGCGTGCGCGTGCCGCTGGGCGTGATCGGCATCATTTATGAAAGCCGTCCGAACGTGACGGCAGATGCCGGCGCGCTGTGTCTGAAGTCCAGCAATGCCGTCATTCTGCGCGGCGGTTCGGAGAGTCTGCGCTCGAGCGCGGCGATTCACGCCTGCCTCGTGCAGGGTCTGAGCGCGGCAGGATTGCCGGCAAGCTGCATTCAACTCGTGCCGACCAGCGATCGCGCGGCGGTCGGATACATGCTCGCCGACATGGCGGAGTTCATCGATGTGATCGTGCCGCGCGGTGGCAAGAGCCTGGTGGCGCGCGTGCAGAATGAAGCGCGCGTACCCGTGATCGGACACCTCGAGGGCAATTGCCACGTCTACGTGGATCGCGCGGCGGATCCGGACATGGCAAAACGCATCGTGCTGAACGCCAAATTGCGGCGCACCGGCATTTGCGGCGCCGCCGAGACGCTGCTCGTCGATGAGGCGGGCGCCGATTGGCAGCTCGCGCCGCTGGTGGCTGCGCTGCTGGACGCGGGCTGCGAAGTGCGGGGCGATGCCCGCACGCTCGGCGTCGATGCGCGCGTCGTGCCGGCCGTCGAGGCGGATTGGCACACAGAATATCTCGATGCCATCATCGCGGTGCGCACGGTTCTCGGCGTCGCCGGCGCCATCGAGCACATCGAGCGCTACGGTTCGCAGCACACCGATGCCATCGTCACCAATGACGCGGCCGCGGCCGAACAATTCCTGCAGCAGGTCGACAGCGCCATCGTGCTGCACAACGCCTCGACGCAGTTCGCGGACGGTGGTGAGTTCGGCATGGGCGCGGAGATCGGCATCAGCACCGACAAGTTTCACGCCCGCGGCCCGGTGGGCGTGGAGCAGCTGACCAGTTACAAATACATGGTCCGCGGCAGCGGCCAGGTGCGATAGGCTGTCATCCCGCGGAAGCCGGCCGGCGCATCGCGTGCGTCAGTGCGAATGGTCGTGGTGCAGCGGCGCGGCCGAACAGCGCTCGCAGTTCACCCAGCCCGAGTCTCCATTGTCGTAGTGCTCTTTTTTCCAGATCGGGACGCGGTGCTTGACCTCATCGATGATGAAACGGCAGGCATCGAAGGCCTCCCCGCGATGCTCGGAACTCACGCCCACCCAGACGGCCATGTCGCAGATGTCGAGTGCGCCCACCCGGTGAATGCACAACGCATGCTTGATGGGGAAGCGCGCCGCCGCGGCCGCCAGAATGCGCTCGCCTTCTTTCAGCGCCAGGGACTCAAAAGCCTCGTACTCCAGGCGCAGCACCGAGCGGCCCTCGTTGAAGTTGCGCACCCAGCCTTCAAAACTCACATAGCCGCCGGCACCTGCGTCCAACAGCGCGCGCCGCGCGGCGGCCGTGTCGATGGGCGTGGATGCGAAGCTGAAACGCATCAGCCGCCCGCCACGGGTGGGATGAACACCACGGTGTCGCCGGCGGCAAGCGTCTGCGTCCAGGTCCCAAATTCGCTGTTGACGGCGACTTTCAGCTGATCGCGCCCCAGCGAAAAGCCGTGTCTGGCGCAAAGCTCGTCGAACAGATCCGCCGGCGTGGCGGCCTGAGTGTCCACGCTTTCTTGTGAGCGGCCGGCCTGTTCGCGCATCAGCGCGAAATATTGAACGTTGATGTGCATTACCTGAGTGCCGAGCGGGCCTGCTCGTATTCCTGCGGCGTGTTGATGTTGTCGAGTGCGCGGATGTCCACGGGGTCTATCAGCGGTGCCTCGTTGCGAATGAGAAACTTGCGTGGGCAGCGTCCGCCATCGGCTTGATAGGCCGCGAGCATCGCCGCGGCGCGCGGCTCCCAGATTGCGCACAGCGGTTCGGGCAGCGCGTCGTGGGCGCTGCGGTACGCAGTTGCGGATGCTTCCGGCCGCCGCCGACCGATCAGATGCTCGAGCGCCGAATCCGACAGGAAGGGCAGGTCGCAGGCGATCACAAGCCATGCGGCGTCGGGGTGTGCGGCCAGGGCCGAACGGATCCCCACGATGGGGCCTTCGCCATCAAGGCAGTCGATGATCAGCGGCCAGGTCCGGCGCAGCGGATCCTGCGCCTGCGCCGGCCGCACGGACACGAACACGCGCTGCACATGGCGCTGCAACAGCTGCGCGGCTCGCGCAAGCTGCGACTGACCTTCATACTCCAGCGCCGCCTTGTCACGCTGCATGCGCGAGCTGCTGCCGCCGGCCAGCACGAGGCCGTACAGAGGCGGCGGGTTCATGGCGATGCTGCGGCCGCGGTGAAGCCGCTCTTGCCGCCATCCTTGGACAGCAGGCGCGTGTCGCCGATGATCATGTCGTGAGACAGGGCCTTGCACATGTCGTAGATGGTGAGAGCCGCGACGCTGGCGCCGGTCAGGGCTTCCATCTCCACGCCGGTCTTGTGGTGAACGCTGACGGTGCAGCGGATGACGGCGTCGTCACCGTCCAGGTCGATGAGTATCTTGCAATTCTCAATGCCCAACGGGTGGCAGAACGGGATCAACTCGTGCGTGCGCTTGGCTGCCATGACGCCGGCGATGATGGCGGTGTCGAACACCGGACCCTTGGGTGAGCGCAGGCCGCTTTCGCGCAGACGGGCGGCAACAGCGGCCGGAAAGCGAACGCGCGATTCGGCAACCGCCGTGCGCCGGGTGGCGGTCTTGTCTCCCACGTCCACCATGCTCGGGCGCGCGTGCTCATCGATATGCGAAAACGCCATGCGCCTAACCGCCGATGTAATACATTTC
The DNA here is from genome assembly GCA_025357635.1 of Pseudomonadota bacterium. GTDB lineage: Bacteria > Pseudomonadota > Gammaproteobacteria > Steroidobacterales > Steroidobacteraceae > TMP-86. The sequence continues at coordinate 69,896 of JANXOV010000144.1, forward strand.
GATTTTCTTCTGCTCCGGTTCGCTGCGGCGCAGTTCTTCGCGCAGTTCACTGTAGCGATCGCCGCGCGCGCTCCAATTGCCGCCGATCAGGCCCAGCAATTGCTCATCGCTCGCGCCCGAGCGCAGCGCCGCGCGCAGGTCCAGTCCCTGCGTTGCGAACAGGCAGGTGTAGAAGCGCCCTTCGGATGACAACCGCGCGCGGCTGCAGGCGCCGCAGAATGGCTGCGAGACCGAGGAGATGAACCCCACTTCGGCGCTGCCGTCGTCCAAGCGCCACCGCTCCGCCACCTCGCCGCGGTAATTCTGCGTCAGCGCATGCATGGGCCAGCGCGCGCTGATGCGCTCCACCAGCTCTCGCGAAGGCACCACCAGGGCCGGCTTCCAGGCATTGCGGTTGCCTACGTCCATGAATTCGATGAAGCGCACAATGACCGGTGAACCGCGAAAATGCTCGATCAGGTCCAGGATCGTGTGGTCGTTGATTCCGCGCTCGACCACGGCGTTGATCTTGACCGGCGACAAGCCCGCGGCGATGGCCGCTTCGATGCCCTCGAGCACTTGTTTGACGGCGCCGTGACCGCCATTCATGGTCAGAAAAATGTCCGGATCGAGCGTGTCCAGGCTTACCGTCACGCGCTTCAAGCCGTTGGCGCGCAGTTCAACGGCGTGGTTCGCGAGCAGCACGCCATTCGTGGTCAGCGCGATGTCCTCGATGGCGGAAATGCTGGTGAGATCGCCCACCAGGTCGGCCAGATTTGCGCGCAGCAGCGGTTCGCCGCCGGTCAGCCGGATCTTGCGCACGCCGACCTGCACGAACAGACGCGCCAGCCGGACGATTTCCTCGAAGGACAGCCGCTCCTGCGATTTCAGGAAACGATAGTTTTCGTGGAATTGCTCCTTCGGCATGCAATACGGACAGCGGAAATTGCAGCGATCCATGACGGAAATGCGCAGGTCGTGCAGCGGCCGCCCGAGCTTGTCGATCGGATTGCGCAGGTAATGGATGTCGTGAACGGAGGCGGTCATGGTCGCTAGGCTACCAGCGGTAAATGCTGCTGACGAAGCCTTTTGGATAGGTATTGGGTCCGGGCGGAAGTTCCACGAATCCGTCGGTCCCGGCAAGGCTGAGGAAATCTCCCGATCCATTGGTTGGACGGGGATTTGCCCAGGAGCGGCCCCAATCGTCGTGTTCGATCGACACCGGCAAGAAGTAGGTGAGCGGCGCATGGAAAGTCACCGGCGCCATCAACGCCATCCTCTCGGGCGGTTCACGGCGCGTTCCCATGGCCGCGGCGATCGCCGGTATGACGTACCGGGCCAGGCACACCAGCGTGGAGACCGGATTGCCGGGCAGGCCGAATACCGCCTGGCCGTGCGGGCCGATGCCAAACCACATCGGCTTGCCGGGCCGCTGCGCGATGTTGTGGAACACTTCCTCCACGCCCAGCTTGGCCAACACCTGCGGCACCAGATCGAATTTTCCCATCGACACGCCGCCACTGAGCACCAGCAGATCGTGCGTGTCCAAGTGCAACGACAAGCGTTCAAGCATGATCGCATCATCATCGGGCACGTGATCGTCGCCGACGCGCACGAAACCGCGGCGGCGCAGTGCCGCCACCACCGCGTAGGCGTTGGAGCGACGCACTTGATACTCTGCGATCGGATCGCCCGGCTCGACCAGTTCGTCGCCGGTGGACATGACCATGATGGCGGGCTGGCTGCTGACGCGAACGCGCGCCATGCCCGCCGATGCAGCCACCGCGACTTCCGGCGCGCGCAGCAGCGTACCGGCTTCGAGCAACAGCGCACCCTGGCGGCCGTCGGCGCCGCGGCGGTGTACGTTGTGGTAGGCCGTGGACACCACATCGGTCTTGAGCGTGGCGAATTTATCGGCAACGCTGATCTGCTCGACGGGAATCACGCAGTCGCAGCCCAGCGGCATGATGGCGCCGGTCATCACTTCGATGGCCTGATAGGCGCGCGAGAGCTTCAGTGCTGGCGCGCCCGCCGCCTGCGTGGCCTGTATCGCGAACCGCTTCTGGCCGCTCCGCAGCGCCTGACTGTCGACCGCGATGCCATCCATGGTGACCCGGTCGAACGGCGGCTGATCGCGCTCGCCGTAAATATTCTCGCGCAGGGTGCCGCCCACGCATTGAGGCAGCGGCAAAGATTCGATCGGCAGACAGGTGAGGCGGGAATTGATCGCCTCTTCGGCCAGCCGCGGAGTGATTGGCGTTGCGGCCTGCATGAGCTTGAAGAAAGGCGGCGGGCGGGCCCGCCGCGCTTGTCTTACTTCTTTGCTTTCGCCTTGAAGATCTTCAACTGTTCGTTGAAGCGCGAAACCACAACCTGCAGCTCATCCACGGCGGCGTTGTTTTTCTGAATCAACATCTTCTGTTGATCGTCCGCTTTTTTCTTTTCCTCGGGCGTCAGCTTGGCCGGGTCGGCGGGCGCGGCCGCGTCCATTTCCAGCTTGATGCAATCCAGATACTTGTTCATGTCGCCGTTGTAGCGGTCGAAGTCTTTCTTCGCCGCGATCATTTGTTCCAGCGTGGCCGTATTGCCGTCCGGCGCCGCGTCCGGCGATTTCGGATAGGTGCAATCGGCGTGCGCGAACGAGGCGCCCAGGGACAAGGCCAGCGCGAGCGGTATCCAAGACTTCATCGGCGATTCCTCTAGTTATAGGTAGTAAGCGTCGAATATTACGGCCTGACGGGCGCTGCTGGCCAGCATTCCGCGGACTTTACGTAAGTGGCTGATTTCAATGGGCTCGCATGACGCGGGCCGGCGCGCTCGTCTTAAGCTGCGGAGCCCTGAAGACGCTGCTGCGACTGCAGCTTGCGCTCGTTCAGAATATGTTTGACCCGCAAACGGGTGAGAACCGGCAGGTAGGTCTTGACGCGCGCATCTTTTTCGAGCTGGCTGTGCTGAGTGACGTAAATTTCCTTGACGATGGCGACGGGCATGTCGGTTTCCCGCGCCAGCGCCTCGATGGTCGCATTCTGATGCCCAACCGACTGCGAATCAGATGTCTTGATGACCATCAGCACTCCCGCGTGCGCACTGCACGCGCGCATAGTAACCCGACAGTTGCGATTTGCATCCCCTGTGGACGCATGAGCTGATGAAGAATTTATTTCAAATAGAACGTATTGACTTGAGCATTCGATGACAAGCGATTGATTTTGAAGTCTTGATGCGATTTACAGTTCGTGAAAATCGAATTCCGGATCGATATCGACGGGCACGTCGCGTACTCGCTCCAGAGCGTGCGCCAGATCCGAAGGCATCGATCCGTATTTCTTGAGCCAGTTTTCAACCCGCGTTCGATCGCCGGTGGCTTCCTGTTCGAGCAATTCCTGTGCGAGCGCAGCGATGGCTTGCGGCATGGCTGAGAACTCAACCCAGTACCGCCCCGATGCGGCATCGAAGCGGATTGCGCCGCGTTCGCTCAGGAAATTGAACTCCATGATTTCGGCGCGGCCGTGGGCCTCCGCCACGCCGAAGCGCACGGTGCGAAAAATACCGGCCAGTTCCGACGCGTAGCATTCGTTGAGTTTGGCGGCCGGGTAATCGCCCCGATCCGCCAGCCACTTCAACCCATACAGGCCGACGATGTCGGCCTTGGCTTCTTCCAGGCCCGCAAACTCCGCCCCGACAGCGGTGCGGATATTTTCACGGCCCGCCTTCGTGCGGGAAAACGCCGGTCCCAGGCCGTGGGAGATCTCATGCATGATGGTCGTCGTCAGATAGCCGTCCGCGGTTGCGAGCGCAACCTGGTCCTCGCGCATCATGAGTTTCGCAATCGGCAGGATGACGTTGTCGACGCGCGCGTCCATGAAATTCTTGAAGAATATTTTCTTCGAACCCTTCTGCTCGTGCACGCGCGGATCGTTCGGCAGATTATCCGCCACCGCCTGGTACCCATGGCGCAGATCGCCGCCGCGAAAGGGCGCATCCATGACTTCCATGGGCGATGCATGACCCTTCTTGGACGGCTTGTCCTGTGCGCTCAATGGCAGCGCGTCCTGAATTCCCGGAACGAATTGTTGAAACCTGTCCAGCTTGCGGCTCTCGGCTTCGTTGCGAATCAGCACCGAGGCCCCGTACGAAGTTTTTACGCCCAGGAAATGGTCCAGATAGGTTTCGTAGGGCGCGAAGATCACATCGAATTTTGGATTCACCAGATCAAGCCAGGCCAGATCGCTTGCGAAGTAGTCATCGGTGAGCAGCGCCGCTGCGCGCAGTTTTAGAAAGTGTGCGAAGTCGGCGTCGTCGGACAAGGCTGCGGCCTGCTCGAGCGCCTTGGACATGGGCAGCAGCCATTGTCGGTACGCGATGTGATATGGAACAGCGACGAGCGCTGCGCCCTTGCGCTGTACGACAGTGAAGCCGCTGTACAATTCTTCTCGCTGTTGCGGATGCTTCGCCACATAGGCGTCGAATTCCAACCGGGTGAGATCGGCGGGAAACACGCTGCCACCGGGCGGCCGCGGCGCGGCGCCGGCGAACGGCGCGTTTTCGCGGATCAAATCATAGCGTCCACCGTTGATCCGCAAGAACCGGCGCAACTGTTGATCTTCAGTCTTGGTGCTGCCCGCGAGGGACCTGTACAGCGCCAAACCCTGCGGATCGCTCTGCTGCCAGAACAACTCGCCCAGATAGCGGGTGGCCTGCACCAGCTTGTCCACCAGCTGCCGTTCGCGCACCGACAGGCCTGAGGCATCGTATGGCATTTTCACGGTGCGGAATTTTTTCAGTTGCGCGGCGATTGCGGCAGCCGGTTCCGGCAGCGCCGAAGCGCCGGCCGCGCTGTCGCCGAATGCTGGCGCGGTCGATGCCGCCGCCAGGAACAACAGGCAATACAGGATCGATTTGTGCATGGTCCGCCCCTCCAGAATGATTCCATGGTCATCCGGTTATTGAACTAAGATACGCTAGGAAAATGGATCTGGAGGACTGAATGAAACGACAATTCGGCCGATGGGCGCTCGGCGCCCTGCTCAGCCTGGGGGTTTCGGTGGGCATGGCCGCCGATACGGCGGCCGCCAAGAGCGAAACCTACAGCGATGACGAAGTCACCAAGGCAGCGGTGGAGTTTTTTGCCACCGGCGCCAAGGGTCTTGCCGAGGTTCTGGGCAAGGTCCTGAAGGAAAAGGGCCGTCCAGTGGCCATCATCCGCGGCGAAGAGGCGGGCGCGGCGCTGGCGGTCGGTCTGCGCTATGGCCACGGTGAACTGGTGTTCAAGGGCGGCGGCGCACGCAAGGTCTACTGGCAGGGTCCGTCGCTGGGTTTCGACGTCGGCGCCAACGCTTCCAAGACCTTCGTGCTGGTCTACGACCTGAAGGATGCGGAGAGCCTGTTTCATCGCTTTGCAGGCGTTGATGGCAGTCTGTATTTCGTCGGCGGCTTTGGCGTCAATTACGCGCAGAATTCTTACGGCTCTGTGGCGCCTGTGCGATTCGGTGTGGGCTGGCGCCAGGGCATCAATGTCGGCTACATGAACTTCTCGCGCGGCAAGCGCTACAACCCCTTCTAACTTTGCGCTGTGGATGCGCTTCGCGGCGCATCCGCGGCGGGCAGGCACCGATGTCGCACCGCGACCAAGTTCGCGACCGTCTCCGTGGCATCACCTTCATGGCGGCCGCCGTGTTTGTTTTTGCCATCATGGACTCGCTTATGAAGCGCGTGTCGGCGCACTACGGCACGTTTCAGATTTCTTCTCTGCGCTGCATGGCCTCGCTGCTTTTTCTGATGCTGCCCATTGTCTGGCGCCGTTCGTGGAATACCCTGCGGCCGCACGCGCCGCTCCTGCATCTGTTTCGCGCAGCGTTGGGCATCGGCATGCTGACCTTGTTCATTTTTGCCGTGCACCGGCTGAGCATGGCCGAAACCTATGCGATCTCGCTGTGCGCGCCCTTGCTAATGACGGCGCTCTCCGGGCCCTTCCTGGGCGAGCGGGTTCCACTGCGCCGCTGGTGCGCCATCGTCATCGGCCTGTGCGGCGTCCTCGTCATGCTCAAACCCGGACAGAGTGGCTTTGCTTCCAAGATCGCCGTGCTGGCCGCAGCCGGATCCGCGGTCTGTTACGCGTTGTCGGCGCTGAGCGTGCGTTTTCTCGGCCGCTCCAATTCCAACACCTCCATGGTGTTCTGGTGGCTGGTGCTGGTGGGGGCCGGGTCACTCACGCTGGCCGTTCCGGGCTGGCGCCCGATCGAATCGGACGATTGGGTCTGGCTTGCCGGCATCGGTGTGAGCGGGGCGTTGGGCCAGGTGTGGATCACCGAGGCTTTCCGCCGCGCGCCGCCCTCGGTGGTCGGTCCGTTTGAGTACACCGCATTGCTGTGGGGATTTGCCATCGACTGGATCTTCTGGTCCGCATCGCCGTCGCGGCTGTTGCTGATCGGCGCCAGTATCATCATCGCCAGCGGCGTGTTCATCATCTGGGATGAAAAGCGGCTGGCGGATCTGGCCTATTCGCCGGCCAGTCCGCTGCCCTGATCGGGTGGCGCGCTAGGTTCAGTGGGAGGCGAGCGGGACGGCGCCGGCGCCGGCGACGCGGTTCAGCCTCGGTTCGACATGCTGGCAGGTGCCGTGCCCGGTTGCCGCCACCAGGGCAGCGCAGGCATCCACGCCTTCGCCGGCGCGGCTGCCATCCGCGTTGACGAACTGCCCACTGGTTTTTGCAAACAACGCGAGCATCGCCGCGGAGTTTACGGTCGGATGCGCAGCCAGAATCAGCGCGACCGCGCCGGTGACATGGGCGGTGGCCAGTGAGGCGCCGGAGGCAAAGTCGTAGCGGCCGCCGGGCAGTAGCGTGAGAATTTCCGTGCCGGGCGCGTACAGTCGCCCGTCGCTTTGCGGCGGCGAATCCATGCTCGCAACTTCGATGGCGCCGCTTTGATGCAAGAATCCATCCTGTGCGGTGGCGCCGCCCGCCGGCGCTGCGCCCACGAACAGAATTCCGCGATGCACGCCTTCTTGAATCAAGGAGCGCAGCAGCGGATCTTCCGGGCCGGCCAGGCTCAGATTCACAACCTGCACGCCGCTGTCCAGCGCCGCCACCAGCGCTTGTGCCAGAGTGAACGAGTTGCAGCGCGCCGCATCCGCATCGGGCTGCAGTTGCCAGCAGGATTTGAACAACCAGATCCGCGCGCGCGGCGCGACGCCGACGATGCCCTTGCGGTTGTTGGCCACTGCCGCGATCACGCCGACCACCTCGGTGCCGTGACGGTCGCGATTGAATTGCCGCATGTCCTGATCGACGAAGTTCCGCGCTTTGACCACCACGCCGCGCAGATCCGGATGCGCGGTGTCGGCGCCGGTGTCGATGACGGCGATCTTGACGTCCTCGCCACGTGACATCGCGTGCGCATCGGCCACGTCCATTTGTGCAAATCCGCGCTGCAGACCCACGTAAGGATCGTTGTAGGACTGAGTCCGCGTCGCAAAAGTCTGCAGCGGCTGCGCCAGCCTGATGCGCGGATCCCGTCCGAGCCTGACCAGCAAGTCGCTTCGATCTACGTTGGCGGGCACCTCGAGCACGGCGCAATGCATGTGCAGCGGCTCGATGGGCCAGGTGGTGACCTCGCGCAGGCCATAGTCTGACACCAGCGTCTGCATCAGCTGGCGAGCGCGCGGCGAGGGGCCGTATGCCGTGACGCCGTCGTAGCCGCGCGGCGAAGTGCCGGCGCGCAGCGCCAACGCAGGCCGTGCGTTGTCGATGCCGGCGACGATATAGCGCTCGGGCGCCAGGCTCATCGACTGTGGGGCCGCTCGCGCGGCCATTTGAGCCGGCGCGCTTGCGCAGGCGCTTACGCTGAGGACGGCCGGCGCCAAGACAGGCCAGAATTTCATCGGGTCTCGCGCGCAGGCAGTGGCACAGTGGCTTCGGCAAAACGCACGCCCTGATGCATGCGCAGCCGCGTCAGCGCTTCCGCGAGCGGCTGTTCACGCGTCGCCGCCAGGGAGTAAACCCCTGCTTCACTCGGTCCGGCGATGATCTTCAAGTGCAGCTCATCGAGCAGCCGCTGCAGTTGCGAAACCGTCGTGGCGGGCGCGAACACCGCGCGTATGATTTCGCCGGCGGGGTGCGGCGGCGAGGAACTCACGGTGAAATAGCGATCCGGAAGCGACGCTGATCGATCGTCATGGCGCGATGCGACGGTGGCCACGGTCAGCGCGATCGCGACCACCGCCACCGATGCCGCCAACAGTGCCTGGCGCGCAGTGAAGCGCATCGCAGCATGCGTCTGTGTGCTCGGAGCCTGCGTGGCTGAATCCGCATCGAGCCGCTGGCGCAGCCGGTTGAGCGCGGCGCTGGGCATGTGTTCAAGGCCGGCATCCCCTGCAATGGCTGCATGAACCGCACGCTGCTGCTGCAATTCCATGCGGCACGGCGCGCAATCGCGCAGATGCGCATCGATGCGTTCGCGATGCCGCGGCTCGATGCTGTCATTCACGTACCAGGGAATCTGCAGCCAGACTTCACGGTGCTCGGCGCCGCCTCGCAGAGTGTTCATGATGTTCACGATGTGTGCCTTGAAGTTGCGGTGGATCCGGCGCCGGCCAACGCCGGCAAGTATTGGCGAAGCTTTTCGCGCGCGTGAAACATGCGCGCCTTGACGGTGCCTATGGGCGCATCGGTGATGGCTGCGATCTCCTCCACCGAATGGCCCATGTGATAGGCCAGTTCCAGGACCAGCCGCTGCTCCAGCGGCAGATGTTTCAATCCGTGCGACACCCAATCGCGCACTTCGGCATCGCGGGTCGGGTCGATGCTGGGTTCGACGAAATTTACCAGGCCGTCGGCGCCGGACCGTGGCACGTCGCGCCGCAGTGATTTCAATGCGGTGCGGTAGGCGATGCCGATGATCCAGGTGGACACGCGCGAGGCGCCGCGGAAGTCGCCCGCGTGCTGCCATACGACCATGAATGTGTCGTTGATGATCTCCTCGACCGTTTCGTAGCGGGACGCGAAGCGTGACAGGAACCGCGCCAGGCGCCGGTGATAGCCCAGATACAGTTCTTCCAGGGCTTTGCGATCGCCGCGCGCCACGGCCGCCAGCAGTTGCTGGTCGCGATCGTTGGACGGTTTCTCGGCGGGCAGTGGCATGCGATGGGATCTCGACTCTAAGAGTACATAGCCGTACCTGTGTAAGTACCGTTGCCGGGCAAAAAGGTTGCAGTCTTCAAAAGCGCCAGACAAGGGCTGCAAACCAACGGCTCTGCGCCGCATTATCGTAAAAAAGCGCCGTTGCCGCCGCGCTGGAGTCGACAAATGCCACCGACAGGGTGACTGGCGACAGGTCATAGGTGCAGCCTACGCTCCAATAGCCGTAGCCGTAGGGGTCGGGACCTGCATAGTGCGAGTACCCGGCGCCTGCACTCAAGGTGAGTTTGTGCCATGCGGGCGCCGCCATGTTCACTTCGGCGGATTTGGCGGTCACGCCGATCAAGCCGTAGTAGGGAACAAATCGCGGCGCATCGGGTGAATACATGGCGCTGACGGAGAGCCATTCCCGAAATCCGGCGTCGAAGCTCAGCTCGGTGTAGTTGTAGGCGGAGCCGGACTGATTCCACGGGTAGCGGTAGTGGGTTAGCAAGGCTTTGGAGCGCCACTGGCTGTTCCAGTTCCATGCGAACCCACCGAACAGGCCGACTTCGGCATCACGGCTGCCGCCCGGTACGATGCGAACGCTGGAGGCGAACACTCCGCCGAGCCAGCCGCTCGCCGTGCTCACGTGAAGATCGGCCTGCAGCGCGGGATCGTGATCGCTTCGCGACACGCCGCGCACCAGATAATCGCTGGTCAATCCGACGGAGCCGCCCCAATTCTCCGCAGCGTCGCCGCGGGTGGCGATGCTGAGCGCGCACAAGATGATCGATAGGCGCAATGGCGAGGCAGTGATTTTTTTCATGGCTGCAATCCAAGCCCTCGTCCTTGCGCGCAACTGCGTTGATGCAACTGATTGCGTCACAGAATAAACCTTTCTGCCGCAACCCGGCACTTACTCGCAACAGATCATATCGTCTGTTTGCAGGAGAACAATCATGCGAATTGCGCGTGCCGCTCTGAGCGGCGTGTTGGGAATTCTTTGCGCCTTCAATCTGAGCGGCTGCGGTGGCGGGGGCTACGGTGGAGGTTCCAATGCGCCTCCGCCTCCGGCAAGCGTCACCGTGTCAGTCAGCCCCACCAGCATCACCGTGGGTCAATCCGCCACGGTCACCTGGTCGTCCAATTCGGGCACCAATTGCACGGCCAGCGGTGCTTGGAGCGGTGCCCAATCCGCCAGCGGCTCCGCCACCGTCACGCCAACCGCAGCCGGCGCGCTCACATACACGCTGAGCTGCACCGGCAACGCGTACAGCAGTGGCAACGGCTCGGCGACACTGACGGTGAGCGCAGCCAGCGCCTTCTCGCTGACCAGTCTGGTGGGAGATGTCGCCGGAGGAACCGCGTTGAACACCGACGCAAATCTGGTCAATCCCTGGGGCTTGTCAATTCCGGCAGGACCGTTCTTCGCCTGGGTCGCCAACAATCACTCAGACACATCGACGCTGTACGACGGCAACGGCAAGCCGCAACCGCATGCGGGTCCGCTGGTCGTCAGCTTCCCTTCCGGCGGCGGGAGCTTCGACCCCACCGGCATTGTGTTCAACGGCACCGCGGCTGATTTCACGGTGACAGCCGCCGGCAAGTCCGGTGGCGCGAGTTTCATCTTCGACGGCGAGGGTGGGGCGATTGCGGGCTGGTCGGCGACAGTCGACCTCTCCAACGCCATCGTGATGTACACCGATGCGGGCGGCGCCATCTATAAAGGTCTGGCGATCGCGAAGAATGGCGGCGCTGCGTTCATCTACGCGACGGATTTTCACAACAACAAGGTCGATGTGTTCGACGCACACTTCGTCAAGCAGACGCCATCGTCGAGCGCGTTCACATTCGCCGACGCGACCGTTCCTGCAGGCTATGCACCCTTCGGCATTCAGGCGCTGGACACCGGCGCGAGCGGCGCGACGCAGATCTACGTGACTTATGCGAAGCAGGATCCGGCCGGCGGTCCAGATAACGTCGACGGCGCAGGCCTGGGCTATGTCGATGTCTACGACACCAACGGGCAGTTCGTGAAGCAACTGGTCGCCGCCGGTGCATTGAACGCACCCTGGGGCATCGCGCTCGCACCCGCCGACTTCGGCACGCTCAGCAGTGCCTTGCTGGTGGGCAACTTCGGCGACGGCAAAGTCAACGGCTACGACGTTGCCACCGGCGCCTACATCGGCACGCTCAGCGATTCGACTGGCGCGGCGATCGCAACACCGGGGCTGTGGGGCATTGCGTTTGGCAACGATGCCAATAATCAGCCGCACAACACGCTGTTCTTTGCGGCCGGCACCAATAATGAAGCCAACGGCAGCTACGGACGCATCGATCTGGGCGCGACGCCGCCGGTGCTGAACGCACCGCCTGTGGTGACGCTGACGGTGCCGGCCGGTTCGCTGAAGGGCACGGTCACGTTGAGCGCGGCGGCGGTGGATCCCATCAGCATCGCGAAGGTGGAATTCCTGGCGGGCGCCACTGTCATCGGCTCGGCGGCGACTGCGCCGTACTCGATCACCTGGGATACCACCACGGTTGCCGATGGACCGGTGAATCTCACGGCGAAGGCCACGGATGTGGACGGCAACGTGGGCACCAGCGCTGTCAGTGCGGTGACTGTCGCCAATGCAGTGGTTGCGCAGGTGACATTGACGCAGTTGCAGACGCAGATCTTCACGCCGCGATGCGCGATATGTCACGACGGCAACGGTGCAGGCTTGCCGAACGTACAAAATCTGACGGCCGGGAATACGTTCGCGAACATCGTCAACGTCGTGAGCATAGAAGTGCCGACACTCAAACGCATCCTGCCCAATGATCCTGCGAACAGTTATCTGGTGCAGAAGATTGTGGGTGGCGCGGGCCTTACGCAGATGCCGAAGGGCTGCAGCGGCACCGGCAGCAATGCCTGCCTGGATCAAGCCACGATTGATCTGGTGAAAACCTGGGTCAATCAGGGTGCTTTGAACAACTGACGATGTAACCGCGACCGTGAAGGTGACGCTCGCGCTTTGGCTGAATGCAAAGCGCGAGCACCGGTGTGCGGGGCGTCAAGCTTTTCAACGAGTACTCAAGCATGAGAGCAGCCTGGTGTCGATTCGCCCCGTTGGGGTTTTTGGGTGCGTCATTGGGTTTGGCTGCCTGCGCCGGTAAAGGCACGGGACTTGATGCCAACGGCCGTCCGCTGGGATCCGGGGGCGGCGTAGGTGGCGCGATCACCGCCGACTTTCAATCCATTCAAGACAATGTGTTCACGCCCGTCTGCACGGTGTGTCATGCCGGTGCCGGCGCGCCGCAAGGCCTGCGCCTGGATGCGGCGAACAGTTTCAATCTGCTGGTCAATGTGCCCAGCACCGAGGTGCCCTCCCTCGTGCGCATCAGACCCGGCGATCCGGACAACAGCTATCTGATTCAGAAGATCGAGGGTCACGCATCTGTGGGTGCGCAGATGCCGTTCGGCGGTCCGCCGTTGGCGGCGGATGTCATCGCTGCGATCCGGCAATGGGTGAGCGATGGCGCGCAGCCGGCAACGGCACAGGCTGCGCCTGCGGTTTTCAAAGTTCTCTCCACCGCACCGGCGACCGACGATCTGCTGATCGGGTCGCTGCCGCAGGTGATGCTGGCATTCAATCAGGAAGTGGACGCCGCGAGCGTGGATCAGCAATCGTTGCGGCTGGAGCGTGTTGCCGCCACCGGTGAGGCAGGATCCAGCGAGCTAGTGCTCGCGAAGCTATCGTTGCCCGCACCCAATCCACATGCGCTGTTGCTGACGCCGTTGTCCCCGTTGCAGCCAGGACATTACCGCGTGCTCGCGCACACCGCGCCCGGTTTGGAACTCGCCGACATCAACTCACGTCCGCTCACCTTGAATTCTTCCGGCGTCGGCGATGACCCCGTGATTCTCGAATTCGACGTGGCGGGAGACCAATGATGCGCGTAAAGGTTGCAATGGCTCTGAGCGCCGTGGCTGTGTGGTTGTGCGCGACGCAAACCGCCAGGGCAGAACCTTATCTCGCCGTGCAGGGTGGATATGAGTGTTCGACCTGCCATGTGAATCCCACCGGCGGCGGACTACGCAACGACTTCGGTCTTGTATACGCTCAGAATGTTCTACCGGCACAGACGATCGGCGGCCCGGATGCCGTCTGGGGTGGCAAGCTCACAGAATTCCTGCGGCTGGGCGGCGACCTGCGTGCCAACTGGACGCGCAACGAGGCGCCGAAGTCACCCTCGCAGCAAAAGTTCGCGCTCGACCAAGTGCGCCTGTACGGACAGATCAGCATGATCCGCGACCGTCTGTCGCTGTACGTCGATGAACAGGTGGCGCCGAATTCGGCACAGAATCTGGAAGCGTATGTGCGCTACTCTGATCCGGCGCACGGCTGGTATGTGAAAGGCGGAAAATTTTATCTGCCGTTCGGCTGGCGACTGCAGGATCAGACGGCGTTCGTGCGTGAGGTGACCGGCATCAGCATGACCACGCCGGATCAAGGCGTGGAGCTGGGCTATGAGACACTCCGCTGGTCCGCGCAAGTGGCGGTGACGAATGGCGCAGCCAATGCGCAAAGCGGCAGCGGCCATCAGGTGACGGGTCAGGTCGTCTTCGTGCAACCGCGCTGGCGCGTGGGACTCGCGGCCTCGCAGACGCAAGCCGATGCCGGCAATCGCCGCGTGGCCGGCGTTTTCGCCGGCCTTCGAACCGGCCCGATCGTGTGGCTGGGAGAGGCGGATCTGGTCAGCGACGAGGGCTACCCGGAAGGCAAACGCAAGCTGGGCAGTTTGTTGGGCGAGGCAGACTGGAATCTGGCCAAGGGCCACAATCTTAAACTGACCGCCGAGTACTACGAGCCGGATCGCAACGTCGGCGAGGATCAGCAGACGCGCTGGAGCCTGCTGTACGAGTACACGCCCATTCAGTTCCTGGAACTGCGCGCTGGATACCGCCGCTACCGCGGCATACCGCAAAACGATGCGCAGAACCGGCGGCTGACGTTTATCGAGCTGCACGGATACTTCTGATCCAGCCTAATCTCCAGGTCCAGGCCTGAACGCGCGCATGTGGAATTGAATCTGTTCCGGCCGGTACGCGAAGTCCCGGCCCACAGGGCATGCACGTCGCGCCTGACAGCCTCCCGTCATACACAGCTGACCTGCATCGCCGCTGATGAACTGCGCACAACTGGCAACGTCATACGACAGGCCATCGAATGCGCAAATCGGGCACGCGTGCAGGCAGGGTTTCGCCACGCAACCTTCGCAAGGGTGGCTGCCCGCCGTGACAGCCGGCAAATCGATTGGCGCGGGAAAGAGCAGCGCCGCGCGATAGGCGTGCCAGAGACCATAAACGGGGTGAATGTTCAGTCCCAGGGGCGAAACATGACCGGCGCCGGCATGCCGGCCCCAGGTCAAAAAAGGCAGTGCGGGTTTGTCGAACGGATAGATCGCGCGCGCATCGATTGTGGCGGCCAACCGATCCACGGTTTTGCGTGTCCAGTCATCAAGCAAGGCTCCGGCCGAGTCTCGCTCCAACTCAAATCGGCGAAACATCTCAGGACCGGCATTGCCGATCAGCACCATGAATTTCGCGCCATGCGGAACGCGATCCGCTGACGCCGGCTGGAACCAGCCCAAGGCAGTGAATCCCTGATCGCGGATACCATCGAGGATCGGATGCGGCAATGCGTTGTCCATGCGTGTGATCCGAACTAACGGCGCCAGAATCTCTGCATTTCAAGAAACGCAAAAGACGCCGACCAGGTAATCAAGACGAATCCGGTCAGCGCCTCGGTACCGGTCAGGAAGCGGATCGCACCGACCGGCACGACATCCCCCAGACCCAGCGTCGTGAAGCACACGGCTGAGAAATAGACGTTGTCCAGGAATCCAATCGTATGATGCGACAATAGCGCGCCGTGACCTTCGGAACTGGTCAATACGAAGTAACCGACGCCAAAAATCCAGATCTCGATGACGTGTGCGGCGAGTACCGCGAATATGAGCAGCAGGATTCGGGGACGCGGAGGCAGATGAATCCGCGCCAGCCACACTGACAGGATCCCGAGCGCCTCATAATGCAGCACGACGGCGACCACGACCGCGAGCATGGTGACGACGACGACGGTCGCCTGGCTTTGTATGGTTTCCAATTGCAGCGACGGTGGCAACTGCTGGGCTAACGCGACCGGCGCGCTGAGCACAAACCCGAGCAACGCCCATAGCAGTAGAAAATGTCCGCCACCGCGGCGCGAGTCAACGCCGTGTGAGCATGATGACTGAGCCATGGCGTGATACTGACACATTTTCATTGAAGCCCGCGTGGCTGTGCTAACCTCAGAACGCGTCATTCATAGGTTATTGACGGAGCATGAATCCATGGGCGCCAACACTCACTCACAGACCGACGAGCCCACATCCGGTTTCGGGGCTCCACTGCTTTACAACCTGGTGTACTGCAGTCGGGCGGCCGCCGGCGTGGATGATGCGGCAGTGGCGCGAATCGTCGCGTCTTCCCGGCGCAACAATCCCAGGCAAGGCATTACCGGACTCCTGGTGTTTGGCAGCGGAGTGTTCTTCCAGTGGCTGGAGGGACCGCGCGACAACGTCCGGCAATTGATGGACGCACTCATTCGGGACTCACGCCACGACACCGTTGTGCGCCTGAGCGAGACCGAAGAAGTGCGCGAGCGGCTGTTCCCGGAATGGGACATGGAACTTGTGTCCGCTGGCGATATCCGCGATGTGCTGCTCGACGCATTGAATACGACGGAGGATCCGAAAAGCATCTCAGCCATTCGTCTGCTGCTGGGTCAACTCGATTCAGGCGATCTGGCAGCTCTGGGCACGCCATCATCGGTAGATGAGTCGTGATGGCGCGCATGACCCAGTGCGACGACCCCGCCGACATACAACGTCGTCACCTCCTGCAGGGACTGGGCATGGGCGCTGTGGTGCTGGTTGCGAGCTCCGCCGGCGTGCGCCGGCTGAGCGCCGCCGAACCCTTGATGGCAGCGACCACGCAGCCCTGGTCGCCCGTGGCCTACGTCATGCTGCACGATGACGGCATGGTGACGATCATCTGCCATCGCTCCGAGATGGGGCAGGGCATCCGCACCACGATGCCCATGATCATTGCAGATGAGATGGAGGCTGACTGGAGCAGGTGCCGCGTGCAGCAGGGCGATGGCGACGAGAAGAAATACGGCTCGCAGAACACCGACGGCTCCACCAGCATTCGCGCCTTTCTGACCAGGTATCGTGAAGCGGGCGCGACCATGCGGGCGTTGCTCGAGGATGCCGCGGCAATGCAGTGGGGAGTCAATTCAAGCGAGGTGCGCGCGCGTCAGCACGTGATCGTGCACGAAGCCAGCGGGCGCAGTCTGCCGTTCGCCGCACTCGTGGCCTCCGCGCGCACGCTGCCCATGCCGGCGAAGGAGCGCGTGCACTTCAAGCGCATCGCCGAGCGCCGCTGGCAGGGCAAAACGATGCCATCCATCGACCTGGTTCCCATGATCAGCGGCACTGCCGTTTTCGGCGCCGACGTCGTTCTTCCGGGCATGGTCACCGCGGCGATCGCCCGTCCTGCCGTGTGGGGAGCCAAGATCGTCGCGGTGGACGACCGCGCGGCTCTGCAGGTGCCCGGCGTGAAGCGCGTGCTGCGCCTGCCCGACTCACCAATGCCGGGCGGCTTTCTCCCCTTGGGCGGCGTGGCGGTGATCGCCAGCGACACCTGGGCGGCCATCAAGGGACGCGACGCGCTCAACATCACCTGGGACAACGGGCCCAACGGCAGCTACGAGTCGGCGGACTACAAGCGCAAACTCCAGGCGGCTGTTAAATTGCCCGGAAAGGCGGGGCGCACGCAGGGGAACGTGGATGCGGGGCTCGCGGCCGCGAGCCGCAAGCTCTCCGCCGAGTATTACATGCCGCATCTGTCGCACGCGCAGATGGAACCCGTTGTCGCCCTCGCGCGAGTGGTTAACGGCGCGGTCGAGGCCTGGGCGCCGACGCAATCCCCGCAGGACGCGCGCAAGACCATCGCGGAATTCCTCAAGGTCGATGTTGAGAAGGTGACCGTGCACGTCACCTTGCTGGGCGGGGCGTTCGGGCGCAAGTCCAAACCCGATTTCGTGTGCGAGGCCGCCTGGCTCGCCCGCGAGATGGGAACGCCCGTGCGCGTGCAATGGACGCGCAGCGATGACCTCCAGCACGGTTACTATCACAGCGTGGCCGCCCATCGTCTGGAGGCCGGGCTCGATGCCGCCGGCAAGGTGGTCGCCTGGCGCCATCGTTCGGCATACCCGTCGATCTCCGCCACCTTCGCGCCCAACGTGACCGGTCCCGAAGCCGACGAACTCACCAATGGCGCGAGCGACATCCCCTTCGCCATTCCCAACATGAGCGTGGAAGTGTGTCCGGCGCTGGCGCACACCCGGATCGGCTGGTTCCGGTCGGTGAACGCCATCCATCATGGCTTCGCCATCGGCTCATTTGTCGATGAACTGGCCCACGCCGCCGGAAAAGACCCGGTGCAGTTCTTGGTCGAACTCATCGGCCCCGACCGGCGCGTGGATCTGTCGAAGGAGGGATTGGCGGCGCCGGCCAGCAACTACGACGCCAGCTGGAGCGACTATCCGATGGACAGCGGCCGCGCCAAGGGCGTGGTGCGGCTCGCCGCACAGAATGCCGGCTGGGGTGGCACGGCATTGCCGAAAGGACGGGGGCGCGGCGTGGCGATGCTGCGCAGTTTTCTGACCTATGTGGCCATGGTGGTCGAGGTGGAAGTTCTCCCCGACGGCACGGTGCGGGTGCTTCGCGCGAGTGTCGCCGTCGACGCCGGATTCATTGCCAACCCTGACCGCGCACGCGCGCAGATGGAAGGCGCGCTCATCATGGCGATGAGCAACATTCTGTACAGCGAAGTAACTTTTTCGAAGGGACGCGTCACGCAGAGCAACTATCACGACTACGGCGTCACTCGCATGTCTGCGGCGCCCTACTCGGTGGATGTGCATTTCGTGCAAAGCGAGGCCGTGCCCGGCGGCATCGGCGAACCAGGCGTGCCGCCCGCCGGAGCGGCAATCGCAAACGCCATCTTTGCCGCGACCGGCGTGCGTGTGCGCGAGCTGCCCGTCGGCAAGCAGCTTGCGGGTTGGCAGAAGCGCAAGAGCGAGGGTTGAATCGGTAATGAGGGCCGGTTGACCGTACCGACTCACTTGGACAGACTGCGGCGGTGAGCACGCCGCGTCACATTGCCTCCGCAAGAACGATGCGCCTTTTCCAATCGCCGGCCGGCGCCCTGCTGACCCGGCCGTGGATGGACGCTGCCGTTCTGAGTTTGCTGCGCCGCTATTTTTTCCCCCTGTCGCGCTTGTGGGCGCTGGCGCGCGAGGCGCAAGGCGAGGAGGAACGCTTCATCGCCGGCACCGCCTCGCGTGGCATCAGCCCGCGACGCATGCGCGCGCTGCGCGCCTGCCTTGCGCATTTCGAACGTTGCCGGCTCAAGGCCCACATGACCGAGCAGCTGTGGCACGACTATTTGTTCGGTCAGCGCCCAGTGGCGCTGGAGAGATTGCTGATCGCGGAGGAAATGCGCCTGGACACGCGCACCGCCTACAATCTGACGCGTTGGTCTTTCCGTCCTTTCTGCGATCTGATCGATGCGTCGGTGAAGATGGCCGCGCCGACACCTGCGCAGGTCGCGGCGCGGTTCGGCGCCGATGGGGAAGGCGTTCCGGCCCTGTTCGATCTGCCGGTCTCGCTGCCTGCCATCGAAGTGTCGCGTCGCCTGCCCGTGCCCCACGGCGAGGATTTCTGGCTGCGTTTTGTCTCACCCTCACCGGCGATGCAGGACATGGTCTATGCGCGCGTGCATGCACCGGCCGGCATCGAGAATCCACCGACATTGATTTTCGGTCACGGGATTTGTGTGGAGTTCGATCACTACCACAACCTCATCGATGAAGTGGCCGCGCTCATGGCGCTGGGCATCCGTGTGGTGCGCCCGGAAGCGCCGTGGCATGGCCGGCGGGTTCTGCCGGGGCATTTCGGCGGAGAGCAGCTGCTGTCGAGCGCGCCCACCGGAATGTTCGATTTCCTTGGCGCACAACATCAGGAATGGGCGGTGTTGATCGACTGGTGCCGGCGAACCAGCAATGGCCCGGTGGCGATCGGCGGCAGCAGCCTCGGTGCACAGAGCGCCAAGTCGATTGCGATGCACGCGGCCGCGTGGCCGGCGGCCTTGCGGCCCGATGCCGTGCTGGCGATCGCTCACTGCAGCCACATTGCCGAAACCGCTCTCGACAGCTCCTTGTCGGACATCTGGAACCTGTCGGCGAATCTGAAGCGCAACGGCTGGAACCGTGAACTGACCCGGCGCTGGCTGCTGCGCCTGGATGCGCCGCGGGCGCCGTGCGTGTCCCCCGAGTGCATCATCAGCGTGACCGGCAGCCATGACACCGTGACGCCCGAAGCCTCGGCCCGGCGCCAGCTCGATGCCTGGCAGGTGCCGGAGCGCAATCGCTTCAGCTATCGGCGCGGGCACTTCACCATTCCGCTCGGCATGATCCGCGATCAGGCGCCATTGCGCCGCTTGCGAGAGGTGTTCGATCAATGCCGCTGAACTCAACTCAGGTACCGGCCCGGTGAGCGCGACAATCGGCGTGCCGCTATGGCTGTTGGTCGTGCTGGCGCTGTTCTCAGTGGCCGGCCTTTGGCTCACCGTCATCGCACCTTTGCTGACCCGTGCGTTTTACCGGCGCCGTGAGCGCGCCTTGCGTTTGCTCGACGAACGGTTGGACTTTGGCCTCAGCAACTACGTGCTGGCCCGACGCACGCAATGGCTGGACCGTCTGCTCAACGACACCGTGGTCGCAGCCGCGATCGGGGCCAGCGTCGCCGCGGGCGAGGGTACTCAGGAGGAAGTACGGCTGCGGGCGCGAACCTATGTGGAGGAGATCGTCCCCTCCTTCAGCACGCTGCTGTATTTTCGCATCGGCTACTGGCTCATGCGCTGGGTGTTGCGCACGCTGTACTGGATTCGCGCCGAGTACGAAGACCGCGAAGCCTTCGGCCGCATCGGCCGCGACTGCTGCGTGGTGCTGGTGTCCAATCACCGTTCCAACATCGACCCTTTCCTGCTCATCTACCTCGCCTCCAAGCGCGCGGTGATTTCCTATTCAGCCGGCGAATGGGCGCTGGTCTGGCCCTTGCGTTACCTGCTGCATGCGATCGGCAGCTACATCATCCGGCGCGACGGCCGCGGCGATCGGCTGTATCGGGTGCTGCTCGAGCGATATGTATTCCTCGCAGCCGCGCATTGCGTGCCACAGGGCCTGTTCCTCGAAGGGGGGTTGAGCCGCGACGGCGAGATGCAGCCGCTCAAGCTCGGCCTGCTCAGCTACGTGCTGCGCGCATTGGGTCATGACCAATGCCGCGACATCGTGTTAGTGCCGGTGGGTCTGAGCTACGATCGCATACCCGAGGATCGTGCGTTGCTGGCGCATCGCGAGCAAGGCTTCCGCCACAAGAATCGCTGGTATTCTCTCGCCGCATTCCTGCGCTTCGCCGTTTTGATGATGCCGCGCATGATCGGACTGGGTCGTCCGTTCGGTCAGGCCGTCGCCAACTTTGGCCGGCCGCTGTCGCTGCTGCAGTGGCAGGATGAGCACGGCTGCGTGGTGAACAGTGACGACCCGCTGGTGCGGCGAGAACAGGTGACCCGCCTCGGGGAAGATCTTCAGGCTCGCATCGCGGCGTTGATTCCGGTGCTGCCCATCAGTCTGCTCGCGGAGGCGTTGCTCTCAGCCGGTCCTGGCGGCCTCGCCGAACTTGATCTCAAACAGCGCGCGTTGTCGCATGCTGCCGCGCTTCGACTCGCGGCGGTGCCGGTCCTCCTCACAGCCGACGGTGAAGATCACGCCTTCAGTCAGGCGCTGCTGCTGCTGCTGCGGCTGCGCGCGATCGAACTGTCGAAAGACGGCCGCCTGTGCTTGAGCGCCGGGGGTGCAGCACTGCTTGAGTACTATCGCAACGCCATCCCTCGCACCTTGCGCCAGAGCTGAAAATCACCCGCGCAGGTGGTTGGTTGAATCCTGTTTTGCCTGGGGCGCACTTGATCTAGATCAAGGCAAGAGCCTGTGCACTCTGGTATGTTTTTTCGAACAGGGGAGGCCTCATGCCTGATCACACTGATTCCACCGACGCACCGGCGCGCGAGCGCATTCCGTTCATGCAACGCCTCCTCGACAATCCGTTTCTGCTGCTCTTCATCGGTGTCACCGTGCCGACAGTGCTCTACATGGTATGGGGCATCATGGAACTCGTTCAGATCCCGGTTGCACCGCGCTAAGGAGCACACTCCATGGCCATTTCGTCCCCGCAACAGCGATTGTGGTGGAACCAGCCGATTCACAAGGTCGAACTCATCTGGATTCTCGTCGCCTTCCTGTGGGGAATCGTCATGTTTGGCATGATGATTTACTGGCACGTTTACGGCAGGCAAAACCTCTCGACTGAAACCTACAAGGTTGCACCTGACGAGTACTTCGCCAAGACCGAGGCGATGGTCGTGAAGTACAAGGTCCGCGAGGAGCAGGGCATACCTGTCGTGCATCCGCCACCCGGGAGCGACGTTTATCTGACGGCCCGGGTCTGGGCCTGGTATCCCTCGCTCGAGTTCGAGCAGGGACAGACCTACCGGCTGCATCTGTCCTCGATCGACCTGCAGCATGGCTTCTCGCTGCAGCCGATGAACATCAACATCCAGGTCCATCCGGGTTATGAACACGTGCTGACGGTCACCGCCGATCAAGCCCGTGAATATTCGATCATCTGCAACGAGTTCTGCGGATTTGGGCACCACACGATGGTCGGCAAACTCTATGTCGTGGCGAAGTGAGGAGAGCATATGGCCACTGACACATTCCGCATCTGCCCGACGACCGGTCTGAAGATTCACCTTAGCGCCCAGGCGTTGATCAAGGCGAACGCCGTCGCCGCCGTGGTCTTTCTGCTGTTCGGCGGTCTTCTCGGTCTGTCGGTTGCGCTGACGCGCTGGCCGGCCGTTCACATATTGCCCGCCAACTGGTTTTATCTCGCCCTGACCGCGCACGGCTTCAATGTGCTGCTGTGCTGGGTCATCTTCTTTGAGGTCGCAGTTCTGTACTTCGCCTCCGCGGTGCTGCTCAACTCTCGCCTTGCGGCCCCCCGCGTCGCCTGGGTGGCGTTTGCGCTGATGGTAACTGGCGCAGTGATGACCAATGTTGTCGTGTTGCAGGGCAATTCGTCGGTCATGTTCACCTCCTACCCGCCACTGCGGGCCGAACCGGGCTTTTACCTGGGCCTGATCCTGTTTGCGGTCGGCGCACTGGCCGCGGTCGGCTGTTTTTTCGGCACGCTCGTCATCGCCAAGGAGGAGAAGACTTACGAAGGTTCGGTGCCGTTGGTGACTTTCGGCGCGATCACCGCGGCGATCATTGCCGTGTTC
>JANXOV010000172.1 GCA_025357635.1 Pseudomonadota bacterium
TGATATGACCCCCTCGTGTCAACTAGCGCGAGGGGTTTTCTCACCGAGTAAGTGCTTTATCAGAAGTGTTTGCCGAAGTACCCGAGAGGGAACGCGACACACGGAGCTTGAAGCGAGGATTGATCAGTCTGATATCCGCGGATTGATTACCGCATTACAACGTTTCGTCGCGGGGCTGCCTCTGTCTAAGATCGAGGATCATCACGAAGGATGCCACGTAAAACTTTCGAGGATTCCCCTGATCGTGTCCGGTGCCGCGTTCCGTGTCGAATACTGTGAACCGATGAGCGACTCATTCGCTGAGCTGTCCGACTATATGGGAGCATGGCGAGCCAAATCCCAGATGAAGCCGGTCAGCTCGCGCGCGATCGCCACGCAGGCACGGTTCTGATGCACGCCACGAGCTGCAAAGCGTCGGTAGCGTTGGCACAGGCGCAGCTGCGCACGCCACGAGATCTCGCGCAGTTCTCGGGGCAGGCGTTCCTGACGCACCTGCATCTCACGACCGATGCGTGCCGGGTGGCGATACGACCAGGCCGCTTCGATCAAGATACCCCTGGCGTGAGTGTTGCCGGTGCGCGTGATACCGCCTTGGGCGCGGCTCTGGCCACTGGAGCTCTCGCTTGGTACCAGCCCCAGGAAGGACATCAACTGCTTCGGATGCGCAAAGCGGCGCAGGTCGCCGAGCTCGGCTACGAGCGTGATGGCACCGATGAAGTCGATGCCACGCAAGCTCATCAATGCCTCAACCACCGGTCGCAGTCGCCACTCGCTCAACGCTTGCCGCAGCGCCTCGGTGATCCGCTCGAGACGCTCATTGGCCGCACTGACGGCACTGCGATACTCGGTGAAGGCGATGCTCTGGGCAGGATGCTCAAAGCTCACCTTGCACAGGTGTCTCTCATGAGCCTGCGTCCAGCCGACCTTGCCCGCGTAATGCCTACCATGGCGCAACAACATGGCCTTGAGCTGATGACGGGCTGTCATGCGGGCCCGCAGCGCGTCCTCGCGCGCCCGCGACAGATCGCGGATCGCCTCGTCAGCCGCGTCGGGCACCCTCACGGTGCTCAGATCTCCAGCACGGGCAAAATGCGCCAGCGCCACGGCATCGCGCCGGTCCGTCTTGATCCGCTCACCCGATCGGCGCGGGATCTTGGTCGGGGCCACGACCTCACAGCGATACCCCTTCGCACGCAGCTCGCGCACCAGCACGTAGCCACTCGGCCCCGCCTCGTACACCATCAACATCTGCTCACACTTGCCAAGGTGGGAGAGTGTCTTAAGCAACTCCTTGAACGTCGGGCCGACTGTTCCAATGAACTGTGGCTTCTCCCGACCGGCGGCCGCTACTGCAACCGCAATAGACTCTTTATGCACATCCAATCCAACGAACGTAGTGATAATCTCACTCATAGTCTGCCTCCTGTGACTTCTGCAGATCACGCTTACCGGCGTTCTGTATGTGGCTCGGAACACCCCCATGGTGCGCAACCCACGATACGACAGGAGGCAGACTCTTCATCCTTTTTTCACCACCTCCGCCAGAACGGCGGGGGTCATACTGTCTAAGATCGTGATTCGTATCGACGCGGTCACTCGGATCCTGTTCGAGGATTACTCGGCAACCGAGGTGAGGCTCTTCTACGCCTTGGGCTATGCGGCGATCGGCGTGTTTTGCTACGGTGTCTACGTGCAGATCCGCAAGTACCGCCGCGGCGCGGCATTGCAGATGGGCTCCGATCTGTGGCAGCGAATCCGCTGGATGATTGCGACCGTGCTCAGCCATCGAAGCATCGCGCGCCGCGATGCCGCCGCCGGCGGCGCGCACCGACTCATCTTCTACGGCTTCGTATTGCTGTTCATCGGCACAGCCACGATCACGCTGGAGTACGACATTCTCGAACCCTTGTTCGGCGTGCGTTTCTGGTACGGCAACTTTTACCTTGTGTTTTCGCTGGTGCTCGATATGGCCGGTGTCGCACTCCTCGCCGGACTCGTTTACATGATGTACCGGCGCGGCTGGATGCGCCTGCCCAAGTTGGATTACGCGCGCCCCGACCGGACACCCGGCGATCCGGATTTCGACCGCCCGCAGTACCGGCGCGAAGACTGGGCCTTCCTGTGGATTCTGGTGATCATCGGCGGCACCGGCTATGTGCTCGAAGCCGCACGGCTGGTTTGGCTCCAAGCGCGGGCCGATGTCTGGGACTATCGATGGTGGTCTGCGGTCGGCGCCTTGCTTGCGCACGGCCTGCGCAGTGCGGGACTGGATGCGAGCACCGCCGGCTCGCTGCGTCATGGGCTGTGGTGGTTTCATGGCGTGGTTGCGCTCGCCTTGATCGCGTTGATCCCCTTCACCAAGGTCAAGCACATCTTCACCGCCGCCGGCTCGCTGCTGGTGCGCGACCCATTGGCGTCCCAGCGACTGCGAACAGTCCCCCAAACGCAGCAGCAGGTGGGCGCCAAGACAATCACCGATTTCACCTGGAAACAGCTGCTCAACCTGGATGCCTGCACCAAATGCGGCCGCTGTCACGAGGCCTGCCCGGCGCGCGCAGTCGGTGCGCCGCTTTCGCCGCGCGATGTCATCCTGTCGCTGCGGGAGTTCGCCAATGCGACGCTGGAATCGGGCGCCCTGCCGGCGGCGGCCACACTCGACGTGCATGGCAAAGGGCCCGGACAGATCGCGATGGAGACGCTGTGGTCATGCCGCACGTGCATGGCCTGCGTGGAGATCTGCCCCGTGGCGGTTGAACACATCCCCATCATCGTGCAGATGCGGCGCAAACTGGTCGAGGAAGGCGCCATGGACCCGCTGCTGACCAAAACCCTGCAGACCATCCACAAGACCGGCAACTCGTTTGGGGAGTCCAAGCGCAAGCGCGGCGCCTGGAGCAAGTCTCTGCCCCATCCGGTCAAGGATGTGCGCAAAGAGCCCGTGGACGTCCTGTGGTTTGTCGGTGACTACGCGTCATTCGATCCGCGCAACCAAAAGGTCTCGCAACTATTCGCCACCTTGTTGCAGGAGGCGGGAGTGGATTTCGGCATTCTGTACGACGGGGAATCCAACGCCGGCAATGATGTGCGTCGCGTTGGAGAAGAAGGCCTCTACGAAGTGCTGGCAACGGCCAATGTGGCCGCGTTGAGTGCCGCCTCCTTCAAGAGCGTGGTCACGACCGATCCGCATTCCTACAACACGATTCGCAATGAGTACCCGGACTTCGGCGGCCACTATGAAATCGAGCACTACACCACCCTGGTCAAGCGCCTGTTCGATGCCGGCCGGTTGAAGGTTACCCATCGGCTGAACTACCGCGTGACTTTCCATGATCCGTGCCACTTGGGCCGCTTCAACAAAGGCTATGACGCTCCGCGCGACCTGCTCGCCCTGCTTGGCTGCGAGCTCGTGGAAATGGGGCGCTGCCGCGCCAACTCCTTCTGTTGCGGCGCCGGCGGCGGGCGGATCTGGATTCCGGACCCGGTGGGCAGCGAGAAACCGGCACAGAATCGAATGAAGGAAGCCGCAGCCATCGACGGACTGCAGGTATATGTTGTCAGCTGCCCGAAGGACCTGACCATGTTCGAGGACGCATTGAAAACCACCGGCAACGAGGGAAAATTTGTGGTGAAGGAACTCATTGAACTGATTCGCGAGGCGGTAGCGCCGCCGCGAGACGAGGAAGCGTCGGCATGAAAATCCTGGTGGCCGTGAAACAGGTTGCAGCGTTGGACGAGGACTTCACAATCCGCGCTGACGGCCGTGACATCAACCCTGACTTTCTGATCCGAGACCTGAACGAGTGGGATGATTTTTCTCTTGAAGAGGCTGTCAAGATCAAGGAGTCCGCCGCTGCGCCGGTGGAGGTGATCGCGGTGACGGTAGGCACCGACGCAGCGGACGAAGCGCTGCGCAAATGCCTGGCCAAGGGTGCAGATCGGGCGATACGTGTCTGGGACGATGCGGTTGAGGGTTCCGACCCGATAGCGATCGCGCGCATCCTCGCGGCAGTTGCGAGGAAGGAACAACCCGACCTGCTGTTCGCAGGCGTGCAGTCCTCCGATCAGTCGTTTGCCGCCACAGGGATCGCGACGGCGGCGCTGCTGGATTGGCCGCATGCGGCCGTCGTCAACCAATTGACCTACACGCCGGGCGCGAAGACGGCCTTGCTGCGTCGCGAACTGGAGGCAGGCGTCGCGCATGTGGTGCAGATTCAAGTGCCGGCCGTGCTTACCATTCAATTGGGAATCAACACGCCGCGCTATGCTTCGCTGCGCAGCATCAAGCAGGCCGCGGCCAAGCCGGTTGAACTGCTGACGTTGGATGCCTTGGGCCTCAGCGCCGCCGATGTCGGCGAAGCAGGTTCGCTGTCCAGAGTGCGGCGCATGTACATGCCCACCAAAGGCCGCGCGCAACTGATCGAGGGCAGCAGCAGCGAACAGGCGCAGCGTCTTGCAGCCATTATTCGTGAGTTCAAGGGAGAAGCAGCATGAGCGGTGTGCTGATCATTGCCGAACAGCGCCGCGCCGAACTTCGCCCCGTATCGCTGGAGCTGGTCAGCGCTGCGCAGTCCGTGCGC
>JANXOV010000020.1 GCA_025357635.1 Pseudomonadota bacterium
TCGCCGGCCAGCGCTCGCAAAATAATTCGGCAGCGCAGCGCCACCTGTTGCGGGGTGCCGTGCGCGCCCTCCCAACTCTTAAGCTGGGCTCTTTCAGACGGCCTCAACTTGATCGACAAACCGGCATTTGGCATGAGCGCAGCATAGCAATCGCCTGGAATATGTGCATATCTATTTATGAGACACTACACTAGCATGAGAGCGTCAGAGCGATCGAAAATCAACCTACTCTAGATAGGCTACAGACAGCTTCAAACGGTTTGACAGGGTGATTATCTGTCACACTTGTGGACAAGAGAGGGAGCGCTACGGGAGCTACGTATGGCCATTCGAAAAATAGTGATCATTGGACTATTCGGATGCGGATTTGCTGCGTCGATTAATCCGCAGACGTTGAATTCTCCGTCAGTAAGAGACCCTAGAGGCCCGTCGGAGATTGCAGCCGACAACCGAATTGCTTCTCCCGGTGAGTTTCCAGAGGACCCAACCGTTAGCCTTGGACGACTAGGTTCCTTCGTGCCGTCTAATGCGACGCCTAGTCCCGACATTCTCGGCAAGCGAATCAAGTACCTTGGCAATGAATTTGTACGGCGGGAAGGAGTCTGGAGTGAGGCAGAACGAACCACATACAAGGCGGCTTTAGCAAACACTATCGTCGACACCCTCGTGCTCCCAGCGCAGGTGCAGGGACTAGGCACCGATCGTATTTCACGCTCTGTTTGGGCAGCAAAGCTCACGGCCGAGTTGGCGCGATCCGGCGTGAAAGTTGTAGACCCCTATCTGGTGTCGAGGGCGCTGGGGGAGGGCGAACGGGTATATGCCCCGGAACGGGTACGGGAACTAGCGACATTCCTCAAAGCAAGGCGCGTCATCGAGACCTTTATCGGTCATGATCGCCATCATCAGTTGACGATCCTCGTGAGAGTTCACAACCTAGATCGTCCGGGAACAATTCTTTATGCCGACAACCCGCAGATCTTCAGCTGGACGTCCTTGGCCTTTTCCGACGAGCGACCGCCGATACTCTTGTTCGACGATCCGATTCGCCAATTGCGGGAGAAGCTGAAGATTGATGCGTCGAATAATCTCCGCACCGGTTTGTCGGCACCAGGTCCCGCGTGGCGAGACTACATTCTCCCGGCCAACCCTATTGATTTGGTCAAGTCCGATGAATCGATCGACACCGCGCCACTGAGATTTGCAGTGTTGGGTGCCATGAGTCCCGCAGCGAGCATCCGCGCGCGGGAACGATTCTTCGAGAAGTCTCTGATATCACTTGACTCTGCCAAACTGTCACCCGACCAAGCTAAATTCTTGCGCGCCTACGCTCTCTTCAATCTACAGATGCGTCCCGCCGCGATAGCAGCACTGAAAGGCGGAACCGAGTGGGCGGCTAATCTGGCACTACAAGCGTTATTCGACGGCAACCTTCCAGAATTGTCGCAGCGATTGCAGCAGGTTAACGGAATCGAGCGGCTTCTATTGGCGGTTGAGCTTAACGACTTGCGCGCCCGATACGATCTACAAAAGGGGCCGTGGAAAGAGTACCCGCGTAACGCGGCTCTACAGTTGCTGCAAAAGCGCAGTGCAGCCTGGTCGTTCCTGGTGCGACGTCGACTTACTGATCTCAACCTTTGGGAGGTCGATGACAATAGTAAGGTCAAGATGGAGCTAGATCGACTATTCCCGATTGCCGGTCAAAGTGCTCACGATCTGCGCCGCCGCGGTGCCGCGTTGGGCTCTCAATCAGACCTCGAAACTGTCTCAGAGCTCTCCGTGCTTCAACACGTTCGCGAGTTGCCCACGTTCATCAGAATAGCTGATTCCGCACGCGGCGGCGTGATGAATCCCGGTGCTTGGGATTTGGTGTTTCTATATGAAGCGTTGGCCGAGTCGACTTTGTTGAAGTCTCTTCAGTTTGAATCGGAAGTTCAGGGTCGCGCGGACGACGCTTTGAAGAGACTAGAGAGGTGGGATGTCTACTATGATGGCCATCCGGAGTTTTTGGCGTGGCGAGCCCGTCTGCACGTGCAGATTGCCGGGTCACTCCCGGCGGACCAGCAATCACATCATGTTCAAGTTGCGCAGGAGGCCGCTCGGGCATCCGTGGAGCGCGCGCAGGGACAAACGCAGAGCACCATCAAGCTTCTATATGCGGTGAGCGGCGACTACGGCCTGGCAGCGCTGACTAACGCCTATTCATTTGACTTCCCAGTCAGGGATTATTGGCTGTTCGAATCCACGGGGTTTTACGGAACTGAGCGGGCACGCTTGAATCGATATCGCGATGCCCTCAACTACACGCAGTTTCGATCAATGCCTGCAGTTTTCCTCGCGGACTATAGTGAATCGGAGTTCAAAGATGTCGGTCGAAGGGCTCTAGAGACTCGATTCCATGGAGATCCCGGCGTTGCGTCATGGCGTTCGGGACATGCCATTCAGGATGTCGACCCACAACACCTGACGGATGCGCTTCGAGCCGCGATTAAATCAGACCCCGAAAACTGGAACGGCTACCGTGCCTTGGCATGGCAGTTACTACATGACGGTGATGACCGGGGCGCAGCCGATGTATACGTGAGCTTCCCACCATTTCGGCATTCACGCGGGAGTGAGACGGTGACGCTATCGAATTTCGCATCCGAAGCCGCAGGAAATCTGCTGTCACGTGCGGCCACGGGGTCCGCAAGGCGTCTGTACCAGATTGCCGCACGGTATAGCAACGGCTCAGAAGCGTCGATGGAGGCCTCGTTAAGAATAAGTGTGATCGACGGACGATATGGCCGCGCGCTGCAAATCGCGAGAAGGATTGTGCACCGATATCAGGACGGCGGTTCTTATGCTGACCTTATCGCGCTTCTCAGTTTGACCGGGCATCACCGCGAGGCGGAAGACCTCTTCGAGGCAGTCAGCAATGGGCAATACGGCTTTGCGCCATGGAGGTCTGCGATGATCACTCAGCGCATCAATAAGCTTCCGGATGCCAAAATGCCAGAATGGATCCGCCAACATGTTGCTATTTCAAAAGACCCCATTGCGCGTCGACTTGGCGCCCGAATTGCCTTACGCTGGTATCAGTTCGATCGGGAACCGATACCCGACTTAGGATCGATCGTCGCGCACCTGGCAGGTGACCCCAGCGGGACGATGAGTGGCGGCGACGGTGCTTCCTATGTGAATCCCGACGATCCAATGACCCGGATTGTCGTATTCCCGTCTAATTTTAGGCATGCACTGAGGACGAAAGCGGCATATGAATCGCCGGTGGACTCGGATGTGACGCTGTTTTCCCGCGCCTACGCACTTCTACTTCGTCGCGACTTCCATGGCGCGGTGGAGGCATTCGACGCCTTGGCGGCCCGATATAATATCGAGACCTACATCGAGAATGGCTCTGCCGTAGATGCCCTAGGACCCTTCGCCTATGCAAGTTCAAAAGTCGGTGATCCTCTAAAACTTGAGGAGTTTATTGCGAAGATACCTCCGCGGCTCTTGGGATTTGATCATTTTCTGGCCAAGGCATTTTTCGCGGGGGGGCGACGAGATACGGAAGCCGCGCTCATGAATCTGCACAACGCTTACAATCGCATGGTGCCAAGCCCGAGTCGTCTGACAAGTATCGGGTACCAGTTTGGCCAAGCCTGTGAGTGGCTCACTGCCGATCTGAAGGATCGGCGGTTTGAGTCGATGGAACTCGACTTCGCTCGACGATTGCGAGTCTCCGATCCGTTTCTTGCTTGGCCACATGCGGTAAGTGCTCTTGCCAGCACGGACCCGAAAGAGAGGAGTCGCGAGTTGGCGTACGCGGTGTATCTCGATAACGGGTCACCGAGGTTGAATGCGTTCGGCGCCCAAGAACTAGAGTCAGCGCGTAAGCGGGTAGCGAGCGGGAGCCCATTTGGAGAATCGATGAATTCTATTCGGATCAAATTAATCAAACCGCAGATTCTGACTTCGCAGTTGCAGTAGGAGAATCTCTCGTGACATCACGGGTGTACGCGAGTTTGAAACTTGCTGAATATTTCTCATTCAATTACTGCGTTCGAATGATTTATTTGTATGCGGTCATTCGCCGTAGCGGAATCGCTTATAGTTGAATGGCGCTTAGTTTAGGCCGAGAGTTTTTTCGGATGACCATATTTCCTGATGTTGGCGCGCGCTCTGCGCCGCGTTGTCTGCAGGCGTGCGAAGGGTTTGGGTCGAGTTTTGATGAGCCGAGGTTCCATCCGTCCGGGCCGATTGCCGACTCGGATGTGGGCGATCAACCGGAACAAGGCGACAGTATCTTCAGGTACGCTTGAGAGAAACTGCCTTTGACTCCACGCCACCCACACCTGCACGGTGTGCTTGAAGCTCAGCTGCCGCGGCAGCACACCGGCCTGTTCGGCGGCCGCGGCCATCAACGAGCGGATCAGATTGTAGGCCAGCGCATACACCCAGACCTCTTTCTCGCACATGGCAGGGGTTCTACAGGTCAAGCGCTCCATGCCGAGGGTCGATTTGATGTTGCGCAGGTCCAACTCCACGTTCCAGCGGCGCACAAACAGCTCGCCGATTTCCCGTTTGCACACCTTGCGCGGATTGAGGAAGGAGGTCACCAGCACTTTTTTGCCCACTTTGACTTCGCGCAGCCTCAGCGCAGGCGGGTATGCAGCGTATTCCTCCGGCGTCATCCACGCAGGTCTCGCCACCGGCTTGCTCCACTGCACCACGTGATCGCGGGCACCCAGTTTCTCCCCGCTGCGAAAGTCGGTGTGCCGCGCCCCGTGCTGCTCAAACAGCACATCCACGCCGCGTGCCTGCAACGCGGCGATCAAGAAAAAGCTGCAGTAATAGCTGTCGGCCAGCATCACATCACCCTCGACAAAGCAATCAAGCAACTGGCGAAACAATCCGTATTCGCCCGTACCCTTGCCCTTGTATGCGCCCATAGCCAAATCAAGGACCGCCCCGTTGGCCAGCGACAGGACGGCGACGAGACGCGCGATCGGAAATCCCGCTCCCTGCTCCTGGCTCCCATGCTGCGGATATTTCGTCTGGTTCGGCTCCGTATCCGGCATCAAGGTGGTCGTGCCATCGGTCAATTTCACGTGCCGACCGCGCCACAGGCAGCCTGTCGAGGTGTGTTTGTTCATCATCAGTGCGCTTCCTCGAGCAAGCTCCCGCACCAGATCGATCGGCAGTCGTTCTCGCGCCTGGCAGTACCCGCCGGTATTGGCGCTGACCGCCTCCGATCCGAGCAGCAGCTGATTCACGATCGCCTCATTCACCGCGTTCCGGCAGGAGCTATCCGCTCGCAGCACTTGACCCAGAAACATCGCCAGCGTCACCGTGGGCGGAAATTTGCGCTCCCGATACTGCGGCAACAGCGCTTCGAGCGTCTCCAGAAGCTCAGGCCCGGTGATCAAGTTGAATACATCCATCGAATCGATCTGCTTGGAACGGCGACCAATGTCTCTGGCTTGTTGCTGGCAAACGAACTCGGCATTACGATCTGTCAAGGCTGGCCCTCTTGGTTGCGGATGGTGCGTCGTAACAACATCCTACCAACCTCGGTGGCCAGCCTTCTCCTGAAATTTCAATCCGTTACAT
>JANXOV010000033.1 GCA_025357635.1 Pseudomonadota bacterium
GGTGATCAGCAAGAACGCGCCAAACACGTACAGCAGCCAATGGAATTGGGCGATCAGCCAGACCCCCGCGAAGATCATCATGGTGCGCATCAGGATGGCGCCGACCACACCATACAAAAGTACGCGCTTTTGCAATTCCAGCGGCACCGCGAAGAAGGAAAAAAGCATCAGCCAGACGAATACATTGTCTACGGCCAGGGATTTCTCGATCAGGTAGCCGGTGATGAACTGCAAAGTGGTGTCGTTCGCGACGACGCGGCCTGCAGTGCCATCCAGGTACCACCACAGCGCAGCAGCGAACAGCAACGCGACGCTCACCCAGATCAGCGACCAGGTTCCCGCCTCGCGCAGCGATACCCGATGCTTTTTGCCTCCACCAACCCACAGCAGATCAATGGCCAGCATGCCGACCACGATGACGGCCAAGCCCGCCCACATCCACCAGTGTCCCACCGTTTGCACTATCAGTCCCTCGTCTCGTGGCCCGACCGCAGCGGCATTCTATGGAGGCACCGTGGATCCAACCAATCGAATATAGTTCACCGATGATCAGGTTTTTATTGATCGAGAAGGAGGATAAGACGTATATGGCAGCTACTTGGGCAAGGCCGGTTCGCCGGGGAAAGCTCCTGAAGTGCTTCGGATTTGCTGGACCAGCACGCCCACCGGCTCGCTCTTGCGATTGCCGATCATCCGCAGTTTGCGAAGCGGCCTATTGATTGGCAGCGACAGGGGCGGACACCGGTCTTAGCACATGCCCCGGGTGCTTGCCCGTGGGCTTGCCGCCATCGATCACCCATTCACCGGACGTCATCACCGACGCAATGCCCGTGGGCGGCGCCTCCGGGTGCTCGATGGTTGAGTTGTCGATGACCGTCGCGGGATCGAACAGCACGAGGTCGGCGATATAGCCCGGCGCGATGCGGCCGCGGTCCTTCAGCCCGAGGTTGCGCGCTGACAGGCCAGTCATCTTGTGCACCGCCAACTCGAGCGACAGCGCCTTCTGTTCACGCACATACCGACCCAGAACGCGGGGGAAAGTGCCTGCGCCGCGCGGATGCGCGCCATGCAGCTCACCGTCGCTGCAAAATGAGATCTGCGGGTGCGCAACGAACCAACGCACATCGTCCTCGCTCATGGACGTGCCGATGATGCTTTCCATACGCACATCGGAATCCAGTTCCGCCATCGTCGCCTTGACGATGCGCATGTAGGTGTCAACCTCGCTCAATCCCCAGATCTTGGCGATCTCGGTCAACGTCTTGCCGGCCACCGCCGGTTCAGGTGTGTAGCGCGCAAGGCGGATGGCGGCGGCTCCGCCATTGTTGGCCAGGCCCGCGGCCACTTTCTGCGGGTTGAAGAAATCCCGGTCGGTGACGAGTACGCGAATGTTGGATTGCCAATAGGTGTACGGATAGACATCGGCACGCAGGTCGATGTGCTCGCGCTTGGCTCGCTGGAAATACGCCGGCATGCGTGTCGCCGCAAGATGCCAGGTGGGGGGCGCCGCCAGTTTGATATGGGTGATTTCGACCGGGAGCCCGGCTTCGCGGCCGATGCGCAGGATCTCATCGAAGGATGTGAACACCCCGTTGCCTTCGTCACGCACATGGGAGATATAGAATCCGCCATTGCTGCCTGCAACCTTGGACAATGCCACGACTTCTTCGGTGGTGGAAAAGTGCGCCTGCTCGTACTCCAGGCCCGTGGAGATTCCGAACGCGCCAGCACGTAACTCGGTTGCCAGCACATCTTTCATCTTCTCGAGTTCGGCTGCGGTCGACCCTCGGAACAAATCCTTACCCATGACCTGCGCCCGCACTGTGGCATGACCCACCATGCTCGCCACGTTCACTGCGGCCGGTGTGGCCTCGAGCTTGGCGAACCAGTCGCGCAATGGAAAGTTCGAGCCGCCGTCCTGGCCCACCAGCATGGTGGTGATGCCTTGTCGGGCTTGGGTTGCCGCATCCAGGTCCTGCAACAGGCCACGGTCGGCGTGGCTGTGCATGTCGATGAAGCCGGGTGCAAGCGCCAGCCCGTGGGCATCGCGAACCTCTTCGCCGGGCTGCGGCATCAGGTGGGCCGCGACGGCCGTGATTTTGTTGGACCGGATGCGCACATCGCCAACGATGCTGGCGCGGCCTGTGCCATCGATGATGCGGGCATGTTGCACGAGTACGTCGGCCGCCTGGGCCGCCGGGCTGCTGACCAAGAGACTGATGAGGGTGAGACGGATCAACTGCGGCATGGGTGTCACTTCTTGTTGGGAGGATAGGGCCGGCCATCGCGGTGGGTATATCCCGCCCGGCCTTTCAATGCCTTCATATCGATATCCGGGTACCAGGCCTCATCGTGCTCGATAAGCCGCGCGCCGACTTCCAGAAACACAGCGTCCGATGTGCTGCGGTTCTGCAAATGATGGCCGTCGGGTTCATTGGCCTTGAATCCGGCGCAATCCCCGGCGCGCAGAGTTTCCTCGCCGGCATCCGTGACCAGCACCACCTCGCCTTGCACAATGTAGACGAACTCATCTTCCACGGTATGCCAATGCCGCTGGCTGGACCATGCACCGGGAGGCAGTCGCGTGAGGTTCACGCCGAATTGCGTCAGGCCAGCGACATCCCCCAGGCGCCGGCGGGCGCGGGTGCGACAGGGTTCATCGAAAGGGGAGGGGTAGCCGGATCCGATGGCGGCGGCGGCGGAATCAATATCGATGCGCTTGGTCATGGCAGATTCCCGGCGACACGTTCATTCGTGCGCGACCATTCTGACATAGCGCCCCTCGCCATGGGGCAGCCCCCAGATCCAGGGAGGTGCTGTTGCAGCATGTCCATGTCTGCGTCATTTCCAGATGCAGTACGTCTTGCGCAGCGCCTCGTGAATGGTCCACACACCCTTGGTGTTGGGCGGAAAATAGGCGGCGTCGCCGGCGCTGAACTCGAATCGCCGGCCATCGGCAGTGACGAAAGTGGCGCGGCCAGCAATGAAATGGCTGAACTCGGCATCCACGATGGCGCGCGCGAACACGCCGGGCGTGGCTTCCCAGGTGCCGGTGCTCACGGCTCGATCCGGCGACTCGAACGATGGTTTGCTGGCCAGCTGCGGCGAGGGCTCGCCTCCGACCGGTGGCGGCGTGAATGGCGGTTCAAACTCCGGCTTGGGAATCTGCGCGGGCGCGGCGATGTGGATGATGCTCATCGCCATATTCTATCGAGATTCGAGCGGCGCGGTGTGTTCAGCGCGCCCGCATTGATGCCAATTGTGAGAGGACGCAGTACTCTTGGTAAACCTAAATCAAGGCGGCTTTGGCGAAATCCCCATGTCCAATCGATTCACTCAACGGCGCGGTACGGCTCGACGGGTCATCCTGACCTTGAGTTTGGGAAGTGCGATGCTTCTTCAGGTTGCCTCGACGTTGGCACAGGAAATCGGCAGGCGCGACTTGCTGAAGTCGGCCTGGTCCGGCGGGCTTGCGCCCAATACGGCGTTTGTTCCCAGTCCGCGTGCCGCTGCGGCCCACGAACCGTTCCTGGGAACCGTTCATTTGGTGGAGACGCCAATGAATACTCAACCCAGTGTGATCTCTGTGCGCCTGGTGCTCGGCCGTGACCCGGGCTTATTCCCGGGCGTTGCGCTGTCTTTTTTCACCGACGACGGCGATCTGGTGCCCTTCACGCAAGATGTCATTCGCAGTGGCTCCACGCCTCACGGCCGCAGTTACTGGGACATCCTGGTGCAACCCGGTCAGGTCTGGTCCGAGCCGGGAGATGGCGGCTGGTCACGCGCGGCATTCCCGTTCGCATTGGTGAATTCCATCGAAGGCGAAACCCACGACGGCCTGGCGATTTTCTTGTACAAGCGCGGTCGGGTGTCGAACCTGCGATTTCAGATCGTGCAGCAAACGGCACCGTTCAATATCAAGAATGCATTCACCGCGGCCGGTCTTGTGCCGGCACGCGTTACATCCTCGGAAACCGACCAGTTGAGTCTCCTCAAAGAGGCGCATGCGGTGGACCGTATCGATGGAGCGAAGATTGCCGGCTGGAGCGAACTTGAGGCAAAGGTGGGTGGCGGGCCGCTTGCCGGCTTCGATGGGTCCATGCCACCGGCCGATATCGTGCTGTCCGGGCTGGATTATCAGGGCACGTTCTATTTGAAGCAGTGTGCCAGCGCGGGCGGACCCTTGCCGTGGTGCGAGCGCGCGCGGTTCGGTGTGTGGTCCGCAACCAAGGTATTGGCGAATGAAACGGCCTTGCTGCGGCTGGCTGAGAAATACGGTCCGGCAGTGTTCGATCTGAAGATTGCCGACTATGTGCCGGAAGCAAAGACATTTCGCGGGTGGCAGGATGTTCGCTTCGAAGATGCCATCAATATGGCAACGGGTAACGGCAATGGCAGCACAAATCGTGAACCGAATGACACGAATGACGGGTATATCGATGCGCGGTATTCGCGTTGGTACGAGGCAGGATCGTTAAAGGAAAAATTGGCCGTGCTGCTCGCGGACGGCGGCGTGTATCCGTGGGGCCCGGGGCAGGTCACGCGCTATCGCGATCAGGATATGTTTATGCTCGGCGTGGCGATGGATAGGTTTCTCAAATCCAAGGAAGGGCCGACGGCGGACATCTGGTCGATGCTGCGACGAGAGGTGTTCGGGCCCATCGGTGTCCATCATGCGCCGACCAACCGCACCATCGAAGTGGATGGCAGCGCCGGACAGCCGCTCATGGCCTATGGCTATTATCCGACGCTGAGCGACATGGTGCTCATCGCCCGGTTGTATCAAAACGGCGGCAGGCACGGCGAGCGTCAACTGTTGTTCGCGCCGCGCGTAAAGGAGTTGTTGGCGGGTCCGAAGGCACGTGGACTTCCCACCGGCGAAAAACTGTCCGTCGGCGAAACGACTTATATCAATGCGTTCTGGGTCACCTCCTTTCAGGATTCGAGGGGATGCCGGATGTTTTATCCGCGCATGCTTGGCTGGGGAGGCAATCTCGTGGCGCTGATGCCAGGTGGCATGACGGGAATTCGTCTTGCCAAGAGCGGGGAGACGGCGGATGGCTCCGAGAACGATACCAGCGGGATGGCGCGGGTGGCAGACAACTTGTCGCGGTTTCGCCCGTGATGTAACGGCGCGCCGGGCGCTGAATCAGCCACCGGTCGGTCGACACCAACACGATGTCCGCGCGCTATCGTGAGCCGGTTCAACGCGATGCGCTCAAGAGTGTCTGTCGCGCATGAATTCATTGAGGATGGCGGAGGTGTGACTTTTCGCTGACTTACGCGCCACGGCCTCCGGCGTGCCCTGCGCGACGATCTGCCCGCCGCCCGTGCCGCCTTCGGGTCCCAGGTCGAGAATCCAGTCCGCCTCAGCCATGACATCGAGATTATGCTCGATCACCACCACCGTGTTGCCGGCGTTGACCAGCCGATGCAGCACGCGGATCAGTTTTTCCACGTCCGCCATGTGCAGGCCGACGGTCGGTTCGTCCAGCACGTACAAGGTGTGCAGTCCCTCGCGCATGGCATTGTCCACGCCAAGCAGGTCGGTGCGCACCTTGGCCAGCTCTGTCACCAGCTTGATGCGCTGGCTCTCCCCGCCGGAAAGGGTCGGACTCTGCTGGCCAAGCGTGAGATAGCCCAGGCCCACTTCTTCGAGCAGCCGCAGGGCATGATGAATGCTGCCGAAGCTTGCGAAGAAATCCACCGCATCGTCGACGCTCATCCCCAGCACATCGCCGATGTTCCTGTCCTTGAAGGCGATGGACAGCGTTTGCGCATTGAAGCGGCGTCCGCCGCAGACATCGCACAGCACGCGCACGTCGGGCAGGAAATTCATCTCGATGCGTTTGACGCCCTGGCCCTCGCAGGCCTCGCAGCGGCCCCCCGCGGTATTGAACGAAAAGCGGCTGGCGGTGTAGCCGCGCAGGCGCGCCTCGCTGGTGTCGGCGAACACGCGGCGGATGTTGTCCCAGAAACCGATGTAGGTCGCGGGGCAGGAGCGTGGCGTCTTGCCGATGGGTGTCTGATCCACTTCCAGCACGCGGGTGATGCGCTGCCAGCCGTCGATGCGCCGGCAGCCGGCAATGGCCGGCGGCGCCTTGCGTGCGGACTTGGCCAGCAGCTTCTGCAGATTCGCCAGCAGCACGTCGCGCGCCAGTGAGGATTTGCCCGAGCCGGATACGCCGGTGATGACGCTCAGTCGGCCGATGGGAATGCGCGCATCGACGCTGCGCAGATTGTGCAGGTCGGCGCCTTGAATTTCGATGCAGGGCGTGCGCGCATCGACGCTGCGCCGCGGCGCCAGCGGATGCAGCAGAGGTTTTGAAAGGAATCGCCCGGTGATGGATGCTGGCATTGCGGCCAGCTGTTTGGCCGTACCTTGCGCAACCACCTGTCCGCCGCGGGTGCCGGCGCCCGGACCCAGGTCGATGACATGGTCGGCACGCTGAATGGTTTCCTCGTCATGCTCGACCACGACCAGCGTGTTGCCCTTGGCGCGCAGCCGCTCCAGCGTGTCCAGCAGCACGCGATTGTCGCGCGGGTGCAATCCGATGGTGGGCTCGTCCAGCACGTAGCACACGCCCTGCAGATTCGAACCCAGTTGCGCTGCCAGACGGATGCGCTGGGCCTCGCCGCCCGACAGAGTCGGCGCCGAGCGGCTCAGCTGCAGATATCCCAGGCCGACGTCGCACAAAAACGCCGTGCGCGATTGCAGCTCGCTCAAGATATCGCGCGCGATGTCGCGCTCGCGGCCTGCGAGCTTCAGGCCGTTCATCTGACCGGCAAACACATCGATCGACAGATCGGTCAGTGCCGAAATGGACCGGCCACGGAACCGCACGTGACGTGCGACGGCATTGAGACGCTCGCCTTTGCACTGCGCGCAGGGCGTCAGATCGT
Source organism: Pseudomonadota bacterium (assembly GCA_025357635.1). Classification (GTDB taxonomy): domain Bacteria; phylum Pseudomonadota; class Gammaproteobacteria; order Steroidobacterales; family Steroidobacteraceae; genus TMP-86. The sequence goes on from JANXOV010000033.1 coordinate 6,904, forward strand.
GCGCGTCGGCTTCGATCCATCCGGCTTCTTCTCCGGTCTGCTCCTCGTCGAAGGATTCAATCTCCGCGCCGGTGCCGAAGCAGTGCTTGCACCAGCCATGCTTGGAATTGAATGAGAACAGACGCGGATCCAGCTCCGGAAAGCCGGTGCCGCAGGAGGGGCAGGCGCGCTTGGTGGAGAACACCGGCAATGACGAGCCCGGGCCCGGCTTGCCGGAAGACTCGAGGAGAACCTTCAGCACGCCGCGCCCGTGTAGCAGCGCGCTGTCCAGCGCCTGACGCACGGCCGCTTCGGCGCGCGCGTCGATGCGCAACGTGCTTACCGGCAATTCGATGTCGTGCTCCTTGAACCGGTCCAGCCGCGGCCACTTGACCGTCGGCAGCAGCTCGCCGTCGACGCGCAAGTGCGTGAAGCCCTTGCCCTTGGCCCAGCGCGCCAGATCCGTGTACAAGCCCTTGCGGCTCGCAACCAGTGGTGCGAGCAGGGTTACCGACTTGCCCCGGTACTCCTTGAGGATGCGCGCCGCCATGGCATCCGCCGACTGCGGTTCGATCGCCACGTCGCAGGTGGGGCAATGCTGCACGCCGAGTTTCACGTACAGCAGGCGCAGGAAATGGTACAGCTCGGTCAGTGTCGCCACCGTGCTCTTGCGTCCGCCGCGGCTGGTGCGCTGTTCGATCGCCACCGTGGGCGGAATGCCGAAGATGGCGTCGACATCGGGCCGCGAGGCCGGCTGTACGAACTGCCGCGCATAGGCGTTGAGCGATTCCAGGTAGCGCCGCTGACCTTCGGCGAACAGGATGTCGAAGGCCAGCGTGCTTTTGCCGCTGCCCGAAACGCCGGTGATGACCGTGAAGCGGTTGCGGGCCAGATCCACGTCGACGTTCTTCAGGTTGTGTTCACGCGCGCCGCGGATTTCGATGGACGGATGCGCAGTCGCGCGCATCACTGCCTGCGATGCCCGCGTCGGCGAAGCGAGCCGGGGCTCGTGCACGGCATTGCCGCTCTCGTATCCGCGCTGCGAGTGCAGCAGCGCCTGTCCGGTGTAGGACGCCGCTGCTCGCATGATCTGCTGCGGCGTGCCGGTGCACACCACCTCACCGCCGCCTTCGCCGCCCTCGGGGCCCAGGTCGATCACCCAATCCGATGCCGCGACGACATCCAGGTTGTGCTCGATCACCAACAGCGAATGCCCGGCGGCGATCAGCCGGCGGAAGGACTGCAGCAGTTTGGCCACGTCGTCGAAGTGCAGGCCGGTGGTCGGCTCGTCGAACAGGAACAGAGATCCGCGCGAGCGGCTCGCGCCTCGAGTGACGGCCTGTTCACGCGAGGCGTTGTCAGCCAGATGGCCGGCCAGTTTCAGGCGCTGCGCTTCGCCGCCAGAGAGCGTGGGCACGGGTTGCCCGAGGCGAAGATACTCCAGACCCACGTCGGCCAACGGCTGCAAGCGCAGGCACACTGCCTCGTCGGCGGCGAAAAACGCCAGCGCTTCGGTGACGGTGAGATCTAGAACATCGGCGATGCTCTTCGCGCCCTCAGCCGGGCGCCCCTCAGCCGGGCGCCCCAACTTACACTCCAGGACTTCACCGCGAAAGCGCCGGCCATTGCAATCGGGACAGCGCAGATAGACGTCGGACAGGAACTGCATCTCGACGTGCTCGAAACCGTTGCCGCCGCAGGTGGCGCAGCGTCCGTTGCCGGCATTGAAACTGAACGTTCCCGCCGTGTATTTTCGCTCGCGGCTCTCGGGGAGTTTGGCGAACAACTGCCGGATGGCGTCGAAGGCGCCTACGTAGCTGGCCGGATTGGAGCGTGTGGTGCGTCCGATCTGACTCTGATCCACCATCACGACCTCGTCGATCAACTCGGCGCCGAGCAGTTCATCGAGACTCCCGGGCGATTCGGTGGGCTTGCCCTTGGCGCGCAGCAGTGCCGTGTACAGCACGTCGTGAATCAGCGTGGACTTTCCCGAACCGCTGACGCCGGTGATGCACACCAGCCGGCCAAGCGGGAAGCGCACGTCGATGTTCTTGAGATTGTGCTCACGGGCGCCGCGCAGTTCCAGAAACTGTGACGCCGGCTTCAACCCGGCGGCGGGCGGCGCATGGCAGCGTTTGCGGCCCAGCAGATAGTCGGCTGTGAGCGAGCCGCGCGCCGAGGCGATGGCGGCGACCGGCCCGTTGAATACGATCTGCCCACCGTGTTCGCCTGGACCGGGACCGATGTCGATGATACGGTCCGCGGCACGCATCACGTTCGGGTCATGCTCGACCACCACCAGTGTGTTGCCGGCATCGCGCAGCCGTTGCATGACGCCGATGATCTGATCCACATCGCGCGCATGCAAGCCGATGGAAGGCTCGTCCAGGACGAACAGCGTGTTGACCAATGAGGTGCCGAGCGCGGTGGTCAGGTTGATCCGCTGAACTTCGCCGCCCGACAATGTACGCGACTGGCGGTCCAGGGTGAGGTAACTCAAGCCCACGTCGCACAGGTACTTCAAGCGCATGCGGATTTCCGACAGCACCAGTTCGGCGGCATCGTCCAGCGGTGCGGGCAGCGTCAGCGCATCGAACAGCGCACGCGTTCGCGCAATCGGCAGCAGCATGATGTCGCGGAGGTTGCAGCCGGGCAGGACGCCATCGCCGCCCGGTTGGAGACCGCTGGCGATACGCCACAACAGGGAATCTGGCTTGAGCCGTGCGCCCCGGCAGAGGGGACACTCGGTATACGAGCGGTATCGCGACAGCAGCACGCGGATGTGCATCTTGTAGGCTTTGGTTTCGAGCCAGGCGAAGAAGCGCCGCACGCCATACCAGACGTTCTTGGTCCATTCTCCCTCGCCGTCGATCACCCACGCTCGCTGTGCAGCGGTGAGATCGCGCCAGGGTGTATCCAACGGAATGTCGCGCTTGCGCCCGAACTTGAGCAGATCCTGCTGGCATTCCTTGTAAGACTCGCTCTGCCACGTCTTGATCGCGCCTGCGCGCAGACTCTTGGATTCGTCCGCAATGACCAGGTGATAGTCCACGCCGATGATGCGGCCGAAACCGCGGCAGGTTTCGCAGGCGCCGATGGGGGAATTGAAGCTGAAACTGCTGGGGTTCGGCTCCTGATAGTGAATGTCGCAGTCCGCGCAATGCAGGTCCGAGGAAAATCGCCACGGCACGCCGGCGTCGCCGTCGTCGCTCAGCGGATACACGTCCATGCGTCCCTGTCCGACGCGCAATGCCGCTTCGATGGCCTCGGAGGCGCGGCCGGAATCCACGCCGCTCCAGCGAAACCGGTCCTGCACCAGGATCAGACGCCGCGCCGCGCGCTCGTGAATGCGGGTGTAACCCTGCGCTTCGAGCAGCGACTTGATTTCCGCCTCGCTGAAATTGGCGGGTATCGGAACAGGAAAGGTGACGAGCAGGCGCGGATCGCCGGCCTGCGCGGCTCGCTGCGTCAAGATTTTGACGATGCTGTCGGGCGTGTCGCGATGCACCGGCTCGCCGCAGCCGCGACAGTACAATTGGGAAGCGCGGGCGAACAGCAGTTTCAGATGATCGTTGAGTTCGGTCATCGTGCCGACGGTGGAACGCGAGGTGCGCACCGGATTGTTCTGGTCGATTGCTATGCTGGGCGGGATGCCCTCGATGCGGTCGACCTGCGGCTTGTCCATGCGGTCCAGAAACTGGCGCGCATAGGGGGAGAAGGTTTCCACGTAGCGCCGCTGCCCTTCGGCGTACAGCGTGTCGAAGACCAGCGAGGACTTGCCCGAACCGCTTACGCCGGTGACGACGATCAACTCCTGCAAGGGCAGGTCCAGGTCCAGGTTTTTAAGATTATTGTGGCGTGCGCCGCGGATCCGGATGAACTCCGGGCGGCGGGAATCAAACGGTGGCATGCGCGCAAGCTTAGAAGAAAAGACCGGCCCCGTCTTGGGAACCGGGGGCGTATCCTGTCGTGGGTTAAGTTTTCGACAACTTTTGGCTCTTGGCGGGACTTCTGGCGGTGCATTCAGGTCCAATTCAGTTGCGAGGGGCTAGATTGGCTCCCGATCGTCCGCTTTTTTACGGTGAATCAACATGTTGAACAAATTGTTCGGGTTTTCTCCGGCCACTCTTCGGTGGCTCGCCGTTGCCTTGTTGCTGGCCTCCGGCGGCCCGGTCATCGCCCAGGATGAGGGTGCTGATCCGCCGGGGCGGGTGGCGCGCGTCAACACCATCGAAGGCCAGGCCTCCGTGCAGCTGGCCGGCGATACGGATTGGACCTCGGACGTCATCAATCGTCCGCTCACCACCGGCGACAAGGTCTGGGTGGATGTTTCCTCGCGCGCCGAAATGCACATCGGCTCGGCCGCCCTGCGCATGGGCGAGCGGACCGGCGTGGAACTGCTGAATCTCAACGATCAGATCACGCAGCTGCGGCTGTCGGCAGGCTCGCTGAGTATCCGCGTGCGCGATCTGCAGCGCGATGAAAGCGTCGAAGTGGACACGCCCAACGTGTCGGTCGCGTTGCTGCGGCCGGGTGAATACCGGTTGGATGTGGATGACAACGGCAATCTCACGCAGGTTGCCGTGATCAGCGGCAAGGCCGAAGTCACGGGGCCCGATCACACCTATCGTCTCGATCCGCGCGAGCGCGGCGAATTCCGAGGCAGCAACGACATCCAGGCCGACGTGGGCGATATCAACGGCCCGGATGCGCTGGATTTGTGGGCCGAGCAGCGCGATGCGCGCGAGGAGCGCGCCGTTTCTGCGCGCTATGTGTCGCGCGATGTTCCCGGCTATGCGGACCTGGACGAATATGGATCCTGGGACGACGATCCGACCTACGGCCCGCTGTGGGCGCCGCGCGTCGCGGTGGGCTGGGCTCCGTATCAGACAGGACATTGGGTGTGGATCTCCCCCTGGGGCTGGACCTGGGTCGACGAGGCGCCGTGGGGATTTGCGCCGGCGCACTACGGGCGATGGGTGCACTTGCATGAGCGCTGGTGCTGGTCGCCAGGCCGCCGCGGCTTCCGTCCGGTGTATGCGCCGGCACTGGTCGCCTGGGTGGGTGGGCCGAGCTTCAGCATCGCCATTTCCTCCGGCGGCGGCGTGGGTTGGTTTCCGCTGGGGTACAACGAGGTCTACCGGCCGGCGTATCGGGTCAGCAATAACTACATTCGCAACGTGAACATCACCAATACGTACATCACCAATAACACCATCATCAACAACACCACCGTGATCAACAATCCGGCGCTGCGCAACGAGCGTGATCGCCGCCCGTATGCGAATCAACGGATTCCGGGCGCCGTCACTGCCGTTTCGCGCGACGCATTCGTATCGGCGCGTCCTGTCGGCCGGCATTTGATGCCCGTGGATCCGCGGATGGTGGCAGGCGCCGTGGCTACCACGGCCGGGCTTGCGATCGCACCGACCCAGCGCAGCCACGTGCGTGAACCGCGAGAGACCGGGCGCGAGATGCGCGCCGCGGCACCCGAGTCGAATGTGTTTTCGCGGCCCATCGTTACGCGGCGCGTTCCGCCGCCGGTGGCGCCAAGTTTCGAGATGCAGCGTCGCGCGGTGATCGCCAATGGCGCGCGGCCCGTGCCGTTGCAGCAAATGACACGGTCGCGCGAGTATCCCCAGGTTCCGGTGCGCATCGTCAGGCCCACGGAGGCGCGTTCCGTCGATGCGGAGCGGCCCATCGACGCAGCGCGGCCCGGATCATCCGAGCGCCCGGGAATGAACCGGCGCGAGCAGCCCGAACCGCGGACCGAAACCCGGTCAACGGCGCCCGTGCAAGCGCCACCGGCCGTACAGGCGCCGGTGCGCAATGACCGGCCGCCTTCGGCGGTCCGGCCATTCGACCGGTATGCGCATCCGGTTCCCGCCGAGCGGCCCGCGCCGGAGGATGCGCGCGTCCGCCAGCAGCAGGAGGTCGTCCCGCCACGCGAGCAGATGCAGCGCGCCGAACCCCAGCGGCAAGTCCCGCAACAACAGGCACCGCCACGCATGGAACAGCCGCGCGTGGAGCAACCGCGAATGGAGCAGCCGCGCATGGAACCGCAACGCCGCGAACCGCCGCCGCAGCCCCGGATGTCGGAGCCGATGCGGCGCGCCGAGCCGCCGCCAGCGCCGCCTCGTGCCGAGCCGCCGCCGCGCGCCCAACCGCAGCCGCAGCCGCATCCACAGTCGGAGTCGCGTGGCCGTCCGGAACGGGGTGATGCCCAGCGCGATCGTTAAGGGAGTCGGTGAGTCAGGAGCCGCGCCACATCTGGCTGAGCAGACGACGGCCGTCCGGCGAGAAGCACGCCAGCGGCCAGATCAATGCGGCCCACAGGCTCACCAGCAACCGCGCGAAGGCGTTCTCGCGATTTTTGGAAAACAGAAAGTACGAGAGTGAGGCGAGCGCGAAGACAATTGCGCCGATCATCCAGATGAACATGAGGAGGCGGATTGCCATTCAAGGCCGTGGGTGCAAAGACCGGCTCAGCCGCCGGCGTACTGTTCCATCATCAAGCCGGTGCCGCCGCGCGTGACATGCGCCACGATGGCGGTGCGGCGATGGATCTTGGTGACCAGCCCCAGGTTGATGGCGAAGGCAAGCTGCACCTGCTGGCCCTTGCGCAATCCGAGATTGTCGGTTTCGACGAACACGCCGTTTGCGCTCAGATTCTTGGCCTTGCATATCCGTCCTTTGCGACCGGACAAGACCACGTAGACCGTGGTGCGCGCGCGGTGGCGGGTGTGCAAACGACGCTCCATGATTGACGGTCCCTTCGAGGATTGAAACGCTTCGACGCCATCTATTATGCACAGCGAAACGCGAGAAGCGAAGGGGTCGCAGGTTATTGTCTAATCGACGTCTTTGCGGCGAATCGCCAGTTGTTCAGGCGCTTCGATGCCGACCTTCGCGCGGCGCGCGGAGCAGCCCAGCAAAGTGATTTGAATGGGCCCATTGGCGAACAACTGCGCCAGCGTGATCGCCCCGTCCGTGCCCTCTGCGGGCTGGATTACGATCGATTCATCGGCACGTCGGCTCAGGACCAGCATGGGTTTTACCTATTCGCGCGTCCGCACGGTCAGACACGTGCCAACGGCCGTACGGCGGAGGCAAATGTCTGGCCCTGGGGGCCGTAGGTGAGAGTGGGCCCGCCACGCACGATGTCGAGCAGCTGCCGGATCTGGCCTTGTTTCAAATTCAGAATCAGGCCGTTGGTCTCGTTGGCATTGCGGCAGGTCGCCAGCAATCCCATCAGAGAGCGCCACCGTTGGGTGATCGTTTGCGCAATGCCCGAAACGGCCGGCGTGTCGGCGGCGGGAAGCGCGGGCAGGCCCGATTCTGCGCACAGCCTCCGTCGGTCATTTTCGAGATGTTCGAATTCTTCGAGCAGCTTTACTTTCTGCGCGGCCTTCTCGCAAACCAGCGCGGGCGAATCGCCGGTGAGCGCATCGCGTTCTGACTCGAGCACGGCGGCGAGTTCCTGGGCCACGCGGATTTGCTGGTCCAGCAACTGTTCGATGCGCGCTTGAGCGGGAAGATTCATGAGTTACTTCAACAGTTTTTCGAATTGCAGAATCTTGTCGGCGATGCGCCCCGCATCCACCTTGTAAGTGCCGTTGTTGAGGGCCAGCTTGACTGATTCCACCTTTTTCGTATCGACCACCGGGGCGTTGGCCACGGCCGCAGCGACCTGTTGCAGGCTGCGGGCGGACTGCGTCAACGTCACCTGATCGGCGCCGCCGGTCTCGGCATTCGCACCGGTGCGCGCCGCGCTGCCGGATTTGTCCGAAACCGCGGCCTTAGCCCCCTTGGCGCCGGAGCTGAGGATCGGCTGCGATGACTTGTATCCGTCGATTTTACTGGTCACGAGGCGGTCTCCGAAAAAAGCTGAATGTCTCTGGTCATGATTATCGTCCGATTGCGCGTGAACTTTAATTGTACATAAGTTAAATGACGGCGCTGCTGGGTGGATTATGGCTCTATCGGCTGTGATGCGATGCACCTAAGGGTCTTATCGGGAATTTATTTCCACCAATTGCTGCGAGCGCGCGATTCCTTCCACGATTCTTCCGGATGAGTTGTTCCGGACCTTGACCCGCTGATTGATCATGCCGTCGCTCAGCGCGCGCCCCGTCATGCGCACGTTCAATCCATCCAGGCTCGCCAGCAGCGTGACTTCCTGGCCGCGCACGATGGTGTCGGCGGCCATGAGCAGCTGGTTCGACAGCACCACCCCTGCGGCTGCGGCGCGCCGCACGGTCATGCCCGTGACGGCGGCAGGATCATCGAAGTAGCCGAGCGGAAACTGCGCCGCATCGCCTTCGATGCTCGCAAGGTCCTGTGTTTTGAGGGTCTGGCCGGCGACCACGGGCCGAGCCAGCACGACCGCCGTGCGTGTTCCGACGATGCGCGCCGGCACGAAGATTCGCCAGGTGGGCAACGAGTCGCAGCGGATCTGCACCAGCGTGCGGTCTCGCATCACGGTGCCCGGACCAATGCTGGTCCGCAGCGCCTCGGCGCATTGTGGCAGATGCAGCCGCGCATCCACGGGGCCCACCTGCAGCCGCTGCTGGGCGCCCAACGCCGGCAGTTGTTTCTGCGCTTCCGTGCGTGCTGCGTTCTCGATCTCAGCCAGGGGCTGCAGGCCCTGTGCGGCGGCTACCCCTGCCAGGAAGATCAGAGCGGCCGGTAAGCGGCGGAATTTTGACACTGGGCTGCACATCCCTCTCACTGAAGCAACTCGCGTGCCAGCGGCATTTCCATGCTGGAGCAGGCGTCGCCGCCCGTTGCGCTGCCGGCCGCCGGATGAGCGGCATGAACTTGCCGCCCGCAGGCGCGCGGACTGGCAATGACGCGCCGTCTGGCACCGCCGGGCTGAGGTAAACCTCGTCCGGGATGCCGCCGGCGCGATTTTTCCGTTGGCACGCAAGTTGCTTTTCCTCAGGCGGCGAGAATCGATTTCATTCCAAAGGAAGACCTGATCCGTGTTCAACAACATCTTCGGCATCCATGAGCAGGCCTTGCTGCTGCGCGGGCAGCGGGTCGGCGTGCTGGCCGCGAATCTCGCCAATGCCGATACGCCCAATTACAAGTCGCGCGATTTCGACTTCGATGCGGCGCTGGCCGGCACGGATGGGGCACCGCTGCCCTTGAATCTCACCCAGCCGGCGCATTTGACGCTGACCGAGCCCGGCGCGCTGGGCGTGGACCTGAAGTACCGCAATCCCTACCAGGCCTCCCTGGACGGCAATACCGTGGAAGCACCGGTGGAGCAGGCGGCATTCGCGGAGAACTCGGTGCGCTACCAGGCGAGCCTTGCATTCATCAACCAAACCATCGCCAGCTTGCAGCTGGCCATCACCGGGCAATAAACATGTCGCTGTTCAACGTATTCGACGTCGCGGGCACCGCGCTCAACGCCCAGTCGATCCGCCTCAACACCACCGCCAGCAATCTGGCCAATGCGGAAAGCGTCAGCGGCGATCCGGCCAAGGTCTATCGCGCCCGCCACCCGGTGTTTCAGTCCATGGTGAGAGCGGACGACGGCTTTGGCATGCTGGACGATGATGCCGCGTCGGTCGGCGTCAAGGTGCTGGGCGTTGTGGAAAGTCAGGCGCCGGCGCAGATGCAATACCAGCCCGGCCATCCGCTGGCCAACAAAGACGGCTACGTCTTCAATTCGAACGTCAATTCAATCGAAGAAATGACCAACATGATCTCCGCGTCGCGCTCCTTTCAAACCAATATCGATGCGATGAACACCGCGCGCGATCTGTTGCTGAAAACCATATCGATGGGACGTTAAGGAAATCCTATGCAGGTCAATACTTCTCAATCCCTCCCGCAGTCGGCGATCGACCTCATCAACAAGGCGACGCAGAACGGCAATACGCCCGGCTTGATCAACGGCAAGCCGGCCAGCAGCGCCACTCAGACCGCGGCACTCAACCAAAATGAGTTTCTCACGCTCATGCTGGCGCAGCTCAAAGCGCAGGATCCGACCAAGCCCGTGGACAGCACGGCGTTTCTCGGCCAGCTCGCGCAGATCAGTCAGGTTCAAGGCCTTGCGCAGCTGAATGATTCCTTTTCCAGCCTGTCAAGTTCATTGACATCCAATCAGGCGCTGCAGGCATCGTCGCTGCTCGGACGCAACGCCCTGGTCGCAAGCAACGGCGTGAACCTTGGGACGACGGGCGCCATCAGCGGTGCGGTCGATCTGCCGCAATCCAGCGGCAAGGTTGTCGTGAACATCACTGATGCCAGCGGTGCGATCGTCAGGCAGATCAGCCTGGGGCCTCAATCGCAGGGTCTGGCCAATTTCACGTGGGATGGGAAAACAACCCTCGGCACACGAGCGGCCGCCGGTGTTTACAAGGTGGAAGCGCTGTATGCCGGTGTCGGCGACAAGGCCACCGCCGCAGGCACGCTGATCAACTCCACCGTGCTCAGCGTCACCATGGGCGCAGGTCAGGCCGGGTTGACGCTCAATCTTTCCGGCGTCGGAAACGTTGCATTCAGCAACGTGCGCCAAATTTCTTAGAACAGTCTCGACGGGAGAAAATTCATGTCATTCAATATTGCATTATCCGGACTGACCGCGGCGACCACCGATCTGAACGTGACGTCCAACAATATCGCCAACGCCAACACCACCGGTTTCAAGCGCTCGCGCGCCGCGTTCTCCGACGTGTACGCCGCGGGCGCCAAGAGCCTGAACGCCAGCCTGATCGGCGATGGCGTTCGATTGGCCAGCACGTCTCAACAATTCAGCCAGGGCAACATTACATCGACCAATTCGAATCTGGATCTGGCCATCAGCGGCGACGGCTTCTTCACCTTGAACAATGCAGACGGCTACTCCTATACGCGCAACGGCACTTTTTCGGTGAATAAAAGCGGCGATGTGGTCGACGATACGGGCCGGGCGCTGCAGGTGTTCCCGCCGCTGGCAAACGGGGGCTTCAACACCGGCGCACTGACGAACCTCAATCTGCAGACCTCTTCGAGTGCCCCGAACGCGACGGCCACCGGTCAGGTGATTCTGAACCTTCCTGCCGCATCCACACCGCCCACGGTCGCCGTGTTCGACCCGACCGATCCGCTAAGCTACAACCAATCCACCACCACCTCGGTGTACGACTCGCTGGGCAATCGCTCCAACGCCACCTTTTACTTCATTCAGACTGCAACGCCGAATCAATGGCAGGTGGCGCTCGCCGTCAATGGCACGCAGGTGGGAGCGCCGCAGAATCTGTTTTTCTCCAGCACCGGTCTGGTCACGACGCCGGTCGGAGGCGCGATCACGTTTCCAGCCTACGTCCCGCCATCGGGTGCGCTGCCGCTGAACATGACTTTCAACTTCGGCAAGGCCACGCAATACGGTTCGCAGTTCGGTGTCAACTCGATCACGCAGGACGGCTACGCCACAGGCCAGCTGGCCACGGTTGCGATCGATAACGGCGGCATCGTTTCCGCGGTGTTCACCAACGGGCGATCGACGCAGCTGGGGCAGCTTGCGATCGGCAATTTCCCCAATCCGCAGGGGTTGCGGCAATTGGGCAACACCAGCTGGTCCGAATCCTTTGCCTCCGGCAATGTGGTTCTGGGACAGGCGGCAACCGCCGGGTTTGGGCAGATCCAATCCGGGGCGCTGGAACAGTCCAACGTCGACCTGACCACGCAGCTGGTGCAGCTGATTACCGCGCAGCGCGGATTCCAGGCGAACGCGCAGTCGATCACGACTGAAAACCAGATCACTCAGACCATCATCAACATCCGCTGATGGATCACGCACTCTATGTGGCGATGACCGGCGCGAAGCAGATCATGCAGGCGCAGGCGGTCAATTCTCACAACATGGCCAATGTGAGCACCACCGGCTATCGGCAGGATCTGCATCAGTTTTCCAGCTTCCCGATCTATGGTCTGGGGTTTCCGACACGCGTCAACGCGGTCGCCACCGACGCCGGTGCGGATCTGTCCTCCGGCGTGCTGACCAACACCGGGCGGGATCTGGACATTGCGGTGAACGGCAAGGGCTTCATCGCGGTGCAGGGCCTGGATGGCAAGGAGGCCTACACGCGCGCCGGCGATCTGCAGATCTCCGCGACCGGCGTGCTGCAAACGGCGAGCGGTCTGCCGGTCATGTCCGAAGGCAACCCGATCAGCCTGCCGCCGGCCTCGCAGATCACGATCGGCGGCGACGGCACGATCTCCGTGGTGCCTCTGGGCCTGAGTCCGGCCGCACTGTCGCAGGTGGACCGAATCAAGCTGGTGAATCCGCCGGAACGGGATCTGGTGAAGGGAACCGACGGGATGTTCCGCCTGAAAAGCGCGACCAAGGCCCCTTCCGACCCCACGGTTCAAATCACCGCCGGCGCGCTCGAATCGAGCAATGTGAACATGGCGCAATCCCTGATCAGCATGATCGAACTGCAGCGCCTGTATGAAATGCAGATCAAGGGCATCAGCACCGTCGATCAGAACAGTCAAAGCGCCGAACGCTTGATGCAATAATCGCAAGGACTCAACACACATGAATCTCGCTCTTTGGGCTGCAAAAACCGGCTTGGATGCGCAAAACACGCGCATGGCGGTCATATCCAACAATCTGGCCAACGTGAACACCACCGGCTTCAAGAAGGGCCGGGCTGCGTTCCAGGACCTGGTGTATCAGAACCTGCGGCAGGTCGGTGCGCAGAGCTCTCAGAACACGCAGTATCCGACCGGACTGACACTGGGCACCGGCGTGCGCATCGTCGCCACCGAAAAGGTTTATGAGCAGGGCAGCCTGCAACAGACCAACAACAGCCTGGACGTCGCGGTCACGGGCCGCGGGTTTTTTCAGATCACGTTGCCGGATGGAACGCTTGCCTACACGCTGGACGGCTCCTTCAAGCTGGACGGACAAGGCAACCTGGTCACCTCGAACGGTTATGCGCTGTCGCCTGCCATCACCATTCCGGCGAACGCCCAGACCATCACCATCGGCAACGATGGAACCGTATCGGTCACGACCACCGGGACGACGGCACCCTCGCAGGTCGGCCAGATTCAGCTGGCCGACTTCATCAATGCGTCCGGTCTGCAGCCGCGTGGCGACAACCTGCTGATCGAATCGGTGGCCAGCGGCGCCCCGCAGGTGGGAACCCCCGGCACGAACGGCCTGGGCGCGACGCAGCAGGGTTCACTGGAAACCTCGAACGTCAACGTCGTGGAGGAACTGGTGTCAATGATTGAAACGCAGCGCGCCTATGAGATGAACTCCAAAGCCATCAGCACCACGGATCAGATGCTGCAATACCTGACCAACAACGTCTGATGAAGAAGTTCACAACACTGTGTGTCGCGGCCGCAACTCTGGCAGTTGCCGGATGCGGAATGTTTGGTACGCAGCCCGAGCATCACTTCGATTCCACGGCGCGCATCGTGCCGCCGCCTGAGCCGCGCACGGAAGGGGCGATCTATCAGGCGGGTCGCGGCATGGATCTGTTCGCCGATTTGAAAGCGCGCCATGTGGGTGACGTGCTCACCATTCGCCTGCAGGAATCGACCAACGCGACCAAGAATGCGGTCACCAAGACCAGCAAGACCACGAGCCTCGCAAACACCGGCGCGACGCTGTTCGGAAAACCCTACACCAACAATGGCGCGGGGCTGCTCGATGCGTCCTTGGAAGGCAAGAGCGCTTTCAATGGCGAAGGATCGAGCGCGCAGAGCAACAGCCTGGCCGGCAGCCTCACCGTCACGGTGGTCGATGTGCAACCCAACGGCAACTTGATCGTACAGGGAGAAAAATCGTTGAAGCTGAATCAGGGCGATGAGTATGTGCGCATCGCCGGCGTCGTCAGGCCCGCGGACATCGCCACGGACAACACCGTGACCTCCGACAAGATCGCCGATGCGCGCATCAGCTATTCGGGAAACGGCGCGATCAGCAGCTCCAACCGCATGGGCTGGCTGGCGCGGTTCTTCAACTCCTCCCTGGTTCCTTTTTAGGCGCTGCGCCGTGCCACACCGTAACCGTTGCGCCGCGCTGCTGCCGTTGCTGACGCTCTTTGCGGGCGCCGCCAGCGCCGATCGCATCAAGGATCTGGCGCATGTGCAGGGAGTGCGCACGAATCAGCTCATCGGCTACGGACTGGTGGTGGGTCTGGATGGCACCGGCGATCAGACCAGTCAGGCGCCGTTCACCGTGCAATCGTTGAAAAACATGCTGGCGCAGCTGGGCGTCACGGTTCCTTCGAACGTCAACCCGCAGTTGAAAAACGTGGCCGCGGTGTCGATTTCCGCGGTGATGCCGGCCTTCGTCAAGCCCGGCCAGACCATCGACATCACGGTGAACTCGCTGGGCAATGCCAAGAGCCTGCGCGGCGGTTCGTTGCTGGTCGCGCCGCTGCGAGGATTGGATGGGCAGGTCTACGCCGTCGCGCAAGGCAATCTCATCGTCAGCGGCTTCGGCGCCGAGGCCAACGACGGATCGAAGATCTCCGTCAACATTCCCAGCTCCGGTCGCATTCCCAATGGCGCGACCGTGGAGCGTGCCGTACCGTCGAATTTCGGACAGGGCGATTCGATCGTCCTGAACTTGAACGAGGCGGACTTCACCACGGCGAGCCGCTTGGTCGTCAGCGTCAACAAGAGCATCGGTGAGGGCATGGCCACGATCATCGATGGCGGATCGATCCGCGTGCGGGCCCCGGCCGACGTCACGCAGCGCGTCGCCTTCTTGTCCGCGGTTGAAAATCTGGATGTGGATCCCGGCAGCGCCGCCGCCCGCGTGATCGTGAATTCACGCACCGGAACCGTGGTGATCAGCAGCAATGTGCGCGTCAGTCCCGCTGCCGTTTCACATGGCTCCCTCACCGTCACCATCAAAGAGGAGCAATCGGTCAGTCAACCCGCGCCGTTCGCCCGGCGCGGCGAGACGGCCGTCATCACGAATTCCACGATCAAGGTGGATGAAGGATCCCGCAGCATGTTCTTGTTCAAACCTGGTGTGGAACTGGAGCAGATCGTGCGCGCGGTCAATGATGTAGGCGCCGCCCCCGGCGACCTGGTGGCGATACTGGAAGCGCTGCGAGAAGCGGGCGCTTTACGCGCCGAGCTGATCGTGATCTGAAATGACGTTCCCGCTGCCCATCAACACGGCCGGTTCTGCGTATACGGACATCAACGGGCTGGAGTCGCTGAAGGCCGATTCGAAATCGCCACAGGCGTTGGGAAAGGTTGCCCAACAGGTGGAGGCCATGTTCTTGCAGATGATGCTCAAGAGCATGCGTGATGCGAACCTGGGCGATGGAATTTTCGACAGCGACGAAGGCCGGATGTACCAGGACATGTTCGACAAGCAGGTGGCGCTGGACATGAGCCAGCATCAAACCATGGGTATCGGCGACTTGCTGATGCGTCAACTGACCCAGAAAAGCGATGCCGGGAGTGCGCCGAGTGCGCTGACGCCGGCGCGCGCTGCCGCGGCGGATCCGGCGCAATTCGTGGCGCAGGTGCTGCCGGCGATCAAGCAGGCGGCCAGAACGCTGGGGGTGAATCCGCAGGGCCTGCTTGCGCAGGCAGTTCTTGAAACAGCCTGGGGGCAGCGCATTCCGAAAACCGCCGATGGCAGCTCCAGTTTCAATTTGTTCGGCATCAAGGCCGGGCCGAACTGGAAGGGCGCGCGCGCCACCGCCGACACAGTCGAGTTTGACGGAACGGTCGCCAAGCGGCAGCAGGCTGTCTTTCGCGTCTATGGCTCGATCGAGGAAAGCGTGAACGATTTCGCGCAGCTGCTCAGCGCCTCGCCGCGCTATTCGGAGGCGCTTGCGGCCGGTGCCGACCCCAGGAATTTCGCCCAGGCGATGGGTTCCTCAGGGTATGCCACCGATCCGGAATATGCCAACAAACTCAAGCAGATACTGAGCAGCGAGCGGCTGCAATCGGCGGTTGGCGTACGCACTGCGGGCCTTCAGAAATGAAACCCCCAGCCGATACAGCGTGCATCGGCGGCGCACGATACCGGTAGCCGCCCAAGAGGTCCCACGTGGCAGATGTTTTTGGAATCAGCGTCTCTGCGCTGCAGGCGTTTCAACGGGCGATCACCGTCACCGGCAATAATATTGCCAACGCCAGCACGCCCGGATACAGCCGGCAGTCGGTTGACTTAAGCTCGCGGCCGCCGCAGTTCTACGGCAACGGCTGGGTGGGCTCCGGGGTCGACGTGGTCACCGTCCGGCGCGCGTTCGATCAGGCGGCGGTCAACCAGCTCAACAACTCGCAGAGTTCCCTGGGGCAGCTGGATGCCTACAAGATCTACACCGACCAGCTCGACAATCTGTTCAGCACCAACGGCGGCGGCATCACCGCCTCGGTGCAAGGCTTCTTCAATGCGGTGTCGGACGTGGCCAATGATCCGACCTCGGCGGCGGCTCGCCAGGCATTGCTCGGCCAGGCGCAGACGCTGGCCAACACGTTTAAAAACGCAAGTTCGCAGATCGATGCCATCAACAGCGACATCAACACCCGATTGACCGCCGATTTGGCCCAGATCAACGGCTATGCAAAGTCCATCGCCAAGCTGAATGATCAAATCGTCAGCGGCGGCGGCGCCGCGCTCGGGCAGGCGCCGAATGACCTGCTGGATCAACGCGATCAGCTGATCACGCAGTTGTCGGCGCTGACCAGCGTGACCACCACCACCGATGTGAATGGCGCGGTCAATGTGTTCGTGGGCAATGGCCAGGCGTTGGTGTTGCAGGGCGATTTCAATTCGCTCACCACGGTGAACAGTGAGTTCAACGCAAACCGCCTGGAAGTGGCGTTTGCGGGCGCAGGCGGGGGAGTTGCGATCAGTTCAATTTTCAGCGGCGGCGAACTGGGCGGCCTGCTGGCCGCGCGAACCGAGCTGGTCGATCCGATTCGCGATCAACTGGGGCAGCTTGCGACCTCGATCGCGCAGACGGTAAACCAACAGCAGGGGTTCGGGATTGACCTCAACGGCGCGCTCGGCAAGAACCTGTTTAGCTTCACCGGGCCGCAGACGGTTGCCTCCAGCCTCAACGCAGGCAGCGCGAGCTTCAGCGCCAGTCTGGCAAATCTGGGGGCACTGACCGCGGACAGCTACACGCTGACTTACAGCGGCGGAACCTTCACATTGAGGCGCGTATCCGACGGCGCCGTGGTGCCCACGACGGGCGCCGGCACGGTGGTCAGTCCGCTCAACGCCGATGGCTTGAATCTGGTGGTCGCCGGCGCGCCTGCGAACGGCGATCGATTCTTGATTCAGCCGACGGCCGCGGCGGCCGGATCGCTGAATGTTGCGTTGACCAATACGTCGCAGATCGCCGCGGCGGGCGCCGTGAGAACCTCGGCGGCGGGCGGCAACTCCGCCGGCGCCCGCATCAGCGCCGGCACGGTCCTGGATCCCACGGATGCAAACCTCTTCAGCACGACCACGCTGACCTTTACGAGCGCCACGACCTACAGCGTCAATGGCGCGGGCAGTTTTGCCTTCACGCCGGGCGGCAATATCACTCTGAACGGCTGGCAGGTGCAGATCAACGGTACGCCGGCGATCGGAGATGCATTCACCGTGCAGCGCAACAGCGGCGGATCCGGCGACAATCGCAATGCGCTGGCGATCGCCGATATCCAAAATCAGGGCGTGTTGTCGAATGGCACGGTCAGCGTGACCGGCGCGTTGAGCTCCCTCGTCACCAGCGTCGGCACCCAGGCGCAGCAGGCGAAATTTGCCCAATCGGCACAATCCGCGATCAACATCCAGGCGCAGCAACGCGTGCAGTCCGCCTCCGGCGTCAATCTGGACGAGGAAGCGGCGAGTCTGCTGCAATGGCAGCAAGCCTATCAGGCGGCCGCGCAGTCATTGAAGATCGCCAGTTCCTTGTTTCAGTCGCTGCTCTCGGCCGTGCAGTCGGCCTAAGGTTCATTGTCCATGCGCGTCACCAACAGCTTCATACAGACCCAGTTTCTGGCCGCGGTCAGCCAGCTGCAGGCCAATCTTGCGCAGACGCAGAATCAGGTCGCGTTGGGTCAAAGTTTCACGACGCCTTCGCAGGACCCCGTCGCGGCGGGCAACGTCAACAACTACAACCTTGCGCTGGCGCAGAGCCAGCAATTCGATCGCAACGCAAACATTGCGCAGAACCGGCTGGGGTTGGAAGACAATGCCTTGTCGCAGTATCAAAGCGCGCTGCAGAGCATTCGGGACCTGGCATTGCAGGCGAACAACTCTTCGCAAACCGACGAGAATCGCAGTGCCATCGCCGCACAGGTTCAGCAGATTCGCGACACGCTGCTGTCCATCGCCAACTCGCAAGATGGCAATGGGGAATATCTGTTTTCCGGATTCTCGAGCAAGACGCAGCCATTTGGCTTGACGGCGGCCGGCGCCACCTATGCCGGGGATCAAGGCCAGCGGCAGCTGCAGATCGCCGTCGGGCGCAACGTGGCGGACGGCGACAACGGCGCGACGGTGTTCGAGCAGTTAAGAACCGGCAACGGGGTCTTTGAAGCGACCGCCGGCGCCGCGAACACCGGGACCGGGGTCCTGGGGGCGTCGACGGTCATCGATGCGACCGCTTATGACGGCGGCACGTACGCCATCAACTTCCTCACCGCCAGCACCTTCGAAGTGCGCGACGCGAGCAACGCGCTGATCACCTCCGGCAGCTTCGCGGCCGGCCAGACGATTGCGTTCAAAGGGCTTCAGGTCACCCTCAACGGGCAACCGGCCGCCAACGACACGTTCAGCGTCGGAGCGTCGAAGAACCAAGGCGTATTTGCCAGCGTGCAAAACCTGCTCAATGCCTTGCTCAGCTCCACCGGAAACCCGGCGGCGGCGGCCCGGCTGAACAACTCCATCGGCACCGCCATCAACAATATCGACCAGGCGCTGCAGCAATCCTCAAACGTGCGCTCCAGCATCGGTGCGCGCCTGAACGCCATCGATGCGCAGAGTGTGCTCGGAAGCAATCAGCAGCTGCAATTGAAAACCATGATTTCCCAGCTGCAGGATCTGGATTATGCGTCGGCGCTGACGCGGCTGAACCAGCAGTTGACCAGCCTGAGCGCCGCGCAGCAGTCATACTCGCTCACCCAGGGCCTGTCTCTGTTCAGATATCTCTGATTCGCCCGGCAGCGCGCGGCCCTCAGTGGTGATGGCCGCCGGCGCCATGGACATGGCCGTGATCGAGTTCTTCCGGACTGGCTTCCCGCACCTCGACGATGTCGATGGCAAAATTCAGGTTCTTGTCCGCAAGTGCGTGGTTTGCGTCCAGCGTGATCATGTCGCCGACCACCGCCGTCACCGTGAACACGCGAATGCCGCCGCCGACCTGCGCCTGGAACTGCATGCCCTTCTTGATTTCGCCGGCGCCGCCCAGTGAACGCTTGGGCACGCGCTGAATCAATTGATCGTCGCGCACGCCGTAGCCGTCTTTCGGCGCCACCGTCACGTTGAGTTTCTCGCCGGCCTGCTTGCCTTCCAGTGCGGTTTCAAGACCCGGCACGAGATTGCCGTTGCCGTGGATGTAGGCCAGCGGCTCGCCGCCCGCTGAGCTGTCGATGACGGCGCCGCTGTCGTCGGTCAGCGTGTAGTGGATCAGTGCAACCCGGTCTTTTTCAATCAACATCGCGTCTATCCTCTTGGTTTCGCTTCCAGATCGTATTCGTCGGCGCCGGTGATGAGTACATCGGCCCAGTCCCCCGCCTTCAGTTTGTGTGCGCTGCCGCGCGGATGGCGGATGTGCACCACGCCATCGACTTCCGGCGCATCGCCCTCGGTGCGCGCGGTGGCCTGCTGACCTTCCACCCGGTCGACCAGCACGCGCATCTCGCGCCCCACCTTGCGCGCCAGGCGTGCGGCGCTGGTGCGCGCGGCGAGCTGCATGAAGCGCGCGTGGCGCTCGGCTTTCACCTCGGCGGGCACCGGATCAGGCAGGGCATTGGCCGCGGCACCGGCCACGGCAGAGTATTCGAAGCAGCCCACGCGATCCAGTTGAGCCTGTTCCATCCACTGCAGCAGCGTGTCGAATTCGGCGTCGGTTTCGCCGGGAAAACCCACGATGAACGTGCTGCGGATGGTCAGGTCCGGAAGCGACTTGCGCCATGCGTGGATGCGCGACAGGGTGTTTTCCGCCGCCGCCGGCCGCTTCATGAGTTTCAAGATGCGCGGGCTGGCGTGCTGAAATGGAATGTCCAGGTACGGCAGCAGCCGGCCTTCGCCCATCAGCGCGATCACCTCATCCACATGCGGGTAGGGATAGACATAGTGCAGGCGCACCCAGACGCCCAGTTCGCTCAGCGCCTGGCTGAGATCGAAAAACCGGGCGCGCCGTTCGCGGCCGCGCCAGTCCTGTGCCGCGTACTTCAAGTCCACGCCGTAGGCGCTGGTGTCCTGCGAGATCACCAGCAATTCCTTGACGCCGGCGCGCACCAGGCCTTCCGCTTCGCGCATGACTTCGCCGATGGGCCGGCTGACCAGGTCTCCTCGCATCGAGGGGATGATGCAAAAACTGCAGCGGTGATTGCAGCCCTCGGAAATCTTCAGATAGGCGTAGTGGCGCGGGGTGAGCTTGATGCCCTGTGCGGGCACCAGGTCCAGGAAGGGCTCGTGCGTCGGCGGCAATTGTTCGTGCACGGCGGCCAGCACCTCCTCGTAGCGCTGCGGCCCGGTGATCTTCAGCACCTGCGGATGCCGGTCGAGGATTTTCTGCGGCTGTGCGCCCAGGCATCCGGTGACGATGACCTTGCCGTTCTGCGCCAGGGCCTCACCGATGGCATCCAGGGACTCATCCACGGCGGAGTCGATGAAGCCGCAGGTGTTGACGATGACGAGGTCCGCGCCGCTGTAATCGGAGGCTGTTTCATAGCCTTGCACCCGCAGCTGCGTCAAAATCCGCTCCGAATCGACCAGTGCCTTGGGGCAGCCCAGGCTGACAAAGCCGATTTTCGGTGATCTGGGTTTGGCGATTTTCAAGGGTGCGGCTTGTGGGGACTTTGGGCTGGCGGGGGCGTGACGATGCCCAAAATGCCCTTCAGCGTCAAATTTCCCCGTTTGGCGGCCCTGGCGGGGTGTCTTTAGGGAGTTTCCGCGCCGGCGTCAAGCCATGTCTTGCCGGAAAAGCGACGCGTTTCACAGTGGCCCCCAGGCCTGCATGCAGTTTCTTCTCAAGATCGGTCCGAGTGGTCCGATACATCTCCTGACGGTGGTCACCGGCCGGCTCGCCTCAAGGCGGGCACCACGTGCCACGAACTGTAAGGCCTATGAGGGGCCGGTGAATTAACTTTTCAGGAGATCCGCAATGTCATTAACGATTAATACCAACATCGCTTCGCTGAATGCGCAGCGTAACTTGAGCAGCTCGCAGTCGAGCTTGGCTGTTTCGCTGCAACGACTGTCATCCGGCTTGCGCATCAACAGCGCAAAGGACGATGCGGCGGGCTTGGCGATCACCAATCGCTTTACCACCCAGATCAACGGTCTGAACCAGGCCATCAACAACGCCAACGATGCGATTTCCGAATCGCAGACGGCTGAGAGTGCGTTGACGACCCTGACCGACAACCTGCAGCGCATCCGCCAGCTGGCGGTTGAAGCCGCCAACGGCACGAACAGCTCCTCGGACCGTGCTGCTCTCGACGCCGAAGTGCAGCAGCGCTCGGCTGAAATCACGCGTATCGCGTCGCAGACGACCTTCAACGGGTTGCGCGTTCTGGACGGCACGGCCGGTCCTTCAACCTTCCAGGTTGGCGCGAATGTCGGCGACACCATTTCGGTGAATTACTCTCAAGGTGTGCGCGCCGACCAGATCGGTCAGGTTGCGACCTCCACCGGCGGTGCGGTTACCGCCACCGCTCTCGGCGGCGTCAACACGCTGACCCTGCAGGTCGGAACCGGCGCGGCAGTGAACATCGGGGCCAGCGCATTGGGCGCTTCCGCCGGTCAGAGCGTGGGGTCTGCCTACGCCAAGGTGCAGGCGATCAACGCTGCGGGCGTGTCCGGTTTGACGGCCAGCGCCTCGACGACGGCGACCGAAGCGGCCGCTTTCTCGAACGTCTCCGGCGGTACTACGTTGGCCTCGACTTACAATCTGTCGATCAACGGCGTGGCGATTTTCGCAGGCGCCGGCAATGTGGCCTCAGGCACGGCGGTGACCGCGGCGAATGTCGCGACTCAGGTGAACTTGTACTCCTCGCAGACGGGCGTAACCGCCGCAGTCAACGGCGGCGTGCTGTCATTCAGTGCCGCTGACGGACGCGACGTTGCGGTGACTCAGTTGGTCACGCTGGCCGCTGGCGGCGCCGGCACCGGCGTCAATGCCAATGTGTCGGGTGGTGTTGCCAATACGCTGACCACGACCCGCGGTGTGATCACGCTGTCTGCTTCGAGCAACATCACAATCGGCGGCGTAGGCGCGGCGGACATCGGCTTCGCGGCCGGCACCATCTCGCTCAACGCGCAGACCCTGGCCAATGCCAACGTGCTGACAGTTGCGAATGCCAATGCGGCCATCGCGGCGGTCGACTCTGCTTTGACGACGGTCAGCTCTTTCCAGAGCCAGCTGGGCGCCATTCAGAACCGCTTCACGTCCACCGTGTCGAACCTGCAGGCGATCACGCAGAATCTGCAGGCTTCACGCAGCACCATTCAGGACGCAGATTTCGCGGCGGAAACCGCCAATCTGACCAAGGCCCAGGTGTTGCAGCAGGCCGGTATCTCGGTGCTTGCGCAGGCGAATGCGTCTCCGCAGTCGATCTTGAAGTTGCTGCAGTAATCAGCCACAGAGTTCACGGCCCGGAAGGCAAGAGCATCCGGGCCGTGATTTCCAATTAGAGTCAGGGTCAGTTACGGCGAAAGCCATAAGGCAGTTCAAGTACCGGTCAAATCACCCAAAGGTGTGGCTATGGCGAACGACGTGCGGCCGGGAGACATCCTGGCGACGCGCCCCGTGCAAGGAGGTCGGGCGTCAACAACTGCAACTGATGCAAGCGGCAAACTCAAGCCGCAATTACCCCGTGGTGGCAAATCCCCGCCGCGTGTTCCCGTTCCAGAGGAAAAACAGCCGCCGCGAACCGGCACTGAGGCGGACCTTGCGGCCCTGGCTGAGCGCGTCGGGAAGTTCCTGCGGGAGTCCGGCCGCGCCATCGCATTTCGCGTCGAGAGCGCCGGCGGCAAGACCGTCATTCATGAAATCGACCCGGATACCGGCGAAGTCATTGCGCAGATCACTTCCGATGACTTGATGTCGCTGGCAAAGGGTCTGGGGCTTTCCGGGACTCTGGTCAACAGCCGCGCCTGAGGGCCGGCCGCCATTTCGGCATGCGCGGCCGATTGGTACGAGAATTGCTTAAGATTCCCAAGCGTTGGCCGATTAAACCGTAACCTTAAGGAAACCTGCGAGTCTCATGGCTTCGACCATCCAGTCCAGCGGCGTCGGCTCAGGCCTCGACATTGCGAGTATCGTTGCGCAGCTCACGACGGCGCAGGGCAATGCGCAGACCAAACAGCTCACCGCCAGAAAGACCGACCTGGACGCGCAGGTATCGGCCTACGGCACGTTCCGTGCTGCGCTCGAGGCGTTGCAGGCGACTCTGCCTGCGTTGAAGGACGCCAATAAATTTCAGGGCCGCAGCGCCGCTGTGGCCGACATCGCCATCGCCAGCGCCAGCGCGGAGGCGACGGCGACGCCGGCGCAGTACACGCTCGAAGTGCAGACGCTGGCCAAGGCCGCCAGTCTCGTGTCTGCACCCATCCTTACCGGCACAGTGGGCACGGGCACGCTGAGCATCTTGGTGGGCGGCGTGACGGCGCAGATCACCATCGATGGCACCAACAACACGCTGGCCGGGATCGCAGCGGCCATCAATTCCGCCGTGGGCAACCCCGGTGTCAGCGCCTCGGTGATCAACACCGCGGGCGGCGCGAGGCTGGTGCTCAGCGGCACCAAGACCGGCGCCATCAACGGCATCACGGTCACGCAGAGCGGCGGCGACGGCGGATTGGCGCCTCTGGTGTATGACCCGGCCAACGGCAATACGCAGCTGACCCAGTCGCAGGCTCCGCAGGATGCGCAGTTCACCATCAACGGGTTCGCCGCCACCAGCGCCAGCAATGCGGTCACCGGTGTCATCACCGGCGTGACCATCAATCTGCTGAAGCCGACCGCCTTGAACACGCCGACCACGCTTTCCGTCGGTTACGATCAGGAAGGCGCGACCTCGGCGATCAAGAATTTCGTCACGGCCTACAATGCGCTGATCACCAGCGTCAAAGCCCTGAGCAGCTACGACGTCGCCACCAAGACCGGCGGCACACTGCTCGGCAACACCACCGTCACCTCGCTGCTCGGCAAGCTGCGCCAATTGCTGTCGCAGACCATTACCAGCAGCGCCGGCGGCGTGCAGTCGCTGACCGATCTGGGCGTCACCTCCAATCTGCAGGGCACGTTGGATCAGAGCGAGAGCAAGGTAACGGCGGCGTTGACCGGGAATCTGAATTCCGTGACCAGCCTGTTGGGCGGCAAGAACGGCCTGGCCGCGCAGTTGGACACGGTGCTGACCCAATACACGCAGCCCGGCGGCTTGCTGGACACGATCAGCAAAGGCTTGCGCAGCGGACTTGCGGATGTGTCAGTCAAGCAGCGGGCGCTGGAGCTGCGCCTGGCCACCTACTCGGCGACGCTGACCAAGCAGTTCAACGCGATGGACGCGGCCGTGGCCGCTTTGAAGCAGACGCAGAATTTTCTTAATCAGGCCTTCAATAGCATCAACGGGACGAAGAATTCTTCGTCCTCCGGTTAGAGGCGGTTGATTTGACATGAACTCCCGAAACGCAATGGCGCAATACCGCTCCGTGCACAGCCGCGGCGCGGTCATCGAGGCCAGCCCCACGCGCCTGATCCAATTGGCGCTGGAGCAGATCCTGACCCAGCTGAGCGTGGCGCGCGGCTGCATGGAGCGGATCCGGGCCGGCCGGCAGACTCACGATGTCATCGACAAGGGAACTGCGGTTGCCAAAGTCAACGGGCTGCTCGGTGAACTGGCGGGCAGCCTGGATCTGGAACGCGGCGAGGCTGTCGCGCAGAATCTTCTCTCGCTGTACAGCTACATGATGACCCGCCTGACGCTGGCCAACCTGAACAACGATGCCGCGATCATCGATGAGATCGCGGGGCTGGTACGCGAAATAAAAACCGGCTGGGATGAAGTCGTGTCGCAGGGGCTATGAACAAACCGGCCCCGGCCGCAGCCGTGATGCGCGCGCGCGATCTGTCCCGCGAGCTGCTGTCGATCGCTGAACGAGGCGACATGCCGGCCGTGCTGGAATTGGACGCCAGGCGCAGCAAGCTGCTGCATGAGTTTTTCGATGCGGCGCGCAGCATCGGTGAATCCGACCGCCAGGTGTTGCGAGAAATCGAACAGCTGAACGACTCCTTGATCCGTCACATCGAGAAAATGCGCACCGGCACGGGGCGCGAAATCGACAAGCTCGGGCAGGGTCAACGCGCGATCGACGCCTATTCGGCCGTGCAGGGACGGCGCTTATGAGCAATACCGACAACATCAAAGAATCGACCGGGGTTTTCAACAACGCGCTGGCGGTCAAGGGCGCATTCGCGATCCTCTGGCACGCGGGGGAAAAACTCGGCGCCGCCGCGGCTGCCGTTGCGGAGACCGACAATCTGCAGTTGCTCGTGGCGGAGGCCTCGATGGACGAGGCGCCGAGCTCGGAAGCCTTGAAAGACGAATCCCCGCAACTGGCGCTAGAGCTGCATCGCATCGAACTCAAGGTCAACGTGCTGTTGAAAATTGCCGGCGAACTGCTGGCTCGAGAACAGCGGGTGCCCGCGCCCCGCATGGCGCGATTGTCCGCCATCGGACTGGAGTGCGCGGCGGACGACACGTTCAAAGCGGGCGATCGCGGCACGCTTGAATTGTGGGTCAACCGGTCGCTGCCGTACTCACTGCGAGTGCACGCCGTCATCGAGTCCGAACGCTCCCTGCCGACCGGGCGCATGGTCCATTTTCGTTTCGAAGACTTGAGCGATTCGGTTTCCGATCAGCTCTCCAAGCTGATTTTTCGCAAGCATCGCCGCCTCATCGCGCTGGCAAAAAATTCCTGAGTGGGATCACGGACGAATTGCTGCAGGGTTCACGCCCACAGTGCGTTGAGAGAAACCCGTACGCGGATTGCAGTTTTCCCCCATCTGCTTTGATTCGAACGTCTTGGTTAATATCCCTACCGACGGATACTGATTGAACAGTGTCAATGAGTTAGACGCGATGCTTGAACCAAGATATAAGATCAAGCCGCGTCTGAAGTGCAGGAATGGGAAGGAGACCTAATCACTGTGGCGGAAACCGGCGTTCTGCTGATCGATGATTTGAATAGACCCTCGCGACCCCGCGAGGCGCAGTTCCGGCCCAGCGGGCAATCGCGCCCCATGCGCGAAATTCAACGCCTGATCGAACAAGTGGCTCCATCGGACAGCAATGTGCTGATCCTTGGGGAATCCGGAACGGGAAAGGAGCTGGTGGCGCGCCATATCCACGAAATATCGGGCCGTTCGGCGCATCCTTTCGTACCGGTGAATTGCGGCGCCATTCCCGCCGAACTGCTCGAGAGCGAATTGTTCGGGCACGAAAAAGGCGCTTTTACCGGCGCATTGTCCACGCGTTTGGGACGCTTCGAGTTCGCCGAAGGCGGCACCTTGTTCCTGGATGAGATCGGCGACATGTCCCTGCAGATGCAGGTCAAGCTCCTGCGCGTGCTGCAGGAACGCAGTTTCGAGCGGGTCGGCAGCAATCGCACCATCAAATGCAATGTGCGCATCGTTGCGGCCACGCATCGCAATCTCGAGTCGGCCCTCATCGAGGGCAAGTTCCGCGAGGATTTGTTCTATCGGTTGAATGTGTTTCCCCTCCAGATCCCGCCGTTGCGGGACCGCCTGGAGGATGTGCCGTCGCTGATCGAGCATCTGCTGGAGCGGCAGGTGCGCCGCGGCGGCCGGCGGATCCACGTGACGAAAGAGGCGATGAACTGTCTGATGCGATGCCGCTGGCCCGGCAATGTCCGGGAACTGGGGAATCTGCTGGAGCGGCTCGGAATCCTGTATCCCGAACAGGGCGTCGACGCCGCCGATTTGCCGGAACGCTACCGCATCGTCGACTCTTCGGAGTGGTTCGGCAGCGGCATGCACATCGAAACCCTGCCTTGCGCGCCCGAGGTTGCGACCCAGCTGACCGATCCGCTGCCAAGCGGCGGTCTGGATCTGAAGGATCATCTGTGCTCGATCGAACTGGGCCTGATCCGCAAGGCGATGCAGGAGGCCGATGGCACGGTGGCCGAGGCCGCCCGGCTGCTACGGATGCGCCGCACCACGCTGGTGGAAAAGCTGCGCAAGTACCGGCTGCACGCCTAGCGCGGCAGCGTCGGAAATTTGACGCAGCCGCAGAACCGGAAATCGGATTTTCCTTAAGCTGCTGATCAGGCTCGAAAATATTCGCAAGGCATGAAAGTTGCTCGGTCGGTAGTTCGATGAACGCCGTCACTGAAGTCAATCACTCTGCGCAGGCTGAACTGCAAAGGGCCTTTGCCGCGTTTGGCTCCGCGTCCTCCAAACTCACCGGCGCATTCGAATCGCTCGAATCGCGCGTCGTGCGCCTTACTGCTGACCTGGCCGAGTCGCGCGCCGGCCAGGAGCGCATGAGCTTGCGTCTTGCCGCCGTCATCGACGGATTGCCGGGCGCGGTGTTGGTGTTGGATACGGGCGGATGCGTCATGGAACTCAACTCCATCGCGCGCGAATTGCTGGGCGCGCCGTTGCCCGGTGAGCGATTCGAGACGCTGCTCGCCAAGAATCTCCTCGACCCCGCGTTGATGATCGGCGACATCGAACTGCGCAGCGGGCGCTTCGTCACGCTGTCGCGCCGCACGCTGGAGGGCGGCGAGATCGTTCTGTTGACGGACGTGACCGAAGCGCACCTCATGCAATCCTTTCTTGCGCGTCAGCAGCGGCTGCCGACACTGGGCGAGCTGGCGGCGGGGTTGGCGCATCAGATCCGCACGCCGCTGGCTGCCGCTCTTCTGTATGTCACGCAGATGACCCTGCCGGGGAAAGATGCGCCGGATTTGATTCGATGCGCTGCCAAGACCGCCGAGCGGCTGCGCGAACTGGACACGCTGATCACCGACATGCTGGCCTTCGCGCGCGGCACCGCCAGTATGGAGCCGGTCAGTGTCAATGCGTTGCTCGAGCAGGCGGCACAGTGGCTGCGTCCGGCGCTGGGGCAGGGCGTCACCCTGACCATCCGAACGGAGGCGCCGGATCTGACGGTGCGTGTCAACGCGCCCGCACTGGTTTCGGCCATCCTGAATCTGGCGACCAACGCGATGCAGGCGGCGAGCGCGGACCTGGCCATCGAACTGCTGTCGCGGCGCGCCGCTTCCGGCCAGGCGGAGATCGTGGTTTCCGACGACGGGCCCGGGATTGCCGAAAGCCTGCAGGGGCGCGTGTTCGAGCCGTTTTTCACGACGCGCGCGCGCGGCACCGGTCTGGGCCTGGCCATCGTGAAATCCATCGTCGAGGCGCATCACGGCGGCATCCGGCTTGAAAATACGCGTCAGCGAGGCGCGCGTTTCGTTATCGAACTGCCCGCGGAGTCTTGAGATGAGCGAACAGAAAGTGTTGATCGTCGAGGATGATGCCGCGCTGCGCGATGCCCTGCTGGACACTCTGTCGGCTGCCGGCATCGCGGCGGACGCGGTGGGCGATGCCGGCGGCGCCTTGCTGCGGCTTGAGCAGGAACGATTCGGGCTGGTGATCAGCGATGTCCATATGCCGAAGGTCGACGGCGTGGAGCTGCTGATCGCCATCAAGCGCCGCTGGAGCGAGGTACCGGTGGTGTTGATGACCGCCTACGCGACGGTTTCCAAAGCCGTCGCGGCGATGCGCGAGGGCGCGATCGACTACATCGTCAAGCCCTTCGACGCGGCTCAGCTGATCGATCTGGCGCGCCGGCAACTGGCCAGCCGTGCGGTGCCGGAAGAATTGATCGCGGAGGATCCGGAATCGCGGCGCGTTCTGGCGCTGGCGACGCGCATCGCGCAAAGCGACGCCACCGTTCTGCTCACCGGTGCCAGCGGCACCGGCAAGGAAGTCTACGCGCGCTACATCCGCGCCCGCTCGGCGCGCGCGCAAGCGCCCTTCGTCGCCATCAATTGCGCGGCCATTCCGGACAACCTGCTCGAGGCGACGCTGTTCGGCCATGAGCGCGGTGCGTTCACCGGCGCGCTGAGTACCCATGCCGGCAAGTTTGAGCAGGCCCAGGGCGGCACCTTGCTGCTGGATGAAATTTCAGAAATGGATATGGGGCTGCAGGCGAAGATCCTGCGCGTATTGCAGGAGCGCGAAGTGGAGCGCGTGGGCAGCAGCCGCACCATCGCACTGGATGTCCGCGTCATTGCGACCTCGAACCGGGATCTTGCCGGGGAAGTGAAACTGGGACGCTTCCGCGGCGATCTGTACTACCGGTTGAATGTCATGTCGCTGCAGCTGCCCGATCTGGCGCAGCGGCGCGGGGATATCTTGCCGCTGACCCGCCGCGCGCTGCATGCGTGCGGCCGGGGCGAAGCGCAGTTCAGCGCATCCGCTCAAGCGGCCCTGCTGGCGCATTCCTGGCCCGGCAATGTCCGTGAACTGACCAATGCCGTGCAGCGTGCTGCCTTGCTGTGCAACGGCGAGGTCATCGATGCGCAGACACTCGGGCTGGGGGAGTCGCCGCAGGCGCCTGCGCCGGTCATGACCGATCGAACCGATGCGGGACTGGATCATGACTTGAAGGAGCGCGAGCGCGAGCTGATCCTGCACACGCTGCGGCAGACCGCGGGCAGCCGCAAACTGGCGGCCGAACGGCTCGGCATCAGCGCGCGCACGCTGCGCCACAAACTGCAGCAGTTTAAGGCGGCCGGCCTGGCCGTGCCGCGCGCCCGCGAAATCACATTGATCGAGGCCTGATACATGAGCAGTCTTGAAATCAACCGCGTCTTGAACGAAATGCGCGCGCTGCAGGCGCGCGTGGGTCCGCAGTCGGCAACGCGCATCGACCCGCAGGCGGCGCCGGCAGCGGATTTCGCCTCCTTGATGCGCTCATCGGTCGACAAGGTCGCCGGCATGCAGAACGAGGCCAAGGCTTTGTCGGTGGCGTATGAATCCGGAGACCGCAGTGTCGATCTGACCAAGGTGATGCTCGAGGTGCAGAAGGCGGGACTGGCTTTCAAGGCCATGACGGAAGTGCGCAACAAGCTGATCGAGGCGTATCGAGAAGTCATGAACATGCAGGTCTGAGGGTGATGGCGAATGGCTGAAAATGCATTGACGGCGCCCGGTGGCGTGCTGGACTCGGTGCCTGGCCTGCGGCAGCTGGTGCTGCTTGTGGGGGTGGCCGTCGCCATTGCCGCCGCGGTCTGGCTCGTGATCTGGTCTCAGGGGCAAAGCTACGCCGTGTTGTACGGTCATCTGTCCGAGCGCGAGACCGGGCAGGTGATGGATGCGCTCACGGCGGCGGGCATCGACTTCAAATTGAATCCGGCGGGCGCAGTGACCGTGCCTGAATCCAAGGCCCAGGAGGCGCGAATCCGTCTGGCCAGTCAGGGGCTGCCGCAAAGCGACGCGCTTGGCATCGAGATGATTCAAAAGGACTCGGCGCTGGGCACCAGTTCGATGATGGAGACCGCGCGCTATCAATCGGCGCTCGAAACCGAACTGGCGCGCACCATCGGCAAGGTGCAGGGCGTGCAGGGCGCGCGTGTGCATCTGGCCATTCCCAAGCCAAGCGTTTTTCTGCGCGATGCGCGCAAGGCCACAGCCTCCGTGATGCTGCAGCTGTATCCGGGCCGGCGTCTGGACCCGGGGCAGGTGGCGGCGGTGGTGCACCTGATCGCTTCGAGCGTGCCGGAACTGGAATCCAAGGATGTGACCGTGGTCGATCAGGCCGGCACGCTGCTCAGCTCGCCCGACGAGGACGGCGAATCGGCGGCGAGCACCAAGGAGTTCGAATACACGCGCAAGCTCGAGGAGAGTTATCAGCGTCGCATCGTGGAAATTCTCGAGCCCATGCTCGGGCCCGGGCGTGTGCATGCCACGGTCACCGCCGACATGGACTTCACCCGCACCGAGCAGACACGCGAAAATTACGACCCGCAAAGAACGGTGGTGCGCAGCGAGCAGCTCGCCAACGACGAGCGCAAGGGCGGCGATGGCGCACAGGGCATTCCGGGCGCGCTCAGCAATCAGCCGCCGGGCACGTCAGGTACGCCGCCGGCCGGACAGACCACCACCACCGGCACTGCCGTGACGCCCAGTTCAACCTCCTCGCGCAGCACCAAGAATTTCGAAGTGGACCGTGTGCTTTCCTACATCAAGCAGCCGATCGGCACCATCAAGCGGTTGAGCGTCGGTGTGGTGCTGGATGACTGGCAGAAGGTGGGCGCAGACGGCAGCGCGACCACGGCTCCCATGAGCGAGGCGGACATCAAGCGCTTCACTGAGCTGGTGCGCGAATCCGTGGGCTTCAAGGCTGACCGCGGCGATCAGATCAGCGTCATCAATCAGGCGTTCAAGACCGGTCTGCCGCCGGGACCCGCAGAGGGACCCTCGCTGCTGCAGCAGCCCTGGCTTGCGGCGCTGGGCAAGCAGGTCGTCGGCATTGGGCTTGTGCTGCTGGTGGCCTTCATGGTGCTGCGCCCGCTGATGAGCAACCTGACACGCCCTGCGGTCGGCGTGCTTGGACCCAATGCCAGGGGAGCGCCGGACTCCGCCACCGGCGGGTCACAGGCGGGCGGCGCGATCAAGCTGTCGCCCAGCTTCGAGCAGCAGATCGCCGCCGCCCGCTCGTTGGTGGGCCAGGATCCGAAGCGTGCCGCGCAAGTGGTGAAGGAGTGGGTTGCGACAGACAGCTGATCTGCCTGAACCAATCTTCGCATGGCGAGCAAACCTTCCGACATTCCCGGCACGCAGCGCGCCGCGATTCTCTTGATGAGTCTGGGCGAGCAGGATGCCGCCGCGGTGCTCAAGCAGATGGACGCTCGCGAGGTGCAAAAAGTCGGCGCCGCCATGGCGGAGCTGAAAGAGGTGTCGCGCGATCAAATGAACGTGGTGCTCGATTCCTTCATCGGCACCGCCGACAGCCGCGCTGGCGTTGCCTCCGGGTCGCAGGACTACGTGCGCCGGGTGCTGACCCAGGCGGTGGGCAAACAGAAGGCCGATATGCTGCTGGACCGGCTTTCCACCGGGCAGGCCGGCCAGGGAATCGAGCAGCTCAAATGGATGGATGCCAAAGCCGTGGCGCAGATCATCGGCGCCGAGCATCCACAGATCATCGCCATCGTGCTGTCGCATCTGCCCGCCGAACAATCCGCCGCCGTGCTGCCGCTGCTGCTGCCGGAAACCCGCACCGAGGTGCTGATGCGCATCGCCACGCTCAACGAGGTGCCGCAGAACGCGCTGACCGAACTGGATCTGTTGGTGGAAAAGCAGGCCAATGTGTCGACGACGCCGCCGGTGCGCCGCGTCGGCGGCGCCAAGACCGTTGCGGACATTCTCAATGCGATGCAGCGCGACAAGAGCAGCGAGGAAATGGGAAGGATTCAGCAGGCCGATGATGAATTGCATCAGAAGATCAAGGACCTGCTGTTCGTGTTCGACAACCTGCTCAACATCGACGATCGCGGCATCCAGTCGCTGTTGCGCGAAGTCGGGTCCGACGCGCTGGCGCTCGCGCTGCGCGGCGCTGAGCCGGACGTGCAGGACAAGATCTTGAAGAATATGTCGAAACGCGCCGCCGAAATCCTCAAGGACGACATGGAGGCGCGCGGCCCGGTGAAGCTGGTCGAGGTCGAGGCCGCGCAGAAGGAAATCGTCACCATCGCGCAGCGGCTGGTTGAAGAGGGCACGATCAGCCTGGGCGGCAAGGGCGGGGATTTTGTCTGAGGCCACGCCCAAGCTGGGAACATTCGAGCCGCGTCCCTGGATCGCGCCCGATATGGGCGCATCGGCGCTTGATGTGGCGGCAGCGCAGCCTCGTCCGCCCACGGTTGGCGGGCTGGCGGACCTGCAGGCAGAGGCGTATCGGGAGGCATTTGATCAGGGCCTGGAAGAGGGCCGCGCCGCAGGCCGCGAGGAAGTGCGACTGCAGGTGGAGCGGATCGCCGGCATGTTCTACGATCTGGCGAAACCCTTCGAAGAACTCGACGCCGAAGTGGAGCGCGAGCTGCTCACGCTCGCCATGGCGCTGGCGCGTCAGATCGTGCGGCGCGAGCTCAAGAGCGAACCGACGCAAATCATCGGCATCATCCGCGAAGCCATCGCCGCGCTGCCCATTGCCGCGCGTGAGGTGCGTGTGCATCTGCATCCGGAGGACGCCGCCGTGGTGCGTCAGCATCTGGCACCGACCGGGCAGGAGCGCGCCTGGAGCATTGTCGAGGATCCGGTGATGTCGCGCGGCGGCTGCCAGGTCACCACGAACGCCTCGAGAATCGACGCGCGGCTTGAAACGCGGCTCGGCGCCATTCTGAGTGAACTGCTCGGCACGGAGCGCAATGCCGAAGGCGTGCGTTCGCCGTGAGCACGGCGGCGAAGCCGGCGACCCGGCCGCGTCCCAAGGAGTGGGTGCAAGCGCTGACTCGCGCCCGGCTACGCATGGCCGATATGCGCGACGTGGTCGTCGAAGGAACGCTGAGCCGCATGGTGGGCATGACGCTGGAGGCCATCGGCTGCGAAGCCGCCGTGGGCGGCCGCTGTCTGGTCGACACCGCCGAGGGCAAGCAGGTCGAAGCCGAAGTGGTGGGCTTTTCCGGGGAAAAACTTTTCCTGATGCCGACGGGCAGCGTCCGCGGCCTGATGCCGGGCGCGCGCGTGGTGCCCACGCACAGCGTCTCAGAAGTTCTGGTGGGCGATGGCCTGCTCGGCCGCGTGCTTGACGGTGCCGGACGGCCCCTGGACGGGCTCGGCGACATCGCATGCACCGAGCGCGTGTCCCTCACCGGCGAACCTTTGAATCCACTGCGGCGCTGGGCCATCCGCGATCCGCTCGATGTGGGTGTGCGCGCCATCAATTCGCTGTTGACGGTCGGCGGCGGACAGCGCATCGGATTGTTCGCCGGCTCCGGCGTCGGCAAATCCGTGCTGCTGGGCATGATGACGCGCTATACGCAGGCGGATGTCACCATCGTCGGTCTGATCGGCGAGCGCGGCCGGGAAGTGCAGGAATTCGTCAGCAACACCCTCGGTCCGGATGGCATGCGGCGCGCCGTGGTGGTGGCGACGCCGGCGGACAATCCGCCGCTGATGCGCATGCATGGCGCCTGGCTCGCCACGGCCATCGCCGTGTATTTCCGCGATCGCGGCCTGAAAGTGCTGCTGTTGCTGGATTCGCTGACGCGCTTTGCCCAGGCACAGCGAGAGATTGCGCTCGCGATCGGCGAGCCGCCGGCGACCAAGGGATATCCGCCCTCGGTGTTTGCACGCCTGCCGCAATTGGTGGAGCGGGCCGGCAACAGCGACCGTGGCCCTGGATCGATCACCGGTTTCTACACGGTGCTGGTCGAAGGCGATGACCAGAACGATCCCATCGCCGACGCAGCGCGCGCCATCCTCGACGGTCACATTGTGCTGACGCGGCGGCTGGCGGAGAACGGGCTGTATCCGGCCATCGACATCGAAGCCTCGATCAGCCGCGCAATGCATCAGATCTGCACCCGCGAGCAGCTGGACCTGGCCATGCGCTTCAAGCAGGTGTACTCGACCTATCAGCAAAACCGCGACCTGGTCACGGTCGGCGCCTACCGGCGCGGCGCGGATCCGCGCGTGGACCTGGCCGTGGATCAATGGCCCAAGATGATGGATTTTCTGCGCCAGGACATGTACGAGCCGATCGGCATCGATAGGAGCAATGCTGAACTGAAACAACTCGTGACGCAGTTCTCGGCGCAGCCGCCGCTGAACGGCTGATAGTACCCGCCGATGATGAAATCAAAGCGCTTCGAATCCATCCGCGAAATCGCCCGCAACTCGGCGGACGCATTGAGCCGCGGCGTCGCCGATGCCGAGCGGCATCTGGCCGAAGTTGAACGGCAGCTGGCGAAGCTGCAAAAGTACCGGACAGATTATCTTGGCCAGTCTGAAAGCAAGACCGATGGCATGGATACGGTCAGGCTGCAGAACCTGCGCTCCTTTCTGGATCGGCTCGCCGAGGCCATCCGCGTGCAGTCCGAGGCGCTCGCCGCCGCGCGCTGCGACTATGAAGCCAAGCGCCTGCTGTGGTCGCAGAAGCGGGTTGAGGCGGAAGCGCTCGGCAAGGTGGTGGAGCGGTTCAAGCTCGACGAGCGCCGCGTGCAGGACAAGCAAGATCAGAGCGAGACTGACGATTCGAGCATGCGGCGGCTCGCCACGGAGCAATTCGAGGTTCGCTGACTGTTGCGCTTGAGTCCGATGCGCGATTGGCACGGCCGTTGCAGCATCTACGGCCTATGGCCACTTCACCCATCGTATTGCAATCCGCTGCGCCTTCGGCAGCGACTCCTTCCCCGATCCGCGATGCCGGCGCTCCGGCCTCCAACAAGTCTGCCGCCGGCGAGCAGGCAGGCGCGAAACCGCATGGTTTTGCAGGCGCAATGAAGGATGCGCAGAGCCACGAAAGACAATCGTCCCGGACGCAGTCGCGTGAGCGCGAACCTTCCGCCAGCGAAGGCACTGCGCCAAAGCCCAGAGTCAAAGCCGAGCGCAAGCCCGCCGCCGGACCTGACGCTGCGCAGGACAACCCCGGTACGAACCCGCCGCCCGACGGCAAGGGATTGCCGCCCCTGGCCGCGATAGCGGCGGTGATTCCGGCGCTGCCAGCGAGTGCGGCGCGGCCTGAAGAA
The DNA here is from genome assembly GCA_025357635.1 of Pseudomonadota bacterium. Lineage (GTDB taxonomy): Bacteria > Pseudomonadota > Gammaproteobacteria > Steroidobacterales > Steroidobacteraceae > TMP-86. Next base: position 42,815 of record JANXOV010000033.1, read on the forward strand.
TCCGTGCCCGCAGCGGTGGGCGCCCTCGCGACCAGCGTCACGTCGGCGGCGCCGCCGGTACCTCCCGGCCCGGTGCAGAAGAATGCGGATGCGGCGCCCTCCGAATCCCCGACGGCCGCCGATGACGCGCCCGCCGCGCCGTCGGCGGACTTTGCGTTGACCGCCGACGCTGCGCCCGCTGCGCCGGCAACGGCGCCTGAACGGCCGATGCCCGCGGAGGTTTCCGCTCGCGCCCGTCAGCCGCTGGCCCAGGCACCGACGGATGCCCGGCTGATCCCTCAGGCGCCAACGCCGACGCTGATACCCGCCGCGGCGGCGTCCGCGACCGATCCTCTTCCCACAACGCCGGCCCCGGCGGTGATGAGTGCGCCGCCGGCAGCCGATCCGGCCGCCGCGGACAAGTACAAAATGAACGCCCCGCCGGCAGCGAACCCCCCGACTGGAGGATCGGCAGACGGTCCGTCGGCGCAGGTTGCGGCCCAGGCCGCCGCGCAGGCATTGACCAGCGGTGCGGTCCGGCCCTCGGGCGCGATCATCTCGGCGAGCGATCGGGACGCGTCTGCGCGCAGCACGGATCTGGTGCGCACACCGAGCGCGCCGGGCGCCGATGGCGTTTCCATTGCCGCTGCGACGAACAGCGTGCTGGCTCCCAGCACGGCCGCCGCGTCCGGCGCCGCCGGTCCCGCGGTGTTCAAGCTGCATCAAGGATTGGATACGCCGGAGTTTTCCCAGGCGCTGGCCGACAAGGTTGCGTGGTTGGTCGACAAGGACATCGGCTCCGCCAAACTGCAGATCAACCCGCCGCAGCTGGGTCCGATCGATGTTCACATTGAAGTGCAGGGCGACAAGGCGCAGGTGTGGCTGAGCGCGCACAGCGTTGTGACCCGGGATGCGCTGGAGGCGGCCGCACCCCGGTTGCGCGACATGCTCGGTTCGCAGGGCTTTGCGCAGGTGAGCGTGGACGTGTCGCAGCGATCGTTTCAGGACCGTACCGCTCCGCCGCCGGTTCCGTGGCTGCCCGCCGCGTCGAACGGCAGCCCGGAAGCGTTGTTTTCCGCTGACACCGTGCAGCCAAAGCGCGTGTCAATGGGCGCTCTCGACGCATACGCCTGAACTTTTTTCCCGGCCGAGCGTTTAGACTGGCGGCATGGATGCCATCGCAGATTTTACCGCCGAAGAAATTCAATCCGCGCAGCTGCGGCTCGCTCCGTATCTGCAGCGCACACCGGTCATGCCGCTGCACAGCGCGCAGGTGCAAGCCGCGCTTGGACCGCAGACCCGGGTGACACTGAAGCTGGAGCTGTTTCAGCGCACGGGGAGCTTCAAGCCTCGCGGCGCGCTGACGAATGTGTTTGCTCTGGATGCGGCGCAGCTGGCGCGCGGCATCACGGCCGTCAGCGCCGGCAATCACGCGATCGCCGCGGCGTTTGCCGCGCAGGTCGCCGGCACCAGCGCCAAGGTCATCATGATCGAAACGGCCAATGCCCTGCGCATCGCGCGCAGCCGCGGCTACGGCGCGCAAGTCCTGCTCGCCGGCAATGCGCATCAGGCCTTTGCACAGGCTGAGCAGATCATGCGCGAGGAGGGGCGTAGCATGATTCATCCCTTCGAAGGACGTAACACTGCGTTGGGAACGGCCACGCTGGGCGCCGAGTTTCTGAGCCAGGCGCCGGATCTGGACGCGGTGATCGTGCCAATCGGCGGCGGCGGACTGTGCGCCGGCGTGGCCGCGGCCGTGAAGCTGCTGGCGCCGCACTGCAAGGTTTATGGCGTGGAACCCGAGGGCGCGGACTCGATGCACCGCAGTTTCGCCGCCGGCACGGTGCAAAGCATCGAACGCGTCGCCACCATCGCCGACAGCCTGGGCGCCCCCTACGCCCTGCCCATCACGTTCTCGCTATGCCGGCGATTCGTGGATGAACTGGTGCTGATTTCCGACGATCAGATCAAGTCCGCCATGCGGCTGCTGCTCGAGGATGCAAAGCTGGCCGTGGAACCTGCGGGCGCCGCGGCCACGGCGGCGCTGATGGGCCCGCTGCGCGAGCGCTTGACCGGAAAGAGTGTGGGCATCATCGTCTGCGGCGCCAATATCGACACGGCCAGTTTTCTGCGGTTGCTGGGTTGACATGCATGTATTGATCGTTGAAGACGACGCGACGGCCCGCGTCCATCTGACCAAGGCATTGACAGATGCCGGCTACCGCGTCGATGCGGCAGGAGATGGCATCGAGGGCCTTCATAGGGCTTCATCGACAGCCTTCGACGTGGTCATCGTCGACCGCATGCTGCCCAAACTGGACGGACTGGCGCTGATCCAATCGCTGCGCGCCACCGGGCGCAAGACGCCGGTGCTGATATTGAGCGCGTTGGGTGAAGTCGATGACCGCATCACCGGGTTGCGCGCCGGCGGCGACGACTACCTGACCAAACCGTATCATCTTGCGGAATTGCTGGCGCGCATCGACGCACTGGCGCGGCGCGGCGATGCGTCAACCTCTGAGTCAGTCGCAAAGTCGCGGCTCGCCGATCTGGAACTTGACCGCATGACCCGGCGCGTGACGCGGGGCGGCAGGAAAATCGAGCTGACTGCGCGCGAGTTTCAACTGCTCGATTACCTGATGCAGCACAGCGGCCAGGTTGTCACGCGCACCATGCTGCTCGAGGGCGTCTGGGATTATCACTTCGATCCGCAGACCAACGTGATCGATGTGCACATCAGCCGGCTGCGCCAGGCCATCGACAAAGGATTCGACAAGGCGCTGCTGCATACGGTGCGCGGCGCCGGCTACAGCCTGCGCGAAGAGGAATAGACATGTCCGGCAAACGCCGCTTTGCGGGCGTACTGGCCACCTCGCGGTTCCGCATTGCCATCGTCTACTCGCTGGTCTTTTCATTGGGCGCCGCGCTGCTGCTGAGCATCGTCTACCTGGCCGTGTCCAATGTCGTCGACAGCGGCACCGACAATCTGATCGAAGCCGAGGTGCAAGGACTGCGAGAGCAGTATCGGGTGCTGTCGCGAGATGATTTCATCGAGCTCATCGAGCAGCGTTCGCAGGCGCAGGACGTGCGCGGCGCGGTGTATCTGCTGGTGGATCCGCAGTCGCGCCCGGTGGCGGGCAATGTGCCGGAGTGGCCGTCCGGGGCCGAGCCTTCCGGAAAATGGCTGGAATTCGTCGTTTCCGTGCCCTTTGGCGATGAGACTCGCGAGCATGAGATGCGGGCCCGCCACTTCGTGCTGCCAGGCGGTTACCGCATGCTCGTGGGCCATGACGTGCAGGAACGGCACGACGTCAAGCGGTTGATGCTGCAGGGGCTGATCATCGCGGTGCTTCTGACGCTGCTGCTCGGCTTGAGCGGCGGCTTCTGGATGGGCCGCCGCATCCTCGCGCAGGCTGGCGCCGTATCCGCCGTCACGCAGCAGATCATGCGCGGCGATCTGTCGCAGCGTCTGCCCGTGCAGAACTCGGACGATGAATTTGACGCGCTCGCTCGAGAAATCAACGGCATGCTCGAGAAGATAGAGCAGCTCACGCTGGGCATGCGAACCGTTCTGGACAGCGCCGCGCACGACCTGCGCACGCCGCTGAACCGCCTGCAGTCGCGCGCCGAGGCGGGCATGGCCATCGTGCCGCCGGCCTCGCCGGCCCATCAAGTCCTCGAGCAGGTCAGCATCGAGGTGGACCGGATGCGCGGCACGCTCGATGCCTTGCTGCGCATCGCGCTGGCCGAAACGGGAACCGTTGCCCGGGAAAGTGTGGAGCTGTCGGAACTGGTCACCAGCATGGCCGAGCTGTACGCGCCGGTCTGCGAGGAGCGGGGCATCGCGCTGGATGCGCAGATCGCCGCGGGCGCCGTGGTGCGCGGCAGCCGGCAGCTGTTGGCGCAGGCGCTGGCGAACCTGCTGGACAATGCACTGAAATTCACGCCGCGCGGCGGCCATATCGGCATGCACCTGCAAGCGGCCGCGCAGGGGCCGCAGGTCAGCATTGCCGACGACGGTCCGGGGATTCCGCAGCACCTGCGCGAGGTGGTGCTCGGCCGCCGTGTGCGTCTGGATGAGGCGCGAAATCTGCCCGGCTCAGGGCTGGGTCTGTCGCTGGTGGCGGCAGTGACCAAGCTGCATGGCGCGCGCCTGAGCCTGGACGACGCGCAGCCCGGGTTGAAAGTGACGCTGCAGTTTCCGGCCTGAAACGAACGCGCGCCGGCACCGCCAAAATTCTGACGCAGGCTCGCGCCAGGGACGATCACGATGCCCTGGCGACTCGCTAACTCCTTGAGCACAAACGACAAAAAAACGCGTCTGCCGCGTGGTACAGAACTTGCTTGCATGCCTTGCAGCGAATTTCATCGCGTGAGGAATTGCAGACATGGCAGAAGAAGCCGAAGCGGAACCCGTACCCGCAGCCAAGGCGCCGGGCATCCTTCCCAAGCTGATCAATGCGATCGGCGTTTTCGTGTTGTGTCTGGGCGCCGTGGTGGCCGGAGGCTTCATCAACGCAAAGCTCCATCCGCCGCCGGAGATGAAGCTCGCGCCTGACGGCAAGATCACTGTCGTCGTACCGGTGGAGGCCAAGCACGTCGATCATGACGAGCCCGGAAAGGCGGCGATCTACTTCGCCATCGATCCGCCGCTGGTCGTGAACTTCGAGGACTCCGCCGCCGTGCGCTTCCTGCAGATCACCGTCGAGCTCATGGCGCGCGATCAGAAGGCCATCGACGGCGTGCAGAAGAACGTGCCGCTGATCCGCAACAATCTGCTGCTGCTGATCAGCAACCGCGACTACAAATCGTTGATGTCGCGCGAAGGCAAGGAGAAGCTTCGTCAGGAGGCGCTCACCGAAGTGCGCAACATCTCCAAGAAAGAAGGCGCGCCGCCGGTCGATGATCTGCTGTTCACCAGTTTCGTGGTGCAGTGATGGGCACAACTCCGGAAGCCACTCCTGATGCGCCGCCCGCAGCGGCAAGTTCGGTGATCTCCGATGCAGAGGCCGCGGCGCTGCTGGAGAGAAGCGCGCGTGAAGGAGTGCGCACGTTCGACATCACCGCGAACCGGATCAACCGCATGCGCCTGCCGAACCTGGAGTACGTGGCAAAGACGTTCGCCCTACGCGCCACGAGTTCCCTTTCCAATCTGCTGGGACGCGAAGCCTCGGTCAAGTTTGAATCGCTGGATCGCGGCAAGTCGGCGGATCTTCTGGCGGCGCTGCCGAATCCGGCCAGCATCGCGGTGGTGCGATTCAACCCGCTGCCCGAGCAGGCGTTGCTGAGCGTGGATCCGCCGCTGTTGTTGGCTCTTCTGGACGGCTTTTTCGGCGGGTCAGGCCGGGTCTCCAACGACCCGCTGGCGGCCGCGTCCCCGGCGGCGCAGCGCTTTCTGGGCGTGATGCTGCGCGCTCTGGCGCCGGATTTCGGCTCCGCCTGGGCGCCGGTCGCGCCGCTGGAATTGGAGGTGGTCAAACAAGAGCACGACGCGCGCTTCATTCAGATCGGCGCGCCGCAGGATACGCTCATCACCGTCAAATTCATCATCGAATTCGGTGGCGCCAGCGGCGCATTCGAATGGCTTATGCCCGAATCGCAGATCGCCCCCGTGCGCGAGGCGTTGAGCGCGGACGGCAGCTCGCAGCGCGCGAAGGTGCAGGAATCATGGGCTCCAACCCTGAGCGCTGCGCTGCAGTCGGCGCAGATCGAAACCCGCGCCGTGCTGGGTCATGCGCAGATCTCCCTGCGCGAACTGGTGCAGCTGTCCCCGGGGGATGTCATTTCAATCGAAGCGCCTGAGCAGGTCGTGCTGATGGCCGAAGACATCCCCTTGTATCTGGGCCGCTTCGGCGTATCGCAGGGACACAACGCATTGAGAATTTTGAATGGAGTTGCAACATGAGCACACGTGAGACGAAAGCGGACGCCGCTCCGCGGGCGCAGTTCGGGGATCTGGGCCCGAATGCCGGGCAGATGGCCGGCAAGGAAATGAACATCAATCTGATTCTGGACGTGGCCGTGACGCTGTCGCTGGAAGTGGGCCGCGCGCGGATGTCGGTGCGCGATCTGCTGCAGCTCGCCCCCGGCGCCATTGTTGAGCTGGACCGGCTGGCCGGTGAGCCGCTCGATGTGCTGGTCAACGGCGTGCGCATCGCGCGCGGCGAGGTGGTGGTGGTGAACGAGAAGTTCGGCATTCGTCTGACCGATGTCGTGAGCCAGACGGAGCGCATGGAGCAGGTGCAGTGAGCGAGGCGTCAGCTCCCATCGGCGCGCTTGCGGCGGGCGGGTTGATGCAGCTTACTTTGAGTCTGATTTGCGTCGTCGGACTGATTTTCGTGATCACCTGGCTGGTGAAGCGCTTGAATCTGGCCACCCCGCGCAACAGCCGCGCCATGGCGGTGCTGGATGAGCTGCCGCTCAGCCCGCGTGAAAGGCTGGTGCTGGTGCGTGTAGGGGATGCTCAGGTGCTGCTGGGAGTTGGCTCGAACGGGCTCACGGCGCTGACGCCGCTGCCGGCGCCCATCGCCATGCCGCCGGCTGCGCCCGCGGTGAGCTTCGCCGAGCGGCTGCGCGATCTCATGCATCGGCCGGGAGAGGGGCGATGAGCAGCCGGCGAAGCGCAGGCGTGGCAGGCATTCTGGCCGCGCTGACGGGCGTGCTGGCATTGTCGCTGCTGCCGGAATCCTCCGCGCTGGCGCAGGCGGCGATGCCTGCGATTGCGGTCAAGACCGGCGCCGGCGGTGCGCAGACCTACTCGCTCACCTTCCAGGTGCTGATTTTGATGACGGCGCTGACCATGCTGCCGGCCATCCTGCTGTCGATGACGGCGTTCACGCGCATCATCATTGTGTTGTCGATTCTGCGCCAGGCGCTGGGCATGGCGCAGACGCCGCCGAATCAGGTGCTGACCGGGCTGGCCTTGTTTCTCACTTTCTTCGTCATGAGTTCGGTGATCACGCAGTCCTTTGATACCGGCATCAAGCCGTATCTGGATGGCAAGCTCAGTGGCGAGATCGCCATCGACAACACGCTCAAGCCCTTGAAGGGGTTCATGCTGGCGCAGACCCGTGAAACCGACCTTGCGTTGTTTTCCAAGCTGTCGGGCAAGGGCTCGTTCCGCTCGGCCGAGGACGTGCCGCTGTCCGTGCTGATGCCCACCTTTCTAACCAGCGAGCTGAAGACGGCGTTTCAGATCGGATTCATGGTGTTCATTCCCTTTCTGGTGATCGATCTGGTCGTGGCGAGCGTGCTGATGTCAATGGGCATGATGATGCTCTCGCCGATGCTCGTGTCGCTGCCGTTCAAGATCATGCTGTTCGTTCTGGTCGACGGCTGGACGCTGTTGATGGGCACGCTGGCATCGAGCTTCCACCTATGACGCCCTCCATGGTGCTGGATCTGGGCCATCAGGCGCTCATCGTCACTTCGATGATCGCGGCGCCATTGCTGCTGATGGCGCTGCTGGCAGGGCTCGTGATCGGCATGCTGCAGGCCGCCACGCAGATCAACGAGGCGACCTTGAGCTTCATTCCCAAACTGCTGATGCTGGTGCTGACCCTGTTCATTGCCGGGCCCTGGATGCTGCGCGTGTTGATCGACTATACGCACGACCTGTACGCCAGCATTCCGAGTGTGATCGGCTGAACGCGCGTGGCCGCTGTGAAGGAAGTATCGATCGATGCGGCAGAAATCGCCGCTACGCTGCTGCGCATCTGGTGGCCGCTGCTGCGTGTCGGCGGATTCGTGCTCGCGGCACCCGTCATCGGTTCCTCACTCGTTCCGCGCAGCGCGCGCATCGCGTTCTCCCTGGCGCTGGGGTTCATCCTGGCGCCGCTCGCGCCGGTGCCGGCGGACTTGAGCATTTTCTCAGGCGCAGGCGCACTGGCGAGCATGAATCAGGTGCTGATTGGCCTTGCCATCGGCATGACCGTGCAACTCGTGTTCGATGCGCTGGCGCTGGCCGGTCAGACCGTCTCGATGACCATGGGCCTGGGGTATGCGACGCTGGTGGACCCGCAGCGCGGCGCCAACACGGCCGTTTTGGGGCAGATGTTCACCATCCTGGGCATGCTGGTGTACCTGTCGGTGGACGGTCATCTGGTGCTGCTCGGATCGCTGGCGCGCAGCTTTCAAACCCTGCCCGTCGGCGCCGCTCCGCTGGACCGCGATTTCTTCGGCGCCGTTGCGGGCTGGGGCGCGCGGGTTTTCGAGTCCGGCCTGCTGATCGCACTGCCTGCGACGGTGGCCCTCATCATCGTGAATCTGGCGCTGGGTGTCGTGACGCGCGCGGCACCGCAGCTGAATCTGTTCGGCATCGGCTTTCCCATCACCATGCTGGCGGGCTTTTTCGCGCTCATCGTCGGCATGGATAGCATCATGACCGGCATGGGCCATCTGATTCAGGACGCGCTGGTCATGGCGTCGGATCTGGTTTCCACCTCGGCAGCGGGCGTGCGCTGATGGCTGAAACGGAAAACTCCGAACGCACCGAAGAGCCCTCGCAGCGCCGCCTGCAGCAGGCGCGCGAGCGCGGCAATGTGC
>JANXOV010000090.1 GCA_025357635.1 Pseudomonadota bacterium
GCGGACCGGGCAGATGCGGCTCGATGTTGACCGAGTACATGTATTCATCTTCGGGAAACGGCAGGGGAAAGCGGCGGATCGCCTGCTCGCTGTTGTGGTAGCTGAAATCGTCCCTGAACCTCTCGTCGGGATTGAATGCGGCGTTCATGCTTGATGCTCCGTGCGATGCGCTCATAAATCCAAAACAAGCGATTTGCCGCGCGCGCGCGACACACACGGCATGATGCTCTTGCACGCGGACTTTTCCGCATCCGACAAGTAGTGGTCGTTGTGGATCAGTTCGCCGTCCAATCCGGTCACGCGCGTGTGACAGAAGCCGCACACCCCGCCGCGGCACAGGTAGGGCACATCGATGCCGGCCGCCTCGATGGCTTCCAGCAGTGTCTGATCGGGCAGCACATGCACCATGCGCTGTGATTTCGCCAGGAATGCGTCGAATGCGTCACCGACAGGCGGGACGCTGAACTGCTCCCAGTGAATGTGGCTGCCGGGCCAGCCGCTGGCCTTGGCGGTGTCGATCACGCGCCGGATGAGGCCCTCGGGCCCGCACACATACACATGTGTACCCAGCGGTTGCGTCGACAACAAGGCGTCGAAGGGGATGGCTTCTCCGGCGCTGTCGCAGTACATGCGTACTCGTTCGCCTTCGCGATCGCGCAACCGGTCGAGAAACGCGGCATGCGCAGGCGAGCGAACCGAGTAATGCAACTCATACGGGACTGCGCCGCCGTGCAGGTCTTCCAGTTGCGCGAGGAACGGCGTGATGCCGATGCCGCCGGCGATCAGCACGTGCTTGCGCGCGATCTTGTCCAAGGGGAACAGATTGACCGGATGTGCGATTTCGAGCCGGGTCCCCACTCGCACGGCGTCGTGCAGGAAATGAGAGCCGCCGCGCGATTCCTCCATGCGCCGCACGCCGATCTCATAGGCTTCGAGACGGTTCGGGGGGCTGAGCAGCGAATACGGATTGCGGAAGGTGCGCGTTGCCCCGCGCATCACCACGATGATGTGAGATCCGCCGGAGAACGCGGGCAGGTTGCCGCCGTCGAGCGGCGCCAGCGTGAAATGCTTGATCAGCGGGGTGACCTGCTCGATCGCCGCGACCTGCACCGCGATGGTCTGCGATTCGCTCACGCGAACACCTCCTGAATGGGCGGCAATTCACCGGGAGCTTCGGCGTCGGCCATGACACCCATGTAGGCCGCAAGACGCCGGGAGTAGTGGTCCCGCACCAGCAACCAGCGCGAGCAGCCCACGCATTGCACGACGTTCGTGCGCACGTCCTCGGTCTCCGCGCGACAATGCACGCAATGGACGCGACGCGCCAGCGAACCGGATTCCTCGGCGCGTATCTCGTCCTTGTTCAGATTGAATTGCAATGCGATCTTCATGCCCAGGCCCATGAAGCTTTCCGGTCCTGCGACGTACAGCCTCGTGCCCATCAGCGCCTGCGTAAGCAGAGCGCTGAATGCCGCCAAGAGCGCCTGCGCGTTGCCAAATGTGCGGACCTCGGCGACGCCGGTGTTCTGGAATTCCGCCACGTGCGCCTGCGCGGCATCGCCGGACGGCGGCACATACAGGACGCGCGTATTGGCAAGTGCGGAGGGGGCCTCGGTGCGCATTTGCGCCACCACCCGCAGCAAGGGTGCAGCGCCCACACCCATTCCGAGCATCAGATGGTAGCGCCCGCCGATATCCGCACTCAAGGGCGTATAGACCGGTTTGCTTTTGATGCCGGTGATGAGCATGTTCTAGTAGACCGCGAGTTGATGAGTAATGACGACCACGATGACGCCCAGCACCAGCACCAGATAAGGGAAAATGCCGCCGCGCTTGACGATGCGATCGCCGTCGACGAAATCCAGGTCTTGAGCCATGATGCTCGGAAACTCTCCCTTGTCCTGGATGTAGTGCCGGTACACGAATACTGGCACGATCAGCGCGGCGAAGATCAGTCCCGTGTTCAGTGTTCCGGCGCCGTACACGTCTGCGCCGAAACCCATGAAGGCCAGATTGGCGAAGGACAGCAGTGTGCCTGCTGCGAGAATCCAGGTGGGCGCGCGCCAGGGCCGGTACTGTGTCGGCCGGTCCAGCCGGTGAATCCAGCCGGCGTTCAGATTGAGAAAATTAAAGATCAAGTAGCCGACATTCGCCGCGCCGATCACAAACACCGAATCCGACATCAGCAGCAACAGCAGATTGAATACGAGATTGGTGGACATGGCAGCGGTGGGGGCGCCATGGGCGTTGACCTTGGACAAATACCGTGGCAGCCAGCCATCCAACGAGGCCTGATACAGCGTGCGCGATGACCCCGCCATCGAGGTCATCAGCGACAATACCAACGCAAGGACCAGCATGACCACCACGATCATGCCGCCAATGCGTCCGGCGTGCACCATCTTTGCCATGACTGCGGCAACACCCATGCCGCTGTAGATGTCCGGCGCCAACATGCCGCTGAGGCCCAGAAACCCCTGGAAGGCGAACGGCACCAGGGTGTACACAACCACGCAGAGCAGTCCGGAATAGAAAATCGCCTTGAACGTATCCGTTTTGGGGTTCTTGAATTCGCCCGTGTAACACACGGCGGTTTCAAAGCCATAGGTCGACCAGGCGGCGAGGAACATGCCGGCCGCAAACACGGTGATGCCCGCCATGTTCCAGGTCCCGTCCATGACTTTGCCGGCCGCATCATGCGTCAGCGGCGCCAGAGGGAAGTAATTGGCCTCGACGATGTCGCCGGTGAGGATGGGCACGACGCCTATCAGGATCAGCGGGATCATCGCCGAGATGCCGAGGATCTTGGTTGTATTGGCCGAGCGCAGGATTCCGCCGTCTTGAATGAACTTCACCGCCAGCAGGATGACCGCACCCAGGATGAAGATCGCGTTGATGCGCAGGCTCAATCCGGCCTTGATGGAACTCAGATCCAGCAATGTTACGTGCCAGGTGTTGATCAGGGCGTCGGGAGCGAACAAGCCGGTGAGGATGTACCCGGCTGCCAGCGCTGAGCCCGTCGCCTGAACGGGTGACCAGGCGAACCAATTGCACCAGACGGAAATGGGCGCAATGATCTTCCCATAGCGCACCCAGGCGATGGCGCCATAGATGGAGGTCCCGCCGGCCTTGTTGGGGAACAGGCCCGCGATTTCCGCGTAGGTGAAGGATTGAATGAAGCCCAGCGCGATGGATGCCATCCATATCACCCAGGATAACTTTCCGACCGTCGCCGCCACCGCGCCGATCGAGAACAGGACCAGCGGCGGTACACCGCTCGCCACCCAGAACGCGCCTGTCCAGTCGATGCCGCGCTCCAGAACATACGGGCTGTCTGCCGGTACTGAGGCGGGCGTGATGCTGGCCGTCATGAGTGGTGCTCGCCGGCGGCGTGTGCGGGGATGAGTTTAAAAATGACGGCGTAGCTCCTCGGCTATTTCGAAAACATCGCCGACGATGCCGTACTTGGCCACACCGAAAATGGAGGCTTCGGCATCGCTGTTGACGGCGACGATGGTGGTGACGTGTTTCATCCCCGCCAGATGTTGAATGGCGCCCGATACGCCCATGGCGATGTACAGCTTGCAGGCCGTCGCGGTCTTTCCGGACTGACCCACCTGCCGGCTTTTTGGCAGCCAACCCGCGTCGGCGATGGGACGTGAACATCCCAGCGTCGCGCCAATGGAGTCCGCAAGCTCACTGAACTGCGGAACATTGGCTTCTTCGCCGATGCCGCGGCCGATGCTCAAGATGAACTCGGCGGCGGTCATGTCGACATCGTCCGCGGAACTCAACTCCGTGAATTCCCCGCCCTCGGAGCGGCTCGTGACAGCCGGCGCTGCGAACGCCGTCACCGCCGGTGCGGCCGACGCTTCGGGCGGTTTGAAAACAGTGGGACGCACCGCCAGCAGCGCGGTGCTTCGATTCGGGAAGTCGACCTCGACGCACACCTTCTGCCCGTAGCCGCCGCGGGTGGCAACCAACTCGCCCTCGATGCGCTCAATCTTGAAGACATCCGTCGCGAACCCGAATCCATGGCGGGCCGCGAGCGCGGCGGCGTATCCAAAAGAGTCAACGCTGTGTGCCACCAGCACGATGTCCGGCCGGCGCGCGAGAATCAACGCCCCGACGGCGCTTTCGAAGGTATCCGGATCGAATTCCGCCGTGGGCGTTTGAATGGTGATGATTTCATCAACACCCGCGACGCTCAATGCCGGCACATATAGTTGAGGTTCGCGGGCAAGAATCGCCACCGC
>JANXOV010000092.1 GCA_025357635.1 Pseudomonadota bacterium
CCATCTTTGTGGACTAATTAAATACGTAGGATATTCAGATTTCCATGCATCCGCATCAAATTCAACATTCGTGTAGAGCGGGTAGAGCGGTGGCCGGGGGCGCGGAGTCAAGCGGTTCTGGAACACGGAAGTTTTAGATCAAGCAATCGCTGCCGACCGGCTAATGACTGAAAGTGATCGTGCTGATGAAGCGCTTTTTGCGCTTTGGTTGTCGGGCTATGACGTCGATCCAATCGCTGCCCGGGACGCATGGATTCAGTGTCTAAATCGAGTTCAACTTCAACGGGCAAAAGCGGCCTCTCGCTTTAGCGGCGGCTATTTCGGCCTTGCAACGAGATGGTGGAAGCTACTTCAGCGGAAAAACGCCATTGCAGCATCGTGGAGGCCAGAGGGCATAAAAGTCGACCAACAGTTCATACGTGAGTTTCTGGGTGCAACCCAAGAATGGCTGCGAAACGAAAGCGAACGCGACGACAACGATTTCAGGAGCCACGTTTTAGAATTCATTGTGCGCAAATTCAACACCGACGAAAAAAGTACTCGAAAAAATATACGCCGGATGTGGATTTTAATTGATCCAAGATCGGCGCTGGCTATCGGACCGTCTATTAAGTTAATTCAATCGTTTTCCGTAGCGGAGCTAAGGCGCGCGCAAAATTCTCTGACCCTTGTCGCGCGAGCATTGCAGCACGGAATGCTGATTTCCACCCCGCTGGATGACGTCAGTCGGGTGTTTTTACCTATCAAATTGATGAGAGATTTCATCGGTACGTCACTTGCCAAGCTGCTGATTATGACCAATCGGAGCGATTGCAAATTGCCTATTGAAGAATCGATTGTTGTGCTCCATCGTTTTGTAATGCGCGTACAATCTACTGATATCATTGATAAAACAGATGTAATCCCGGCATGCTCCGCGAGTGTACGTAGCGAATGGGAATTGACCAAGAAATATCTCGCCAACATTTGGCGTGGGACGCTGTAGGACCAGTAGGTGCGCTCGCGGGTTCGGAGTGGGCATCCAGATCGCGCTATTGGTTGAAACAATCCGAACCCAAAATCTCTCGTCGCATCCGAGACCGTGAATCAAGTTCGCTTATTTTGACGGGTCACGGCCTTTCATTGCGCGTGGAAAAAGGCTCACTTCTGGTTCACGATGGCAACACTCATTTTCCGGCTGATCGGCGATGGTGGCGACTCTTTCCCGGAACCCTGGACGTTCCCCCTGCCGTGGTGGTCCTCGACGGGTCGGGCAACATTACACTGGATGCCATCGATTGGTTGGCGACGCAACGCGTACCACTGATTCGATTGCGCTGGAATGGAACATTCGCATCGGTCCTTACTTCTGGCGGTCAAGCAGCCTCGTCGAATAAAGTTGATTGGCAGCAAAAAACCAGAGATTGCCCGCGCGCAAGATTGGCTTTCGCCATCGATCTCATTCGTCAGAAGGCCGAGAATTCTCTGCGGACGCTCGAAGAATACTTGCCCGCTTCATTAGTGCGAGATCGTGCCTGCGAAAAGCTCAAAAGCCGAGCAAAGCTTCTACGAAAACGTCCGCCAACATCGTATCCCAGTTTGTTGGGGTTCGAAGGCGGTATTGCCGGCGAATACTTTCGTGTTTGGACCGGCATTCCATTGAAATGGAGAGCACTCAAGCAATACCCGATACAAGATGATTGGAACACCTACAAGTCACGATCCGCTATGCGGTATGGAATCCAATTGAAGCATGGCCGTGGCGGTTACAATCGCGGCGCTTCACATCCAGTCAATGCGATGTTGAACTATGCCTATGCGGTCCTGATCTCGCGAGTTCAGATTCATCTGATTGCTAACGGCTACGATCCAACCCTTGGGATCATGCACAACAAAAAGCAATTTCAGGGACTTAGTCCAGCATTCGCCCTCGATCACATGGAACCTATGCGTCCGGTTGTCGATCGAGCCGTACTCCAACTCATCAAAGAAGAGACATTCAGCGGTGCAGACTTTTCAATTCAGGGCGATGGCGTGTGTCGTCTGAACCCTGAACTTGCAAGAAGGGTTGCGCAGCTTGCGATGCTGCACTGTGAAGCGCTGGAATATCCAAAACGAACGGGCCGATACCAGCGCACACGGAGTCGCCGGGCGGTTAATGCCGGAAATTGAGACATCCGCCCTATGAGTCCGGATGATGCTTGTCGAACCTACTGAACGGAAAGCGGCGGATTGAGATTCAACGTCGACAGGTCAAAGGTCGCAACTACGTGAACCCACTGACTGGTCAATCCGCTTCCACCATAAAGCGTACAAACCGTCGACGTCCCATCGAAGTGTAAATAGCTAAATGCCGTACTGAGCGGCAATACGACGGTGCCGCCAATGTAAGCCGTCGAGTTGAGCACGGCCGCATAAGGCAGTATCGGCATGACGGGCGTAAATCCGATTGCAATGGGCTGAGGAATCAGCAGCGCTGGCCCGGTACAGTCATACGAGGCAAAGGAGACGGTATAGTCCACCAGCGCACCGAGCCGTGCAGAACTAAAGCGTACCGCAAAGGATCGACTGAAAGCGCGTATGAATACGAATTCTCGCGGGCTGGAACCGGCCTGAGTTGTGCTGTTTTCGTGATAGAAGGGATCGTAGGACGCCGACAGGTAGGACCCCACGACGTTTCCCAAGCTATCCTTGACTTGCATGGCCGCCGGCCCTGCTGGACCGGCAGGCCCAGTAGCCCCCTGCGGACCGGCGGGACCTTGGGAACCCGTAGTACCTTGCGCCCCGACGGGGCCGGGAATCCCCGCAGGTCCCTGAGGACCAGCCGGAATATTTTTGATCGTCGTTGAAAGGGTTGCGATGTCATTTGCGCTGCTGTTGACAGCCGCGGCGATGGCGGAGAAGTTTGCGTTAACCTCAGTGGCTTTTGCAGGAGTCCCTGACGTAAATGTATTCGGAACCGTCACCGTGCCAGCCGACACCTCGAACGCGGTTGCTGCAAGTACGATAGTCAAGGCACCTACATTGATTCGATTTCGCATAGAGGCGTCTCGCTTCAGGACCATGTTGTGTTGTCCCACTGCCCGGAATTCCACATCAATGGTTGATCGTTCGAATTGCCGGTGCCGGAGTTAGGAGTTGCCGATGTACCGCCGCCACCGCAAGCAGCTAGGCAACTTGATACCAATATCAGTGCAGAAAGCCCAACTCTTCTTGCGTACACGATTCGGCATTCCTTTGGCAATTTGTAACGGCCTTATTTCGCAAGCTGCATAGTCGCAGCATTCACGTTGTTGCGACGTGACCCACCTTGCATTTCAACCAATTTTCGATGTCAGGCGACGCCCACGCAAAAGGAACCGTAACAAACAGTATCGCAATAAGCAGAATCCTTGATCGACTTCACATCACCACTTCTAATTATGACGAAATGGGATAATCCGATATTGGGATTATTTGTATCGACTCTCGATAATATTAGAGGGTCGTTCATTGAAGTCTCTGCGAAGTCCCCAGCACAAGGAGTTATTGCGACTATTGATTGCTGCGCGTGAAAAGGCGGGATTTACACAAC